>CAMLGC010000001.1 GCA_946479505.1 uncultured Sphingomonadaceae bacterium
TACGGCTCGGCGATGCGCACCGCGTTCAACGGCTTCGGATCGGACGAGACGGTGATCGTCGACGACGAGCCGATGGCAAGCCTCTACGCCGAATATGAGGCCGAGGTCGCATCGAACGTCGTGACGCTGTAACCAGTCTCACTCCTGCTCTTCCCCCCTCCCGCGTGCGGGAGGGGTCGGGGGAGGGCCTGTTCATTTCAACGGAGCGGCGACACGCCCTCCCCTAGCCCCTCCCGCAAGCGGGAGGGGAATTATGGAGCATCACCATGTCCGACACCGAATTCGGCACGCCTGCCGCCCCCAACGACGTCCGCAAGGCCGAGCTGCTCGCCAAGACGGTAGAGCATATCGACATCACCAGCTTCGACGCGCGGCCGATCATCGACGCGATGGGCAAGATGAGCTTCACCAGCCGCGATCTCGCGCGCGCGACGGGCATCTACAACCAGATGCTCGCCGACAAGGAGTGCTCGATCTTCCTCGTCGTCGCGGGCTCGACCTCGGCGGCCGGGTGCATGGACCTCTATGCCGAGCTCGTGCGCTCGAACATGATCGACGGGATCGTCGCCACCGGCGCCACCATCGTCGACATGGATTTCTTCGAAGGGCTTGGCCACAAACACTATCAAGCGCTTGAAATCCCGGACGACAACACGCTGCGCTCGCTCTACATCGACCGCATCTACGACACCTATATCGACGAGGAGCAGCTCCAGGACTGCGACTTCACGATCAACCAGATCGCCAACGGCCTCGAGCCCAAGGCCTATTCGTCGCGCGCGTTCATTCGCGAGATGGGCAGGTATCTGGTCGAGCACGGCAAGAAGGACAACAGCCTCGTCAAGCTGGCCTACGAGCACGATGTGCCGATCTTCTGCCCGGCCTTCACCGATTCGAGCGCCGGCTTCGGGCTGGTCAAGCACCAAGTCGACGCCATGAAGGCGCAGCGGCCGTATATGACGATCGATTCGATCGCCGATTTCCGGGAGCTCACCGACATCAAGATCAAGGCGGGGACGACCGGGCTGCTGATGATCGGCGGCGGGGTGCCCAAGAACTTCATCCAGGACACCGTCGTGTGTGCCGAAATCCTCGGCCACGAGGATGTCGAGGTGCACAAATATGCGGTGCAGATCACCGTCGCCGACGTGCGCGACGGCGCGTGCTCGTCTTCGACGCTCAAGGAAGCGGCGAGCTGGGGCAAGGTATCGACCGCGCTCGAGCAGATGGTGTTCGCCGAGGCGGGCAGCGTGATGCCGCTGCTCGCGTCCGACGCCTATCACCGCGGCCACTGGCGCGAGCGCACCAAGCGCCGCTGGGGCGCGACCTTCGATTGATTATGCGCTCCTGCGAAAGAAGGAGCCCAGAATTGCAGGCGTTGCGCTTAGCAACTCTGGGTTCCCGCTTTCGCGGGAACACGAGCGCGAGCGTTACTCCGCCGCTTCGGCGACCTTCTCGAAATCTGCTTCGGCGAGGAACTTCTCGGCGTCGAGCGCGGCCATGCAGCCGGTGCCCGCGGCGGTGACCGCCTGGCGATAGATCTTGTCCATCACGTCGCCGCACGCGAACACGCCGGGAATGCTGGTGCGCGTGCTCCCCGTCTCGACCTTGATGTAGCTGTCGGCATCGAGTTCCAGATGTCCGCGGAACAGCTCGGTGGCGGGATGGTGGCCGATCGCGACGAAGCCGCCCTCGACATCGAGCGTCGACAGCGCGCCCGTCACGGTGTCCTTGAGCTCGAGCGCGACCAGCCCCTCAGGCGCCCCGCCGCCGACGAAGCGGTGAACCTCCGTGTTCCAGAGCACGTTGACGCCCTTATGCGCGAACAGCCGCTCCTGGAGGATCTTCTCCGCGCGCAGGCTGTCGCGGCGGTGGATCAGGGTGACGTCGGGCGAATGGTTGGTGAGGTACAGCGCCTCCTCGACCGCGGTGTTGCCGCCGCCGATCACTGCCACCTTCTTGCCGCGATAGAAGAAGCCGTCGCACGTCGCGCAGGCGGAGACGCCCTTGCCCTTCATCGCCTCCTCGCTGTCGAGCCCGAGCCACTTGGCCTGCGCGCCGGTCGCGATCACGAGCACGTCGCCTTCATAGATGTCCCCGCCGTCGCCGACGAGGCGGAAGGGCCGGCGCGTCAGGTCGACATCGACGATCGTGTCCCACACCAGCGTCGTGCCGACATGCTCGGCCTGTTTCTGCATCTGCTCCATCAGCCACGGGCCCTGGATCACGTCGGCGAAGCCCGGATAGTTCTCGACGTCGGTGGTGGTCATAAGCTGCCCGCCGGGCTGGATGCCCTGGACGAGGATCGGCTTCATCCCGGCCCGCGCTCCGTAGATCGCGGCGGAAAGCCCCGCGGGGCCGGAACCGAGGATGAGCATACGAGTCGAGTGCGTGGCCATGAAACAGTCCTGCGTGATTTCCCCCGTTCGTTCGAGCGCAGTCGAGAAACGCTTCATCGGCTTCCGACGTGTCTCGACGTCGCTCGAAACGAACGGCGGCGTTGTCGGAACCGCTCTAGAGATGAAGGCTCCGCTGTTGCAACATGGGAAAAGGTGCCCGGCACCGAACGCTCAGAAATGCTTTGCACGACCCTCGTTTGAGTTGCACCTTGAAGCCAAGGAGAGCGCATATGGCGGACCGCGACATCGACACCACGCCCTACAAGGGCCCGGCGGGCGGCTGGGGCTCGATGAAGTCGGTCGCGAAGATCATCGCGAAGGAGAAGCTGCCGCCCGCCGAAGCGCTCCAGCTTTCGCGCCAGAACAAGCCCGAAGGCTTCATGTGCGTGAGTTGCGCCTGGGGAAAGCCGCGCGAGCCGCACATCGCCGAATTCTGCGAGAACGGCGCCAAGGCGACCGCCTGGGAGCTGACCAGCCTTCGCGTCACGCCCGATTTCTTCCAACAACACAGCCTCACCGAGCTGCGCACCTGGCCCGACCACGACCTTGAACAGGCGGGCCGACTGACGCATCCGATGCGCTACGACGACGCCACCGACAAATATGTCGCGGTGAGCTGGGCCGAGGCATTCGAGGATATCGGCGCACATTTGAAGACCTACGATCCCAAGAAGGTCGTCTTCTATGCCTCGGGCCGCGCGAGCCTCGAAACCTCGTACATGTATTCGCTGCTCGCGCGGATGTACGGCAGCCACAACCTGCCCGACAGCTCGAACATGTGCCACGAGACCACGTCCGTGGGCTTGAAGTCGGCGATCGGTTCGCCGGTCGGCACGATCCATCTCGAAGATTACGACGAGTGCGACGCGATCTTCTTCTTCGGCCAGAATACCGGCTCGAACAGCCCGCGCTTCTTGCATCCCTTGCAGAAATGCGCCGAGCGCGGGGTCGAGATCGTCACCTTCAACCCCTTGAAGGAACGCGGGCTCGAACGCTTCATCAACCCGCAGAACCCGGTGCAGATGCTCACGCGGCGCGCGACGCCGATCTCGAGCCAGTACCACCAGGTGAAGACCGGCGGCGACATCGCGGCGATCATGGGCATGTGCAAATACACGATCGAGGCGGACGATGCGGCACGCGCCGCGGGCGAACCGCCGGTGCTCGATCACGACTTCATTGCCCAGCATACCAAAGGCTTCGATGCCTTTGCCAAGAAGGCACGCGAGACGAGCTGGGACGACATCGTCACCGAAAGCGGCCTGCCCCGCGACGCGATCGAGGCGGCCGCGGCCACCTATTGCCGCTCGGACAGGGTGATCGCGGTCTACGGGATGGGACTCACCCAGCACCGCAATGGCATCGACAACGTCCACATGCTCGTCAACCTGATGCTGCTGCGCGGGAACATCGGCAAGCCCGGCGCGGGGATGGGGCCGGTGCGTGGCCATTCGAACGTCCAGGGCCAGCGCACCGTCGGCATTACCGAGAAGCCCGAGCTTGCCCCGCTCGATCTGCTCAAGAAACTGTATGACTTCGAGCCGCCCAGGGAAAAAGGCTGGGACACCGTCGCCGCCTGCGAAGCGATCCGCGACGGCACGTGCCAAGCGTTCATCCAATTGGGCGGCAACTTCCTGCGCGCGATCCCCGAGAGCGCGCAGACCGAGGAGAGCTGGGCGAAGCTCCCGCTCACCGTCCATATCGCGACCAAGCTCAACCGCTCGCACCTCGTGCCGGGCAAGACCTGCTACCTGCTCCCCTGCCTCGGCCGGATCGAGGCGGACATGCAGGCCACCGGCCCGCAGGCGGTGACGATCGAGGACTCGTTCAGCAATATCTATGGCTCGCGCGGCAAGGCGAGCCCCGCCAGCCCGCACCTCCTCTCCGAACCCGCAATCGTCGCCGGCATCGCCAGGGCGACGCTCGCGCCCAATCCCAAGGTGCCGTGGGACGACTGGGTGGGCGATTACGCCACGGTCCGCGACGCGATCGAGGCGACCTATCCCGACAAGTTCAAGGACTTCAACCAGCGGCTGTGGACTCCAGGCGGCTTCTGGAAGGGCAACAAGGCCGCACATCGCGAATGGGCGACCGAAAGCGGCAAGGCCGAATTCAATGTCCCCGAGGAACTGCGCTCGACCGGGTTCGCCGACGCGCCCGGCCGCTATCGGCTGATGACCTTGCGCTCGAACGACCAGTTCAACACCACGATCTACGGCTATCACGATCGCTTCCGCGGGATCGAAGGAACGCGCGACATCGTGTTGATGAACAAGGAGGATATGGCGCGTGAGAAGGTGACTGACGGCGACGAGATCGCGCTCGTCAGCGATGCCGGCGACAATGTGCTTCGCCGCGTCGAGGGCCTGCGCGTCGTCGCCTATGAGATCCCCGAAGGCTGCCTCGGCGCCTATTATCCCGAGTGCAACCCGCTGATCCCGCTCGCGCACCACGCCAAGGAAAGCCACGTCCCCGCGGGCAAATCGGTGCCGGTGCGGATCGAGGCAGCGCGCTGATCCTCGGCGCGGTCATCGCCGGCGGCGCCGCGAGCCGCTTCGGCAGCGACAAGGCGCTCGCCGAGTGGGGTGGCAAGCGGCTGATCGACCACGCGGCCGACGCGCTGCGCGGCCATGTGGACGCGCTGGTGGTGTGCGGGCGCGACCTGTCGGGCTGGACATGCCTCGCCGACCGTCCCCGGCCCAGCGTCGGCCCGCTCGGCGGGATCGCCGCCGCGCTCGCGCACGCCCGGACGCACGGCTTCGCCTCGGTCTTGACGATCGGCTGCGACATGCCGCGCGTGCCGGCGGCGTTGCTGGCGAAACTCGCAACCGCTCTCCCCAGCTATTGCGCCGACGCCCCTATCCTCGGCCACTGGCCGGCATCCGAGGCCGATGCCCTGATTCGTCACCTAAGTGTTCCCGCGCCGGCGGGACCCCAGCTCAGCCTCCCGCCCGCGCGGGAGCACAAACCAAAAGCCGCGGCTCTCTCGATCCGTCGCTGGGCCGAGGCGATCGACGCGACGCCGGTCCCCGCGCCCGCCCCACTCGCCAACATCAACACCCCGGCGGACCTCGCGGCGTTATGACGTCATCGCGCCCCGAACCGCTGACGATCCTGACGCCCACCGGCACGCAGCCGGGCGCACGCGAGATCGCGGTCGAGGCCCCCGTCGCGATCGAGGTCAACGGCCTCGGCTATGCGGTGATGATGATGACACCCGCCGCGCTCCTCGAGTTCGCCACCGGCTTCATGCTCACCGAACGCCTCGCCGACACCGCCGCCGACATCTGTGACATCGACGTCGCCACCCCTCCCGCGGGAACCATCGTCCGCGTCATTCTCGCCGAACGATGCGCCGAACGCATCCACGACCGGGTTCGTCATCGCAGCAGCGACACCGGCTGCGGCCTGTGCGGCATCGCCGGGCTCGAGCAGGTCGTCCGCCCCGTTGCCGCCCCGCCGCCGTGTCCAACGATAGCGCCGCCCGCGCTCTTCGCCGCGCTCGCCGCCTTGCGCGATGCCCAGCCGCTCAACCGCGCGACCGGCGCGGTCCACGCCGCCGCCGCGTGCGACCGCGATGGCCGCATCCTCGCCGCGTTCGAGGATGTCGGCCGCCACAACGCGCTCGACAAGCTGATCGGTCACGCCGCGCGCGCCGACACCACGCTCGACGGCTTCCTCCTCGTCACCTCGCGGATCAGCTTCGAAATGGTCGACAAGGCGTTGGTCGCGCGCGCGCCGTTGCTGGTCGGCATCTCCGCCCCGACGACGATGGCGATCGACCACGCGCGCGCGCACGGCCTCACCCTCGTGGCGCTCGCGCGCGACGATGCGATGCTGGTGGCGAACGATCCTTTCGGGGCTTTCACGGTTGGTAGCGGAGGAGGGACTTGAACCCCCGACACGCGGATTATGATTCCGCTGCTCTAACCAGCTGAGCTACTCCGCCACGCTCTCCGTGGAGGCGCGGCCTATAGAAAGCCGATCGGGGACGGTCAAGCGGCCCCCGCTCGCGGTCCTCAAATCTCCACCTGGCTACCGAGTTCGACCACGCGATTGGTGGGCAGGCGGAAGAATTCCATCGCGCTTTCCGCGTTTCTGAGCATCCATGCGAACAGCTTCTCGCGCCATAGCATCATGCCTGGCCGCGCCGCGGGAAGCAGCGTCTGGCGCGCGAGGAAGAAGCTGGTGTCCATCATCTTGAAGTCCGCGCCGCAGCTATGGACGCGCGCGAGCGCCGCGGGCACGTCGGCTTCCTGCATGAAGCCGTAACGGATAATCATGCGGTGGAAGCCCTGGCCGAGATCCTCGAGCGTCAGCCGCTCGGCCTCTCCGACATAGGGCTCGTCGGCGATCTTCACGGTCAGCAGGATCACGCGTTCGTGGAGCACCTTGTTGTGCTTGAGATTGTGGAGCAGCGCGTGCGGCACCCCCTCCGGCGTCGAGGTCATGAACACCGCGGTGCCGGGCACGCGCGAGGCGGCGTTGGCGGCGGATTGGATGAACACCTTGATCGGCATCGCCGCCTCGCGCAGCCGCTCGATCATGAGCTGGCGGCCCTTGGCCCAGGTGGTGAGCACGGCGAAGATGATGAGGCCGACCAGCAGCGGGAACCAGCCGCCCGACGGCACCTTGGTGAGGTTCGCGGTGAAATAGGCGCCGTCGACGAGGACGAAGAGCGCGAGCAGCGGCACCGCGTAATAAACCGGCCAGTTCCACAGCCGGAACAGCACCACCGCGAGCAGGCAGGTGTCGATCAGCATCGCGCCCGTCACCGCGATGCCATAGGCCGAGGTGAGATTCGACGAGGTCTGGAAGAACAGCACGAGCAGGATGACCATCGTCATCAGCAGCCAGTTGACCAGCGGGATGTAGATCTGCCCCGCGGTCGCCGCGCTGGTGTGCTCGATGCGCAGCCGCGGGATGAAGCCGAGCTGGATCGCCTGCTGCGTCACCGAGAAGGCGCCGGTGATGACCGCCTGGCTGGCGATAATCGCCGCCGCCGTCGCGAGGATCACGAGCGGGAGCTGAAGGCTTGTCGGCGCGAGCATGTAGAACGGGCTTTCGAGCGCGGTCGGCCCTTCGCGGAACAGCAGCGCGCCCTGCCCCATATAATTGCAGACCAACGCCGGCAGCACGAACACCAGCCACGAAATGCGGATCGGGTTGCGCCCGAAATGCCCCATATCGGCATAGAGCGCCTCGGCGCCCGTCACCGCGAGCACGACCGAGCCCAATGCGAGGAAGGCGCTCAGGCTGTCGGAGAGGAAGAAGCGCACCGCATAGGTGGGCGACAGCGCCCACAATATGCCCGGCGTATGGACGATGCTGATGACGCCGAGCACCGCGATCACTGCGAAATAGAAGAGCATCACCGGCCCGAAGAACGCGCCCACGCGCGCGGTGCCGCCGCTCTGGATCGCGAACAGGGCGACGAGAATGACGATTGCGATCGGCATCACCAGCCCGCCCAGCGCGGGCGCGGCGATCGCAAGCCCCTCGACCGCGCCGAGCACGGTAACGGCGGGGGTAATCATGCTGTCGCCGTAGAACAACGCGGTTGCGAACACACCGAGCAGGATGATGCCGCGCGTCCAGCGCTTGCTCGCGGTGCGCCCCGACACGAGCGCGAGCAGCGCCAGGCTGCCGCCCTCGCCCTTGTTGTCCGCGCGCATGATGATCGAGACGTATTTGAGCGTCACCACGATCATCATCGACCAGAACATCAGGCTGACGACGCCCATGATGTGCGCGGCATCGAGCGTGAGCGGGTGATGCCCCGCAAAGGTCTCGCGGAAGGCGTAGAGCGGGCTCGTGCCGATATCGCCGAACACGACGCCGATCGCGCCGACCGCGAGCTTGACCAGCCCCTGCTGGTGATGGCCGTGCCCCGGCGCGCCGGTGTCCTCGGCCTGCGCGAGGTCGGCCGAGGGGGGCGGCGGAAGCCCCGCGCTGTCGGTGCTGCTGGTCACTGGAGGTTGCTTTGCGCCCGACGGCCGGGGCGGTGGCCCTCGACCAGGCCCGTGTCCTTGCCCCTGTTCATCGGCGGCGCCTGTAGCATGAGCATATCGACCTCCGCAAACCCGTCGCGCGCATGCCTAATGCTGGCATTGCGGACACCAGAACGTCGAGCGGCCGCCTTCGGTCCGCCGTCGCACGGGTGCGCCGCACGAACACGCCTCCCCCTCGCGGCCATAGACACGCCACTGTTTGAAGAAATAGCCGAGCTCGCCGTCGGGTCGGGCGAAGTCGCGCAAGGTGGAGCCGCCCGCCTCGATCGCCGCCGCGAGCACCGCACGGATCGCCGCGACGAGCGCCTCGAGCCGCGTCAGTCCAATGCGCCCGCCCGCGCGCGAAGGCGCGATTCCCGCGAGGTGCAGCGCCTCGCACACATAGATATTGCCCAGCCCGGCGACGATCCGCTGATCGAGCAGCAGCGCCTTGATCGGCGCGCTGCGGCCCGCGAGCGCGCCTTTCAGATATGCGGCGGTGAAATCAGGCGCCAGCGGTTCGGGCCCCATCGCGGCAAAGGGCGGAAGCACGCCGAGCGCTTCGGTCGGCACCAGATCGAGCGAACCGAATCGCCGCGGGTCGTTGAGCGCGAGCCGCCGCCCGGCCTCGGTCTCGATCAGCAGGTGGTCGTGCGGCAGCACCTGTTCGGGATCGACTCGCCAGCGCCCCGACATGCCGAGATGGAACACCAGCGTGTCGCCGCGATCGGTGTCGATCAGCCCGTATTTCGCGCGTCGCCCGAGCCCCGTCACCACCGCACCGGTCAGCCGCTGGCCGAGATCGGGCGGGATCGCGCGCCTGAGGTCCGCCCGTCGCGCCTGGACGCGCGCGATCCGCTGCCCTTCGAGCACGGGGCGCAGGCCGCGGACGGTGGTTTCTACTTCGGGGAGTTCCGGCATGACTCCGCTGCAGCTACGATGCGTTTGCTCCCCCAACAAGGCTTGGCTACACGCCGCACATGATCGACACCGTGTCCTTCGGCTACGCCGACATCGCCCCCGAGGAGAAGACCGCGCGCGTGGGCGGCGTCTTCACCAGCGTCGCGAGCCGCTACGACCTGATGAACGACGCCATGTCGGGCGGCATGCACCGGCTGTGGAAGGACCGCTTCGTGCGGCGCGTGAAGCCACGCAAGGACGAACAGATCCTCGACATGGCGGGCGGCACCGGCGACATCGCCTTCCGGCTTGCCCGCGCGGGCGCGGCCGTGACGGTTGCCGACATCAACCCCGCGATGCTCGAGGTCGGCATCGAGCGCGCGCAGCAGCGCGGCCTCGATGGTCTCGTCTGGACCGAGGCCGATGCCGAGACGCTCCAGTTCCCCGCCCGATTCTTCGACGCCTACACGATCGCATTCGGCATCCGGAACGTCACCGATATTCCGGCGGCGCTGCGCGAGGCGCATCGCGTGCTCAAGCGCGGCGGGCGCTTCTTCTGCCTCGAATTCTCGACCACGCTGTGGCCGGGCTTCGCCGAATTGTACGACGCCTATTCGCACAGGGTCGTGCCCAGGGTCGGCAAGCTGCTGGCGAACGACGAGGACAGCTATCGCTACCTCGTCGAATCGATCCGCCGCTTCCCCGATATGCCGACCTTCGGGCGGATGATCGCCGAAGCGGGGTTCGTGAACACGCATGTCGAGCCGATGCTCGGCGGGCTGGTGGCGATCCATTCGGGGTGGAAGATTTGAGCGCCCGGTGACCATCCCCGTCGTCCATCTCTGGCGCCTGCTCACATGGGGCCGCACGCTGGCCCGCTACGGCGCGCTGCGGGGGATCGAGCGCGATCCGAACACGCCCGCGCCCGTCCGCCGGCTCGCGCGGATTGCGCGGATCGGCGCGCGCGTGCCGGAGGTGCCGCGCTATGCCGATGCATTCCAGGCGATCGGCCCCGCCGCGATCAAGCTTGGCCAGACGCTCGCGACACGTCCCGATCTGGTCGGAGAGGAGGCTGCGCGCGACCTGCTGCGCCTTCAGGATGCGCTCCCGCCGGTTCCGTTCGAGACGATCTGCGAAACGCTGCGGGCGAGCTTCGGCAAGCCGCTCGATACGCTGTTCGAATCCATCGAGGAGGTTCCGATCGGCGCCGCCTCGATTGCGCAGGTCCACCGCGCAATCACCACCGATGGCCACCATGTCGCGGTCAAGGTCCTGCGCCCGGGAATCGAGAAGGAATTCGCGCGCGCGATCGACACCTACGAATGGGCTGCCGCACAGCTCGAGGCGCTGGGCGGCGAGGCCGCACGGCTGCGCCCGCGGCTCGTCATCGAGACCTTCAAGCGCTGGACCGCGCGCGAGCTCGATTTCCGCCGCGAGGCCGCGTCGGCCTCCGAGCTCGCCGAGGCGATGGAGGCCGAGCCGCATTATCACGTCCCGGCGATCGACTGGCAGCGCACGGCGGGGCGCGTGCTCACGCTCGAATGGATCGACGGCATCAAGCTTTCGGATCGCGAGGCGCTGATCGCGGCGGGCTACGACGTGCATTCGCTCGCCGAAACGCTGGTCCACGCCTTCCTGCGACAGGCGATCTCGGAGGGCTTCTTCCACGCCGACATGCACCAGGGGAATTTGTTCGCGATCCCCGGCAACCGCATCGCCGCGATCGATTTCGGGATCATGGGCCGGATCGACCGCCGCGCGCGCGTCTGGCTTGCGGAAATCCTCTACGGACTCATCACCGGCAACTATCGCCGTGTGGCCGAAATCCATTTCGAGGCGGGCTATGTGCCCCCCCACCACAATGTCGCCGAGTTCGCAACGGCGCTCCGTGCGGTCGGCGAGCCGATGCGCGGCCTTCCGGTCAAGGACATGTCGATCGGGATGATGCTCGATTCGCTGTTCAACATCACCCGCGATTTCGACATGCAGACCCAGCCGCATCTGCTGCTGCTGCAAAAGACGATGGTGATGGTCGAAGGCGTCGCGACCGCGCTCGATCCCGACATCAATCTGTGGGACACCGCCGCACCGTTCGTGCGCGAATGGATCCGGACCGAGCTCGGGCCGGAGGCTGCGATCGCCGACCGGATCGTCACCGGTCTGCGCACGCTCACGCGGCTGCCCGACCTCGTCCGCCGGCTCGAGGCGCGCTACCCGCCGCCCGGCGGCGCGCCCCCCGCCCCGCCGTTGCGCGAGATCGAGGTGGTGCGGATCGGCGGCGGCTGGCGTTACGTCGCGGTTGCGATCCTGACCGCGGCGGTGAGCGTCGCGGCGACCTGGTTCGTGGTACACTGAATCGTGGCCCGCGCTCGCCCGCCCATGCTGACCGAGCGCGCGAGCCGCTTCGCGGCGCTCGACCGCCAGACCGCGCGCGTCGTCCTCGCGGCGGCCGCGATACTGGCGGCGCTTGTCGTTGCGCTTTCGACCTCGTCGTCGCTTCCCGAGCCCCGGCAGCACGCCTCGGGCCACCGCCAGACCGATGCCGCGCTCTATCGCTCGATCGTGGAGGGCGTCCGCCACGGCGGCGGCTATTACGAGGTCGCGGCCGATGCGCTGCGCTCGGGCCATTATCCGCTGCGCCCCTTCGTCGCCTTCCGCCTGCCGACGCTCGCCGTCGTCGAAGCCGCGATCCCGCAGATCGCAACCGCCGCGCTGCTGCTTGCGCTCGCCGCCGTCACCGCCGCCGCGTGGCTCGCGCGGCTGAGGTCCGCACTGCAGGCACCGGTGCCGCTCGCCGCGGGCATGGTGCTGCTCGCGGGCGGACTCGTTGCGTTCGTCCAGCCGGGACTTGCCGTCTTCCATGAAATCTGGGCCGGGCTGCTGATCGCGCTGTCGCTTGCGCTGCGGCGTCCCGGTCGCTGGCTCGATGCGGTCGCGATCGGCCTCGTCGCCATGCTCGTGCGCGAAACCGCCTTGCTGTTCGTGCTCGTCATGGGAGCGATCGCGCTTGCCGAGGGCCAGCGACGCGAGGCGATGGGCTGGGCCGCGACAGTGCTCGTCTTTGCCGGCGTGGTCGCGCTCCACATGCACGCGGTCGGCGAGGTCGTGCGCGCGGGCGACCTCACGTCACCGGGATGGAACGGCATGATGGGGTTCGGCTTTTTCCTCGAATCGGTTTCGGTCTCGACCGCGCTCGCGATTCTTCCGGTCTGGCTTTCCGCGCTGCTGCTGCTCGTGTCGCTGGTCGGCTGGGCCGGATGGAACGCGCCGCTCGCGCTTCGCTCGCTTGCGACGATTGCCGCCTTCGCCGCGCTGATCGGGCTATTCGCACGCGCGGACAATTTCTATTGGGGACTGATGGTCGCGCCGATCGCGCTGGTCGGCATCGCCTTCGCGCCCGACGCGATCCGCGACCTTTTCGCGAGCGCGCTCGACAGGCGCCGCATAACGGTGACAAGAGTCGGCCGATGAAGCGTATCCTGCTGATCGTCGGCGGCGGCATCGCGGCGTACAAGGCCTGCGAGCTGATCCGGCTTGCGCGCAAGGCCGGGATCGGCGTCCGCTGCGTGCTCACGGCAAGCGGCGCGCAGTTCGTGACGCCGATGACGCTCGCCGCGCTCTCCGAAAATCAGGTCTTCACCAGCCTTTGGGATCTCAAGGACGAGACCGAGATGGGGCATATCCAGCTCAGCCGCGAGGCCGATCTGGTCGTCGTCGTCCCCGCCACGGCGAACCTCCTCGCCAGGATGGCCGCCGGCATCGCCGACGATCTCGCGACGACGCTGCTGCTCGCCACCGACAAGCCCGTTCTCGCCGCGCCCGCGATGAATGTGCGCATGTGGCAGCACGCGGCGACCCGCCGCAACGTCGCGCAGCTTCGCGCCGACGGCGTCACGGTGATCGAGCCCGACGAAGGCCCAATGGCGTGCGGCGAGACCGGCCCTGGCCGACTGCCCCAGCCCGGCGCGATCCTCGCCGCGATCGAGCGCGCGCTTGGCGGTGTGCAGTGTTCCGGCCGGCTCGCGGGCCGGCACATCCTGGTTACCGCCGGCCCGACGCACGAGCCGATCGATCCGGTGCGCTATCTCGCCAACCGCTCGTCGGGGCGGCAGGGCTTCGCGATCGCCGAGGCGCTCGCCGTCGAAGGCGCGCGCGTCACACTGGTGGCCGGGCCGGTGACGCTCCCCACCCCCGTGGGCGTTACCCGCGTCGATGTGGAGACCGCGCAAGACATGGCCAATGCGGTCGCGCAGGCGCTGCCTGCCGACGCCGCCGTGCTCGTCGCCGCGGTCGCCGACTGGCGCACCGAGCCCACGCTCCACAAGATCAAGAAGGCGGGCACGGCGCCCAGCCTCGCCTTCACCGAAAATCCCGACATCCTCGCGATGCTCGCCAAGAGCCCGCACCGGCCGACGCTGCTGATCGGCTTCGCGGCGGAAACCGAACGGGTGATCGAGCACGCCGCCGCCAAGCGCGAAAAGAAGGGCGCCGACTGGATCGTCGCCAACGACGTTTCGGGCGCAAAGGGAGAAAGCGTGATGGGGGGCGAGGCCAACACCGTTCACCTGATCCGCGCCGACGGCGTCGAAAGCTGGGAAAAGCTGCCCAAGCGCGCGGTCGCCGAACGGCTGGCCGTGCGGATCGCCGACGCACTCGCATCCGATCGCGACTGACCGGAGCAATCCGCGATCACCCTCAGCCAAAATAGGTAGGTCGACACGTCCGCTGGCGAAACGAACGCCGCTTCGCTACATCCGCGATATGCAACCGATCACGATCGCCATCAAGCGCCTGCCCCACGGCGACGACCTTCCGCTCCCCGTCTATGCGACCGAGGGCGCCGCCGGGATGGACGTCGTGGCGGCCGAAGCGGTGACGATCGCCCCGGGCGCACGGCATGCGGTCGCGACGGGTTTCGCGATGGCGATTCCAGCCGGCTATGAGGTCCAGGTTCGCCCGCGCTCGGGCCTCGCGCTCAAGCACGGCGTCACCTGCCTCAATACGCCGGGCACGATCGACAGCGACTATCGCGGTGAGGTCAAGGTGATTCTCGCCAATCTCGGCGGCGAGCCCTTCGCCATCGCGCGCGGCGACCGCATTGCGCAGCTCGTCCCCGCCCCCGTCCAGCGCGCCACGCTCGACGAGGTCGATACGCTCGACGATACGACGCGCGGTGCCGGCGGGTTCGGCTCGACAGGGCGATGATCGCCGCCTTCCTCCTCGCGCTCCAGGTGGTGCCATCGGCCGCCGCAGCGGAGGCAGGACCGCAGCCGCCGCAGGACCTTCCCCAGCCGTCGCCAATCGATTGGGGCATGCTGCCGGCACTCAACTATCGCAGTCCGCGGACGATCACCCCGGCGATGCAGGGCTTCGTCGCGAACGAGGTGGCGTCGGGCCGCTGCGCGCCGCCGCGCGCGGCCGACGGACGCTACCGGATCGTCCTCAACGTGGCGGTGCTCGTCGACGGCGACGGGCAGGTGCTCCGCGTGATTCCGCACGCGATCGACTGCCCGACGGTCGAGCAGTTCGGCGCCGGCCTCGCTCTGAGCTTCGCGCGCGAGAACCTGCTGCCGCGCACGCGCGATGACGATCGCTGGTTCCGCGCGACCTTCGTCTTCGCTCAGCCGTGACGCTCACCGACGCCCAGCTTTCCCGCTACGCCCGCCACATCGTCTTGAAGGAGATCGGCGGCGCCGGCCAGGCGCGGCTGCTATCGGCCAAGGTCGCGCTGCTCGGCGCGGGCGGGATCGGCAGCCCGGCGATCCAGTATCTCGCCGCCGCGGGCGTCGGCACGCTGATCCTGATCGACGACGACGCGGTCGACCTTTCCAACCTCCAGCGCCAGACGCTCTATGCGACCGCCGACCAGGGCACGCCCAAGGTGCAGGCCGCCGCCGCTGCGGTGGCGCGGCTTACGCCCGACGTGAGGGTGATCGAGCGCCCCGCCCACCTCGACCCCGACAACGCCGCCGCGCTGATCGCGGATGCGGAGGTCGTGATCGACGGCTCGGACAGTTTCGCAACCCGTCTCGCGGTCGCCGATGCGGCGCTCGCCGCGCGCGTGCCCCTCGTCTCTGCCGCGGTCGGGCAGTTCGAGGGGCAGCTCGCGGTCTTCCGCGGCTGGGAAGCGGACAAGCCCTGCTATCGCTGCCTCGTCGGCGCCAACCCCGAGCGGGCCGAGACGAGCTGCGCCGAGCAGGGCGTGCTCGGCGCGATCACCGGGATGATGGGCAGTCTCGCCGCGCTCGAGGCCATGCGTGCCATCGTCCCGTTTGGCGAAGACCCCGCGGGCAGGCTGCTCCTCATCGACGCGCTCGATTTCCGCTTCCGCACGCTGGGCCTGTCCAAGGATCCGGCGTGCCCTGCGTGCGGCGCAGCCGCTCAGCCTTTGTAGCAGACCTTCTTCACCGCGCTGACGACCTTGTCGCTGTCGATCAGCATCAGCTTTTCGAGGTTCGCCGCATAGGGCATCGGCACATCCTCGTTGGTGACGCGCAGCACCGGCGCGTCGAGGTCGTCGAAGCCCTGCTCCATCGCGACGGCCGAGAGCTCGGACGAAATCGAGCAGGTCGGCCAGCCTTCCTCAACCACGACCATGCGGTTGGTCTTGGCGAGCGATTTGAGCACGGTCGCGGTATCGAGCGGGCGCAGCGTCCGGAGATCGATCACCTCGGCGTCGATGCCGTCCGCGTCCAGCTTCTCCGCCGCCTCGAGCGCGACGCCGACGCCGATCGAATAGCTCACGATCGTCACGTCCTTGCCCGCCTTCATCACGCGCGCCTTGCCGATCGGCAGCACGAAATCATCGAGCTTGGGCACCTCGAAACTGCGGCCGTACATCAACTCGTTCTCGAGAAAGACGACCGGGTCCTCGGTGCGGATCGCCGCCTTGAGCAGCCCCTTGCAATCCTGCGCGTCATAGGGTGCGATCACGATCAGACCCGGTACGCTCGCATACCAAGGGCCGTAATTCTGCGAATGCTGCGCGGCGACGCGGCTGGCCGCACCGTTGGGACCGCGGAATACGACCGGGCAGCGCATCTGCCCGCCCGACATGTAGTTGGTCTTGGCCGCCGAATTGACGATGTGATCGATCGCCTGCATCGCGAAGTTGAAGGTCATGAACTCGACGATCGGCCTGAGGCCGCCCATCGCCGCGCCCGTGCCGAGACCGGCAAAGCCATATTCGGTGATCGGGGTATCGACCACGCGCCTGTCGCCGAACTCGTCCAAGAGCCCCTGCGTCACCTTGTACGCGCCCTGATATTGGGCGACCTCCTCGCCCATCACGAAGACACGCTCGTCGGCGCGCATCTCCTCGGCCATCGCGTCGCGAAGCGCCTCGCGGACGGTCATCTTGACCATCTCGGTGCCTTCGGGAATCTCCGCATCGGGCGTTTCGGCATCGTGTTCGGCCGCGTCGTACATCTTGCGCGCGCCGGTCTCCACCTTGTGCGGGGTCGGGCTTTCGGGCGCGTTGGGGGCCTTGTCGGCGGGCTGCTCTTCCTTGGGCTGCGCGTTCGCCCCCTCACCCGCCTCGACCTTGTCGCCGGCTTCGGGCGCCTGGACCGAGGAGGCATCCTCGCCTTCCTCGGCGAGCATCGCGATCACCGCGCCGACGGCCACGCCGTCGGTGCCCTCGGGGACGAGGATCTTCGCGATCGTGCCCTCGTCGACCGCCTCGAACTCCATCGTCGCCTTGTCGGTCTCGATCTCGGCCATGATGTCGCCGGATTTGACCGCGTCGCCTTCCTTCACCAGCCACTTGGCGAGCGAGCCCTCCTCCATCGTGGGCGACAGCGCCGGCATCTTGATCTCGATCGCCATCTCAATAGGTCTCCACCAGCACGTCGGTATAAAGCTCGGCCGGATCGGGCTCAGGCGTCTGCTCCGCGAAATCGGCGGCCTCGTTCAC
Organism: uncultured Sphingomonadaceae bacterium; assembly: GCA_946479505.1. Next base: position 17,205 of record CAMLGC010000001.1, read on the forward strand.
TTCCTTCCTGATCTCCTGCTCGATCTTCTTGAGCGCGTCTTCCTTGACCCCCATCTTCTCGAGCTCGCGCTTGGCGTGCTCGATCGGATCGGATTTGTCGCGCACCGACTGGACCTCGTCGCGGCTGCGATATTTGGCGGGGTCGGACATCGAGTGGCCGCGATACCGATAGGTCTTCATCTCGAGGATGATCGGGCCCTTGCCGCCGCGCACCCAGGCGAGCGCTTCCTCGGCCGCGCCGCGCGCCGCGAGCACGTCCATTCCGTCGATCTGGATGCCGGGGATGCGGAAACTCTCGCCGCGCTTGTAGAGCTGGTCCTCGGCCGACGAGCGATTGACGCTGGTGCCCATCGCATATTGGTTGTTCTCGATCACGAAGATGATCGGCAGCTTCCACAGCTCGGCCATGTTGAAGGCTTCGTACACCTGGCCCTGGTTGGCCGCGCCGTCGCCGAAATAGGCGAGCGCCACACCCCCGTCGCCATTGTATTTGTGGCTGAAAGCGAGCCCCGTGCCGAGCGGCACCTGTGCGCCGACGATGCCGTGGCCGCCGTAGAATTTATGCTCGACGCTGAACATGTGCATCGAGCCGCCCTTGCCCTTCGAGATGCCCGCGGCGCGGCCGGTCAGCTCGGCCATCACGTCCTTGGGAGGGATGCCGCACAGCAGCATGTGGCCATGGTCGCGATAGCCGGTGATGACCGAATCCTTATCGCTGAGCGCGGTCTGCAACCCCACCGCGACCGCTTCCTGGCCGATATAAAGGTGGCAGAACCCGCCGATCAGCCCGAGCCCGTAAAGCTGCCCCGCCTTCTCCTCGAACCGGCGGATGAGCAGCATCTGCTTGTAGAAATCGAGCAGCTCGTCCTTGGATGCGTCGTACCGCTGGGGCTCGTCGGGCCTCTCGCGGTTGGGTTGGGCGGGTTCGGCTTTGCGTTGGCGCGCGGGTGCTTTGGCCACGGGGGAACAACCTCGTTTCCGTAAGGGAGAATGGGCGAGCCTATAGGCCGGTTTCGCCGCCCGGTGCAATCACCCCGGACGGTGCCGCCAGCCGTTCGGCGCATGTCCCGGAAAAACGCGAAAGTGCGCGCGTTTGATCCGCGCACGTCTTTCGGCATCGCGGGAACGGTCGCCGGGGACGCCGGCACCCTTCAATTCAACGGGATGATGATCTCGTCCGGGTGGACCACGTTGAGCTTCTCGCGGGTTAGCTCGTCGACCAGATCGGGGTTGGCGTGGCGCGGATCGAGTAGTTTCACCCGGTTCTTGAGATCGGCGCGCTGCTCGGCGAGCTTCGTGTACTCGACCTTCTTGATCGCGAGCTGGTGCGTATATTCGCCATAGGCGAGCACCCCGTTGGGGCCGAGCACCGCATAGCCGCCGAAGAAGGCCAGGATAACGAGACCCAACGCCGGAATCCATGTCCGCCGCAGCATCACCGCAAAGGTCGAGCGCTTCTTCATTGCGCGAATCTTAACTATCGCGACTCGCGGATCAAGCAGGTTTTTTCCGCATGCCCGCTATTTGCGACGAAGCACCGCGCGGCCGGCATAGCGCGCCGCGTCGCCCAGTTCTTCCTCGATCCGGATGAGCTGGTTGTATTTGGCGAGCCGATCCGAGCGTGCGAGGCTGCCGGTCTTGATCTGCCCGCAATTGGTGGCGACCGCGAGATCGGCGATCGTCGCGTCCTCGGTCTCACCCGAACGATGCGACATGACTGCGGTATAGCCCGCGCGCTGGGCCATCGACACCGCTTCCAGCGTTTCCGTGAGCGTGCCGATCTGGTTGACCTTGACCAGCAGCGAGTTGGCGAGCCCGTCGGCGATGCCCTGCTTCAGCCGCTTGGGATTGGTCACGAACAGGTCGTCGCCGACGAGCTGGCAACGATCGCCGACGAGGCCGGTCAACGCCTTCCAGCCTGCAAAATCGTCCTCGGCCATGCCGTCTTCGATCGAGAAGATCGGGTAGCGATCGACCAGATCGGCGAGATAGGCGGCCATCTCGTCCGACGACAGCGTCTTGCCCTCGCCCGCGATAACGTATTTGCCCTGCTTGAAGAATTCGGTCGCCGCGCAATCGAGCGCGAGCATCACGTCGTCGCCGGCCGTGTACCCGGCCTTGTCGATCGAGCGCATGATGAAATCGAGCGCGTCGGTGGTGCTCGCGAGATTGGGCGCGAAGCCGCCCTCGTCGCCCACCGCGGTCATCAGCCCCTGCTCGGCGAGCCCCTTCTTCAACGTGTGGAAGATTTCGGAGCCGCAGCGCACCGCTTCGGCAATCGAATCCGCGCCCACCGGCACGATCATGAATTCCTGGAAGTCGATCGGGTTGTCGGCATGCTCGCCGCCGTTGATGATGTTCATCATCGGCACCGGCAGCAGGTGCGCTGACACGCCGCCGACATAGCGATAGAGCGGCAGCCCGCGCGCGTCCGCCGCTGCCTTCGCCGCCGCCAGGCTGACGCCGAGGATCGCGTTGGCGCCGAGCCGGCCCTTGTTCTCGGTGCCGTCCAGGTCGATCATCGCCGCGTCGAGATCGGCCTGGTCCTCGGCGTCCATTCCGAGCACCGCTTCGGTGATCTCCGAATTGACCGCCTCGACCGCGGCCTCGACGCCCTTCCCGCCCCATCGGCTCTTGTCGCCATCGCGCTTTTCGACCGCCTCGTGCGCGCCGGTCGATGCGCCCGAGGGGACCGCGGCGCGGCCGAAGCTGCCGTCCTCGAGCAGGATGTCGACCTCCACGGTCGGGTTGCCGCGGCTGTCGAGGATCTGGCGGGCGTGAATGTCGATGATTGCGGTCACGTAATGATCCTTCTAGGGCTGGGCGCATGTTTCGGCGGCGGCGGGCGGCGCTCTAGCCGTTCGGGCCGCTGACGGCAATTCGATTGGCGAGCATGGAACGCTCGCCGGGCCGGGTTGTTGTCGTGATGAAACGGGAAAGGGCTTTCGAGATGGCCGAGAACGACACGATCACGCCTGGCACGACAACCGCAGCGCCCCCCGCCGGCACCGGCTCCGGGGGCAGCACCGCCACCAAGGCGAAAGCTGCCGCCAAGACGGTCTCGAACGAGGCATCCGGCGCGAAGGACACCGCCTCCAAGACGATCAAGGACAGCGCGAGCAAGCTTTCCGACCAAGCGACCGGCAAGGCGCGCGACTACGCGGCGCAGGGCAAGGCGAAGGCGGCGGGCGCGCTCGACGAATTTTCCAAGTTGATGAACGATGCCGCCGGTTCGGTCGACGACAAGCTCGGCGCGCAGTACGGTGACTATGCCCGCTCGGCAGCGCGCTCGCTTTCGGGCTTTTCGCAGTCGCTCGACGCCAGGGATGTCGACGCGCTCCTCGATGACGCGCGCAATTTCATCCGCAAGAGCCCCGCGGTCGCGATCGGCACCGCGGCCGCGATCGGCTTCGTGCTCGCGCGGCTGGTAAGATCGGGCCTCGACACCGCCGACACCGACCCCGACCGCGGCTGAGCGATGGCCGAAGGGGGCACCGATACCGAGACGACGGTCACCGAGCCGCCTCTCGCCGAGGAGAGCCTGCGCGGCCTCTTTCAGCGTCTCGTCGCCAATGCCAAGGAGCTAGGCCAGGCCGAGATCGCCCGCCTGAAGGCGATGGCGCTGCGCACCGCCGTCGAGTCGCGCTACGCCGTCATCATCGCGGCGAGCAGCCTGCTGCTCGCGCAGGCCGCGGTGATCGTGATGCTCAACGGCATCCTCATCATCCTGACGCGCGCACTCGGCCCCGGCTGGGCGACGCTGATCGTCACCATCGGAGCGCTGATCCTCGCGGGCATCATGGCGCGCGTCGCGCTAGAGCTCCTGCGCCGGGCGATCGGAAAGGACGATTGATGCCGAGCCTCACGCGGACCAAGCTGATGCGTGCCGAGGCCCATGCCGAGGAGGCGCGCTATCGCCTCAAGCACACGCTCGACGAGCTCAAGGCGCGCTTCACCCCTGCCGCGCTCGCGGAGACGGCGCGAGAGGAGGCCGCCGGCGTGGCGGAGAGCGCCGCGCGCACGGCCGCCGACGTCACGCGCCGCCACCCCGTCAAGGTGATCGGCGGCGCGGCACTCGTGGTCGCGCTCGCGGCGCGGCGCCTGCTCAAGAAGCGCAAGCGCCGGCGCGCGGCAACAAGATGACGCCCCCTGAGTTTTTGTGAGTCGACCAGCCCCAAGGACCTGAACATGACCGACAACACCCGCACCCAAACGCCCCGCACCCGCGCAGGCAAACTCGAACAGGCGCGCGACGCCGCAAGCGACGCGCTCGACACCACCAAGAGAACCGCCCGCCGCGCCGCGGCGCGCGCGAGCGACGAGGTCGAAGACTATCCGATGGCGATGATCGCCGGCGGCGCCGCGCTGGGCGCGATCCTCGGCGCGGTGATTCCCGCCAGCATGCGCGAGCGCGAGCTGCTGGGAAGCGCCGGCAAGCGGCTCAACAGCGCCGCGGTCGCCGCTGCAAAGGCCGCGCGCGATGCCGGCAAGGACGAGCTCGATTCGCTCGGCCTGAGCAAGGACGCCGCAGGGCGCGAGGCCAACCGCCTCCTCGATGGCGTGGTCAAGGCGGCGGGCACCGCCGGCTCGGCCGCGGCCAAGGCCGCCAAGAACAAGGTGAGCGCGGGCTGAGCGGCGCCCGGGGAGAACGAGCCCTTCAAATCGCGCGCCTGCGCGGCTAGAGGGCTCGCACATTCTTTCCCCGGGACCCATACACCCATGAGCAAGCTGCACCTCGTCTTCGGCGGTCGCGTGACCGATCCGCAGACGCTCGATTTCGACGTCTCGACGATCGAGATCGTCGGCATCTTCCCCGATTACGCCTCGGCCGAAAAGGCCTGGCGCGCCGCCGCCCAGCGCACGGTCGACGATGCCGAGATGAAGTTCGTGGTGGTCCACCTCCACCGCCTGCTCGAGCCCGAGCTGCCCCCGGCCAAGGGCTGACCCCCGCCCGCTTTCCTGCGCGGATTGCCGTTTTCGGAACCTCCCCGGCGTGCGGCCGGTTGATGCGGCGGGCCGCCGTGCGCGGTCGCAGCACAGGGAGGGTTCATGCGGATCGATCTTGACGGCAAGCGCGTCCTCGTCACGGGGGGCAATTCGGGATTGGGCGCCGCGATGGCGCGCGGCTTCGCCGACGCGGGCGCGCGGGTCGCCATCAACTACCTCGTCCGCCCCGAAGCAACCGACGCGCTCGTCGAGGAATTCGAGACCGCGGGCGGCGAGGCGATCGGGCTGCTTGCGGATGTGAGCGATGCCGGCGCGGTCGAGGCGATGTTCGCGAAGCTCGACGAGGCGTGGGGCGGGATCGACGTGCTCGTCAACAATGCCGGAATCGACGGCGCGCGGGCGACCGGATGGGATTCGGAACCCGAGGCCTGGTCCAAGGTCATCGAGATCAACCTCGAAGGCGCGTATCTCTGCGCGCGGCAAGCGCTGAAGCGCATGGTGAAACAGGGTTCCGGCGTCGTGCTCAACACGAGCAGCGTCCACGAGGTGATCGCCTGGACCGGGTACAGCGCCTATACGGCGTCCAAGGCCGGGCTTTCGATGATGGCCAAATCGCTTGCGCAGGAGGCGGCGCCGTTCGGCGTTCGCGTGCTGTGCCTCGCCCCCGGCGCGATCCGCACGCCGATCAATCGCGCGGTGTGGGAAGACCCGCAAGGCTATAAGGACCTGCTCACCAAGATCCCGCTCGGGCGGATCGGCGAGCCCGAGGATATCGCCGGCATGGCGGTGGTGCTCGCCTCCGACGTCGCTGCGTACATGACCGCGACCACCGTCTTCGTCGACGGGGGGATGACCGACTATCCGGCGTTCGCGCATGGCGGTTGAGCCCGCGTCCGCGCACGGGCGCCCCGAACGCCGGATCGAGGACTACGCGCTGATCGGCAACATGCTGTCGGCGGCGCTCGTCGGGTACGACGGCTCGATCGACTGGCTGTGCCTGCCGCGCTTCGATTCGCCGGCGTGCTTCGCGGCGTTGCTCGGCGGCGCCGAAAACGGCCGCTGGCGGATCGCGCCGACGGGCGAGGTCACACGCCGCTCGCGCTGCTATATCACCGATACGGCGGTGCTCGAGACGCGGTTCGAAACAGCGACGGGCGCCGTCACGATCACCGATTTCATGCCGCTCAGCAACGACGAGGAGAAGATCGACGTCGTCCGCATCGTCACCGGGGTCGAGGGCGAGGTCGAGATGGAAATGGAGCTCGCGCTCCGTTTCGAATATGGCAAAGCCGTTCCGTGGGTGCGTCGCCGCGATTACGGCATCAGCGCGATCGCCGGCCCCGATGCGATCGAGCTCCACACGAGCCTGCCGCTCCACGGCGAGAACATGACGACCTGCTCGCGCTTCACCGTCGCGAAGGGCGAGAACGTGCCGATGACGCTGTCGTACCATCGCTCGCATCGCCAGCCGCATTTCGTCGCCGATCGGCACGAGAGCCTCGATCGCACGCTCTCGTGGTGGCGCGAATGGGTGAAGCGCGGAAGCTTCGAAGGCATGCCGGACAATTGGCGCGACCCGGTGGTGCGATCGCTCATCACGCTCAAGATGCTGATCTACGCGCCCACCGGCGGGATCGTCGCGGCGCCCACCACCTCGCTTCCCGAAGCGCTCGGAGGCGAACGCAACTGGGATTATCGCTATTGCTGGCTGCGCGACTCGGCGCTGACACTCTATGCGCTGCTCAACGCGGGCTATCGCGAAGAGGCCGAGGCATGGCGCCAATGGCTGCTGCGCGCCGTCGCCGGCCACCCGCAGCAGCTCCAGATCATGTACGGCATTGCGGGCGAGCGCTGGCTTCCCGAATTCGAGGTGCCGTGGCTCGCGGGCTATGAAGACAGTCGCCCGGTCCGCGTCGGCAACGATGCCGCCGGGCAGACCCAGCTCGACGTCTATGGCGAGCTGCTCGACACGCTCCATGCCGCGCGCGAGGCCGAGCTCCAGCCGCAGACCGAGGCGTGGCGGCTCCAGCGGGTGCTGCTCCAGCATCTGGAAAAGAACTGGCAGACGCTCGATCGCGGCATCTGGGAGGTGCGCGGCGATCCGCGTGCTTTCACGCATTCGCGGATGATGGCCTGGGTCGCGTTCGAACGCGCGATCGCAAGCGCCGAGCATTTCAACCTCGATGGGCCGGTCGATCGCTGGAAGAAGGTGCGCGATGCGATTCACGACGACATCTGCGAGCACGGCTTCGACGAGGAGAAGAACAGCTTCGTTCAATATTATGGCGGCGATGCGCTCGACGCCAGCCTGCTGCTGATGCCGCAGGTCGGCTTCCTGCCGCCCGACGACCCGCGCGTCACCGGCACGATTGCGGCGATCGAGCGCGAGCTGATGCGCGACGGCTTCGTGCTGCGCTATTCGACGCACGAGACCGACGACGGACTCGCGGGCGAGGAGGGCGCGTTCCTCGCGTGCAGCTTCTGGCTCGCCGACGCCTATGTATTGTGCGGCCGCCACGAGGATGCGCGCGCGCTGTTCGATCGGCTGCTCAGCCTGCGCAACGATCTCGGGCTGCTCGCCGAGGAATATGATCCCCGCTACAAGCGGCTGGTGGGCAACTTCCCGCAGGCCTTTTCGCATATCGGCCTCATCAACACCGCGCATAATCTGGTCGAGGCGAAAGGGCCGGCGCAACAGCGCGCGCAGCAGACCGCCCCGCGCGAGACCAAGAAGGTCGCGACCGAAGCGACATAGCTCCTCATCCGCCCTTCCGACACGGGACGGGAGCGCCCCGGCCCGCCGATCGTTACGCTTCCATGTCCTTCACGCGCTGCATTCCCGCATGAGCATCGTCCTCACCATCGCGGGGCTCGTTCTCATCGGAATCGCGGCCGTCGACCTGTTCGCGACGGTGCTCCTCGTGCGCGGCGGGCTGAGCATCGTCTCGCCCTTCCTCACCCGCGGCATATGGTGGCTGTTCCGACACGTGGACAAGCGGCTCCGCCTCGACGGGCGGCTCATGCTGCTCGCGGGGCCGATCCTGCTCGTCCTGATCGTGCTCGTCTGGGCGCTGCTGCTGATGGCGGGCTTCGCGCTCCTCTACCTGCCGATGCTCGGCGACGGCATCATGGCGGCGCGGGGTGCCACCGATGCGAGCTTCTGGACCGCGCTCTATTACAGCGGCTTCACCTTTCCGACGCTCGGCCTGGGGGACGTCGTGCCGGTGTCGGATGCGGCCCGCATGCTGACGGTGGTCGAGGCATGCACGGGCTTCGGCGCGGTGACGCTCGCGATCAGCTATACGCTCAGCATCTACAACGCGGTCAGCCGCCACGACAGCTTTGCGCTTCACCTCCACGGCGGCTCGGACGAGACCGGCTGGGCGGCGGTGACGCTCGCCGGCCTGTGTCCCGAGGGCAGCCCCGATCGGACGACGAGCGCCTCGCTCGAGCAGATCGCTCAACGCACCTACGAGCTTCTCCAGATCCACGAATCCTATCCGCTCGCGCGCTATTATCGTCGCCGGCGGCCGGAATTTTCGACCGCGCGGATCGCGTTCCATCTGCTCGATCTTGTCACGCTGGCGAACGCCGTCTTCGCCGGGAGCAAGAGCGCGTCGCTCCTCGAAGCGCGCGGTTTCATGAGTCTTCGCCACGCGGCGTTCGCGTTCGTCGAAATCAGCAGCGGCTCCGGCAACGACGATGCGCTGCACGGCTGGCGCGCGCATTTCGACCGCAGCCTCGATTGGTTGGCGGCACGCGGCATGGACCTTCCCGCAGCCGGACAGGCGTGGCCGCGCTACGCCGAGATGCGCCGCCGCTGGGACACGCGCGCGCGCGATCTCGCCGAGCATATGGGCTATGCCTATGAGACGATCGCCGATCCGCGCGGGTCGAACGTCGTGGCGCTTCAGGGTTCGACATAGCCGAGCGGGCGCAGCGTAAGCCGGCCGCGCCGCGGATCGTGCGCGAACATGAGGCCGCCCTTCAGCGCCGAGCCGCCGGGAAGATAGTCGAGCGTCACCGCGCTCGACTCCATCTCCGCCCCCGGGCGCCGCAACTCGCCCTCGATCCGCACCTCCGCCGCCGTCGCCGGGGCGGCGTTGCGGGCCGCGAAACGGACCAGCCAGCCGTTGCCGCTCTGCTCGATACTTTCGACCCGGACGCTGATTGCCGGTGCATGCTCCTGCTGCTGCTGGATCGCGTTCCAGCCGATGAAGCCGAGCAGCGCCAATGTCAGCACGAGGCCGAGCGAGGCCGCGAACCATTCGAGAAAGGGTTTCCTGCCGCGGTCTTCCATCGATCAGACCACCAGCCGCGCGCTCGCCGCGCCCAATGCGGAGGGGAAGCCCATCACCGCGACCATCGTCGCGATCTGGTTCGCCGAAACGCCGTCGGTTCGCCCGAAGGTCCACAGCACATAGAGGCTGACGATCAGCGCAATGCCGTAGCCGGCCATGCTGTAGTTGATGAGACCGCCGATCGGGCTCATTTTCTCGGGCAGTTCCTCCTGGCCGCCGAAGTCCAGCGCATAGACGAACGCATGGAGCAGCAGGATCGAGAACAGGATCAGCGCGATCGCGTGATATGCGGTCATCTTGAATGCGATCAGGATCATTTCCTCGGTCGGCGCGACGTTGAAGGCGAGGAAGAGCGCGCCCGCGGCCATGATGAAGAGCTGGCCCGCATAGCCGGCGCCGCGCTCATGGCTTTCCTCCTTGCCGTTGTCGTCCGCTTGGTCGCCGTCTTGCGCGGCCATCTGGGTGCGTGCGAGCACCGCGCCGAAGCTCGCCGGCACCGCCTGGACCGCGATCTTGCCGGCGATGTCGTTCCACGACATGCCCGGCCCAATCAGGCCGAACAGCGCGAGCAGCAGCGCCGAGGCGACGATCCCGATACCGAACGCGGCGAGCGCGTCGAGCGCATCTTCCGCCCAGGTCGAGGTATGCTCGAACCCGACGAAGCGCGACAAGGGCACCAGCATCGCGAGCCCGACGATCAGGAAGACGAACAGCCGCAGCCGATCGAGGTAGAAGCCGAGCTGCCACATCTCCATCGTCATCATCAGCGGAAACGCGAACAGGATCGCGCCCCCGGCCGCGCGAGCGAGGCCGATCGCATATTCGGCATTGTCGCCGTGCCTGCTGCTCCTGGCCACGCTTTCCCCTGAATTCGTATCGGGCAAGCAACGAACGAGCGGGCGCGACCCAAGTTCCTGCGGCTCCGCAGCGCCGCCGGTTCGTTGACCGTAACGATTCGAACCGTTTCGACGAGGAAAACGCGCATGACCGGACCCGCACCTGCTGACCGTCACGAGCGCTGGCGGACGCTGCGCCAGTTGGAGGAATGGCTGCGCGCGCCGATGCTCGTGTTGAGCCTGCTCTGGCTCGTTCTCGTGCTTGTCGAGCTGACGCGCGGATCGAGCGATCTGCTCGAAACCTTCGGCACCGCGATCTGGGTGATCTTCATCGCCGAATTCGTGCTTCGCCTTACGATCGCGCCGGGCAAGCTCACCTTCCTGAAGCACAATTGGATCACGGTGATCGCGCTCGTCGCGCCCGCCCTCCGGCTGCTGCGCATCGTTCGCATCGCGCGGGCGGCAACGGCGCTCCGCGGCGCTCGCCTGGTGCGGATCGTCGGCGCGGCGAACCGCGGCATGAACGCGCTGCGCCGGACGCTCGAGCGGCGGCGGCTGGGCTACGTACTCGGCCTCACCGCGCTCATCGGGCTGCTCGGCGCGGGCGGCATGTTGAGCTTCGAGCCAGCGAGTGAGGTGCCGGGCGGTTTCGCCTCCTATGCCGATGCCTTGTGGTGGACGGGGATGCTGTTCACCTCGATCGGATCGCAATATTGGCCGGTGACCGCCGAAGGGCGCATCCTGGGCTTCCTGCTCTCGCTCTACGGATTCGCGGTGTTCGGCTACATCACCGCGGCATTCGCGAGCTTCTTCGTCGGCCGCGATGCGCAATCGGACGAGGGCGAGGTCGCCGGCGCCGCCGATCTGGCCGCGCTCCGCCAGGAAATCGCCGCCCTCCGCGCCGACCTTGCGCTTGCCGGAAGCGCTGCGCCCCGGCGGCGCTAGGCTTCGCGGGAACCGGCTGCGATCATTGTCTTGCTCCCTACGCCCGCGTTCCCTACCTGTTCGCACATGAGTCTCCCCGCGCCGAATCCCGCCGATCCGCCCTATCTGAAGGGGCTCAACGCGCCCCAGCGCGAGGCGGTGCTGACGACCGATGGCCCGGTGCTGGTGCTCGCCGGTGCGGGCACCGGCAAGACCGCATGCCTCACCGCGCGGCTCGCACACCTGCTCTACACGAGGCGGGCGTGGCCGTCCGAAATCCTTGCAGTCACCTTCACCAACAAGGCCGCGCGCGAGATGAAGGCGCGCGTCGGCCGTCTGGTGGGCGAGGCGGTCGAGGGCATGCCCTGGCTGGGCACCTTTCACGCGATCGGCGCGAAGATGCTGCGCCGCCACGCCGAGCTGGTGGGCCTGCACAGCAACTTCACCATCCTCGACACCGACGACCAGCTTCGCCTTTTGAAGCAGCTCATCGTCGCGGCCGATCTCGACGAGAAACGCTGGCCCGCGCGCCAGCTCGCCGGCCTGATCGACCAGTGGAAGAACAAGGGGCTGACCCCCGCCGATATCGATGCGGGCGAATCCGAACGGTATGCCAACGGCCGCGGGGCTGAGCTCTACGCGCAATATCAGGGCCGCCTGAAGGCCCTCAACGCCTGTGATTTCGGCGATCTCCTCCTTCACATGCTGGTGATCCTCAAGACGCATCGCGACGTGCTGGAGGGCTATCAGCGCCGCTTCAAATACATCATGGTCGACGAGTATCAGGACACCAACAGCGTCCAGTATCTCTGGCTCCGGCTCCTCGCGCAGAGCCACAGGAACATCTGTTGCGTCGGCGACGACGACCAGAGCATCTATAGCTGGCGCGGCGCGCAGGTCGAGAATATCCTCAAGTTCGAAAAGGACTTTCCTGGCGCTGCTGTCATTCGCCTGGAACAGAATTACCGCTCGACCCCTCATATCCTTGGCGCGGCCTCGGGCGTGATCGCGCAGAATAGCGGCCGCCTCGGGAAGACGCTGTGGACCGAGCTCGACGCGGGCGAGAAAGTCCGCGTGGTGGGCGTGTGGGACGGCCCCGAGGAGGCACGCCGCGTCGGCGAGGAGATCGAAGCGGCGGAACGATCCGGCACCGGCCGCGACGACATTGCCATCCTCGTCCGCGCGCAGCACCAAACCCGCGAATTCGAGGACCGCTTCATCGCGATCGGCCTGCCCTACCGCATCGTCGGCGGCTTCCGCTTCTACGAACGCGCCGAGATCCGCGACGCGCTCGCCTATCTCCGCCTCGTCCACCAGCCCGCCGACGATCTCGCCTTCGAGCGCATCGTCAACACCCCCAAGCGCGGCCTGGGCGACAAGGCGATCGCCAAGCTCCACCAGCTCGCCCGCGCCGAGGGCGTCCCCCTCTCGATCGCCGCCGCCCGCATCCTCGACACCGACGAGCTCACCCCTCAGGCCCGCCGCAGCCTCGGTGCCTTTGTCGGCGACGTCGCCAGATGGCGCGACATGCTGTCATCGCCACCCAGCGGCGAGGGGGACCACCCGGAGAGCGGCGCGGCGACGTTCCCACACGCGGAGCTGGCCCGCATCGTCCTCGACGAATCCGGCTACACCGCGATGTGGCAGGCCGACCGCAGCGCCGACGCCGCCGGGCGGCTGGAAAACCTGGGCGAGCTCGTCCGCGCGATGGAGGAATACGAAACGCTCGGGGCCTTCCTCGAACATGTCAGCCTGGTCATGGACAACGACGCCACGGACGACGGCGCGAAGGTCACCATCATGACGATCCACGCCGCAAAGGGGCTCGAATACGACACCGTCTTCCTCGTCGGCTGGGAGGAAGGGCTGTTCCCCTCGCAGCGCGCGCTCGACGAAGGCGGGCTCGCCAGCCTCGAGGAGGAACGCCGCCTCGCCTATGTCGCGATCACCCGCGCCCGCCGCCGCGCGATCATCCTCCACGCCGCCAATCGCCGCATCTACGGCCAGTGGACGTCGAGCATCCCCAGCCGCTTCGTGGCCGAGCTGCCGGACGAGCATGTCGAGCAGGAAAACACCATGTCCGGCGGCGAGAGCCTGTGGCGCGCTCAATGGTCCGAACGCGCCGACCCGTTTGCCGACGCCGCCCGAGGCACCGGCCGCGGCCCCGGCTGGCAGCGCGCGGCGGGAACGCTGGGGTCGAAACCCGGCGGCGAGTGGACCAGCCGCACCTTCACCCGCGAACCCTCTCGCGTGGTCGAGGCGCGCGCGTCGGCGGTCAGCCTCGGCAACAAGGGCCGCGACGACCTCGCCATCGGCATGCGCGTCTTCCACCAGAAGTTCGGCTACGGCGAAATCGCCGAGATCGAAGGCAACAAGCTCGAGATCGACTTCGAGCAAGCGGGAAGGAAGCGGGTGATGGATAGCTTCGTGAGCGTGGGGTGATCGTTATCCGCGCCGGTTTTCAACGTTGCGGGGAACCGACCGTCCTGCCTGAGGAAAAAGCGGCTCGGAAGACGCGGCAGCCGACAAGGTGATCTTCGTCACCGCCACCACGGCGGGGCTCGCGCAGGCGGTGCTCAGGCCGCGATGCTCTCCGCCTCGATCGCGAGCAGCGCGACGCCTTCATATTTGGGGTCATTGGCCGCGAACAGCTCGCTGGGCGCGAACCTGCGCGGGGTGAGCCGCAGCCCGCCCAGTCCGTCGAGCTTGAAGGAGCCGATCTTGGGCTCCCTCGGCGGCTTGCCGTCGCGCGCAAGCGTCAGCGCGTCGACATAAAGCTCGCCATGACGGGTGTAGAGGATGTGCGGCGCGAGCGTGACCTCGCCGCGATTATAGGTGGCGGCGACCGCCTGCTGCTTGACGATGGCTTCGAAGATCGTGGGCGCGTGACTCATAGCGAGCGCAATTTAGTGCTTCTGCCGCATTGCAGCAAGAACCATTTGTCGGACAAGAATGCGGGCGGGCGTGTCAGGCGGCGGGCGGCGCCTCGGTCGGGACGAGCAGTGCGCTCACCGGCTCGATTGCGCCGTTCGCGGCGATGCTCTCGTCGCCCGTCAGCATCGCTTTGCCGCCGGAATCGGAGACGACGGCGATCCCTTCGCCCGATCGCATGAAGGTCAACGTGCCGCCGCCCATCGTCGTCATCGTCGCGCTGCCGCCGGCGCGCCCGATCGCCGCCGCGATATCCTGCCGCGTCAGCAGCCCCGGCACGAGGTGCGCCTCGAGCAAAGCCGCATCCTCCGGCTTCATCTTTTCGTCCTTCATCGCCTCGACCTTGTCCTCGCCGAGCGCCTTGAAGGCATCGTCGGTCGGCGCGAACAAGGTGTATGGCCCGACGCCCGAAAGCACGCTCTCGAGCCCGGCGGTTTCGACGAGCGCATTCACCGTCTCGAGGCCGTCGGCGTCGTCGAGCAGGTCGGCGATCTTCTCGTTGCTCTGCAACGGCGCCGTGGCGTTGGTTTCGGCGATGCTGGTGGTGTTGCCCGGCTCGTCGCCGCAGCCGGCGAGCATCAGTGTCAGGCCCGCGCCGAGCGCGGTTGCGAGAACGACCTTCATGCGTCTTTTCCCTCAAACGATGAGCTGGATCGCGGCCTGGATCAGCCGCGTCGTCGGATCGACCTGATAGACATAGCCATCGCTGTATCGATACAGGCTGTCGGCCGTGTCGGCATATTGATCGCGATAGTCATAGGGCACGTTATAGACGTCGTAGCCCGTGGGCATCTGTTGCCCGATCGACCAGGTGTCCCCCGTCAAGAGCGTGGCGATCTGCTGGATCATATTGGTCTGCGGATCGACCCCGAAGATCGCGTTGTTGGCATAGCGATAATCGTACGGATCGTCGTAGCCGAAATAATCGACGTAATAATCGGGCACCGGTGCGGCGGCGTAGTTGGTCGGCCACAGATTGCCCGGCGAGAGCGCCCCGCCGAGGACGGGAACATAGGAAAGCACGTCCAGCGTCTGCGGCTGGAGGCGCAACAGATAGCCGTCGGCATAGCCGTAGCGATACGAATCGCCACGATCCTGGGGCCACCAGCTTTCATAATAGGCGCGCTGATCGAGCAGCTTCTTGGCCTGACCCGGCGGCAGGCAGCCATTGTGCTTCTTGGCGAGCCCCGGCGGGCAGCCATCGACGAAGGTGGTGCGCGGCCGGTCGATATGCACCACGCGCGCAGGTTCGGTGATGCGATAGGCGACGCGGCGGATGTCCGGCCGGTCGCGCCGCTCGACCACGGTCGAGACGCGGGCATAATCCCGCTGGCGAACGACATCGGCAAGATCGCGGTCGTGCCGGTCTTCGCGCGCATCCAGCCGATGCTCGCGCGCGTCGACCCCACGGCGGATATCGGACTGATGGCCCGGCGGCTGATGCCGCGCCTGTTGCGCATCGGGATCGTGGCGGGCGTCGTGCCGGCCGGGCGCCTTGTCGCGTCCGTGCCCCCTGCCCGGCCCCGGTTTGCCTTTGTCGCCGTGACCATGGGCCTGGGGTGGCCCCTTGCCCTTGCCGTGATCCTGCGCCAGCGCCGGCATGCCCACGATCAGCGCGAGCGCCGCCGTTCCCATCAACACGTTACGCATGGGTAACCTCCTTTGTCGCCCAACGAACGGCAGAGGCGGCGGCGCGGTTCCACCTTCGCGCCGAATTGATGCAAATCAGTCCGTCGGCGGCCCCATCAGCTTCTGACTGAAATAGACCATCTGGAGCGCCTGGAGCCGCGCGCCCTGTTTGATGTCGGCATCGCCCGAATGCCCGCCCGCGGTGTCCTCGTAGAACAGATAGGGCAGCCCGTATTCCTTCATCCGCGCCGCGAATTTGCGTGCGTGCTGCGGCCCGACGCGATCATCCTTGGTCGTGGTCCAGATGAACGGCTCGGGATAATCGCCGTCCTTCCTGAGGTTCTGGTAGGGCGAGATTTTTGCGAGGAACGCTCGCTCCTCGGGGTTCTCGACGCTGCCATATTCGTCGACCCACGAGGCGCCCGCCTGGATCTGCTCGTAGCGCATCATGTCGAGCAGCGGCACCTGGATGACAACCGCCTTCCACATCTCGGGATGCTGGTTGAACTCGACGCCCATCAGCAGCCCGCCGTTCGAGCCGCCATAGATGCCGAGCTTGTCGGGGCTGGTGAGCCCGCGATCGAACAGGTCCTTCGCGACGCTCGCGAAATCGTCATAGATGATCTGCCGCTTGGTCTTACGCCCGGCCTCGTGCCATTTGGGCCCGAACTCCCCGCCGCCGCGGATGTTGGCGAGCACGAAGCTACCCCCGCGCTCGAGCCACAGCTTGCCCGTGGTCGCCGAATAATAGGGCGTCATCGAGATTTCGAACCCGCCATAGGCGGTCATGATCGTCGGCGTGGTGCCGTTAAGCGGAACACCTTTGCGATGCACGACGAAATAGGGAATCTTGGTCCCGTCGGTCGAGGTCGCCTCGAACTGCTCGACCACGTCCTGCGACGCATCGAAGCGCGGCGGCGTGGTCTTGGCCTGGGCGAGCGCGCCCGTTTCCGCGTCGAGCGTCCACAGGCTGGTTGGCGTCAGAAAGCCGGTGACGTCGAGATAGGCCTCGTTGCCGTCCTTGCTCGCCGAAACGAGCCCGATCGAGGCATTGTCCGGGAACGACGTGAGTTGCTTCACCGCCCATCCATCGGCGGTCGGGGTGTACACCGCCGCCCGGCCGCGAACGTTGTCCGAATAGGCGAGCACCAGCTTGTCCCTGGTCGTCGTCGCGCCATCGATCGACTGGCGCGGCCCCGGCTGGAACACGACTTTCGGGCTGAGATCGCCGCCGTCCCGAAGGTCATCGAGCGCCACCCAGACGAGCGCGCCCGCAGGGATCGTGCTGCCTCCGGCGGTCCAATCCTCGCTCGTCTGGAACAACACGCGCCCCGCGACCATGCCGGTTGGCGTCACCTGCGGCGGGATCGGCAGCGGCACGGCGCCCTTGTCGGTCAGCAGCAATTTGTCCGACCCGAAAAACGTCTTGTAGCGATAGATCATCGTGGCGCGGTTGCCGTCGCCGTCGGTCATTGTCACCGAGCCCGACGAACTCTGGTCGGTGGGCGCGCCGCGATAGACCTCGGTCGCGGCCGAGAGCGGCTGCCCGCGCTCCAATGTCTTGACGACGAACGGATAGCCCGATTGCGTCATCGTCCCCTCGCCCCAGTCGCGCGCGACGACGATGGTGTCCTCGTCGATCCAGGCGACGTCCTGCTTGGAGGTGGGGAGCGCGAACCCGCCCTCGACGAAACGGCCGGTGTCGAGATTGAACTCGCGCACCGTCACCGCGTCCTCACCGCCCGCCGAAAGGTTGACGAGGCAAAGGCGCTCGTCGGGCTGAAGGCACGTGGCCCCCTTCCACACCCAGGTCTTGCCCTCGGCCCTGCCCAGCGCGTCGAGGTCGAGCAGCGTCGTCCATTCAGGCGTCGCGGTCGCGTAGCTTGCCGGCGTCGCCCACCGCCAGATGCCGTGCGGGTGCTGGGTGTCGCGCCAGAAATTGAGGATGCGCCCGTGCGTCTGGTCGGGATACGGGATGCGGTCCTCGGCGGCGGCGATCTTCAGCGCCTCGTCGTAAAACGTCTGATAGCGCGGATCGCCTTCGAGTCGCGGCAGCGTCTTCGCATTCTCCGCCTCGACCCAGGCGAGCGCCTTCGCGCCGTCCTTGTTCTCGAGCCAGATATATGGATCGCCGGTCGCAACGCTCTGCGCCGCCACCGGCGCCGCCGCCGCCACGATCCCCAGCACCAATGCGCGCATAGTCGCCGTCCCCCTCCATTCCTGCCTTCCCCGGCGAAGGCCGGGGTCCAGTTGCGAACCGCTCGATGCTGGACCCCGGCCTTCGCCGGGGAAGAACGCTAATTTGGTCTAGGACCATGTATGCACGGAGTTGCCCCGGCTTCAATGCTCAGCTCACCACCCGCTCGGCTTGCCCTTGTTCTGCTCGTCGAGCCATTTCTTGAGCGGCGCGAAATAGTCCATCAGCGCCTCGCCCGAAATCTCGCGCGTGCCGGTGAACGTCTCGAGCGCATCGGGCCACGGCTTCGACATGCCCATTTCGAGCATCTCGTTGAGGCGCGCGCCGACCTCCTTGTTGCCGTAGAACGAGCAGCGGTGGAGCGGCCCGGTCCATCCCGCCTGCTCGCACGCCGCCTTGTAGAACTGGAACTGGAGCAGCCGCGCGAGGAAATAGCGCGTGTACGGCACGCTTGCGGGGATGTGGTATTTGGCGCCCGGATCGAACCGCGTCTCGTCGCGCTTCACCGGAGGCTCGATGCCCTGGTAATCGAGACGCAATTTGTCCCACGCCGCCTGATAATGATCGGGCGTGATCTTCCCCGAGAACACGTCCCAGCGCCATTTGTCGATGAGGAGGCCGAACGGCAGGAACGCCACCTTGTCCATCGCCTGGCGCAGCAGCAGGCCGATATCCTTGTCCTCGCTCGGCACCTGCGCAGGATCGAGCAGGTCGAGCTGGACGAGATATTTGGGCGTGATCGAGAGCGCGACGAAATCGCCGATCGCCTCGTGGAAGCCGTCGTTCGCGCCGTTCCGGTAGAGGTAGGGCTGCTCCTTGTATGCGCGCTGGTAGTAGTTATGCCCCAGCTCGTGATGGATGGTGACGAAATCGTCGGCATTCACCTTGGTGCACATCTTGATGCGCACGTCGTCCGCGCCATCGATATCCCAGGCCGAGGCGTGGCAGATCACCTCGCGGTCGCGCGGCTTGACGATCTGCGAGCGCTCCCAGAACGTCTCGGGCAGCGGCGCGAACCCGAGCGAGGAGTAGAACCCCTCGCCCGTCTTCACCATCTTGATCGGGTCGTAGTTCTTGGCCTTGAGTAGCGCCTCGACGTCATAGCCTATGTCTCCCGCACCCTCGGGCGCGACCACATCGTAGATGTTGCCCCATTCCTGCGCCCACATGTTGCCGAGCAGGTCCGAGCGAATCGGCCCCGTCTTCGCCTGGACGGCGTCGCCATATTTCTCGTTGAGTTTCCAGCGCACATAGGTGTGCAGCGCGAGGTAGAGCGGCTCGACCTGGTGCCACAGCTTGTCGGTCAGCGCCTCGAACTCGGCGGGCGGCATGTCATAGACCGACCGCCACATCGCGCCGACATCGTCATAGCCTAGCTCGGTCGCGCCCTGGTTGGCGATCGTCGCCATCCGCGCATAATCGCCGCGCATTGGCGCGCCGACATTGTCGTGCCAGCTCGTCCACATCTCCTTCAATTTGGCCGGATCGCGCACCGTCCCCATCGCGGCCTCGATATCCGATCCGTTGATCGGCTTGCCGTCGAGCGTCCCGTGGCCCTTGCCGTAGGCCGACGACATCTTGGTGACGAGCGTCGCCAGCTCGTCCGCCGCGCCGGGCACGCTCGCGGGTGCGGGCAAGGTGATTCCGCTGCGCAGGATATCGAGCTTGCGCTTGATGTCATACGAAAGCCCCGGCACGTTCATGAACCGCGCCGCCTCGGTCGCGTACTTCACCTGGCGCTCGGTGAACGCGGCGTTCGCCTCGGCGGCAAGCGTATCGGTGTCGTCGGTGATGTAGGTCGCGTTGACCCACGAGACGCGGCTGACATGGACCGCATGCCCCGCGAGATCGGCCTCAGCCGTTTTGACGAACGCCTCGGCCTCGGCGGCGGTGGGCTGCGCGGCCGCGGCGGCCTGCGGTTCCTGCGCGGCGGCGCCCCCCGCCGGCACGAGTGCCGCGGCAAGCGCGATCAGCGACAATCCGGTGCGGATCATTGGTCTCTCTCCCCGAAGATATGTTCTATCGGGGCATCGGAGCAGCGCGCGGCGCTCGGGTCAAGCGGAGAGGAAGTCCGCGATCGCCGCCCCGAGCGCGGGCTTGGTCACCGCGCTCATGTGTCCGCCGGGCACCTCGACGCACCTCCCGTTCGGCAACACATCGGCGAGCGCGGCGGCGGAGCCGACCTCATCGTCCTCCGCCCCCATCACCACCAGCGCGGGTTGGGTGAAGCCGTGAATGTCTTCGATCGACGTATCGGCAAAGGTGTCGAGCACGCCGAGCAAAGCCTGCGGATCGCCGCCGGTCGTTTTGAGGAACGCTTCGGCCATGAAGGCGGGCGACCCGCGCTCGTGCTCGCCGAGATGGGTGAGCACGCGGCGGAAATAGTCGCTGCGCCGATCGGTGTCGGTCAGCCCCTCGAGCCCCATGCCGCCGAACACCAGCCGGCGCGGCGTCGCGCCGGTCGCGACCATGCGCGAGGCGGTGCGGGCACCCAGCGAATAGCCGCCGAGATCATACTCGGTGAGCCCCAAATGCGCGACGAGCGCATGCCCGTCCTTGGTGAGCGCGTCGCGCGGATAGGCGGAAGGATCGTGCGGCGTCGCGCTTTCGCCATGCCCGCGCAGGTCGGGCATGATGACGCGAAAGCCCTTGGCGGCAACCGCCGCGGCGTGGCCGAAGCGAATCCAGTTGGTGAACGCGTTCGAGAAATAGCCGTGGATCAGCATCACCGGACGACCCTCTCCCATCTCCCGCCACGCCAGCCGCGTGCCGTCGAAGCTCTCGAAGAAACGCGTCTCAGTCGGGGAGTTTGCCAATTGTCCTCATCCATCGCTCGACGAGCGGCTTGTGCTCGTCGGTGCGATATCGGGGCAGCTCGCGCGTGTCGAGCCAGGCTTCATGCATGCTCTCCGCGCCGAAATGATGCTTGGGCACGAAGCGGCCCGGATCATCGAAGCTGCCGACCGTCAGGTCCATATTCTCGCTGCCCTCGTCGAACGCGAACCCCAGCGGTGTACCGCAGCCCGAGCAGTACGGCCGCTTGGCAAAGGGCGAGGACGCGTACCAATCAGGCTCGCGCTCCCACGTCACATCGGCGCGGTGCACGCTCTTGAACGCGATCGAGACGCCGCCGGTCGCGCGCTGGCACATGCGGCAATGGCACAGATATGCCTCGTCATCGTTCACCGCGACGGCGTAACGCACCCGCCCGCACTGGCACCCTCCGGTCATCGTCTCGATCATGCTTGCTCTCCCGCTGCGCGCATCAGGATCGCCGCGAACACCTCCGCGGGCGCGCTTTCATCGAAGGCAGGGACGCCCTCGGGCAATGCAATCCACGGCTGCTTCCGCTTCACCCAGATATGCGCGACGGGCGTGATCGCATCACTCGCGTCGAGCGTCCCGGCGCGGATCAGTACGATCCCGGGGCGGGCGCTGTTGGTGTTGTAGAGCCGCGTATGACACGCGCCGCACACATATTGCCGCGAGATGGAGCCGCTCGGATTGGTCAGCTCGAACAGCACCGGCTCGCCCGCCGTGATCGCGAACGCACCCTCGCGCACCACTGCCTGCTGGCTGAACGCTGCCCCCGACCAGGTCTGGCAATCGCCGCAATGGCAGCAATAGGCCGGCGGCAACCGATCGAGCGCCACCTCGTATCGAACCGCCCCGCAGCGGCAGCCGCCGGTGATCGTCATGCGGCCTTCTTGAGATGCCGTCGCCCGAGCAGCTCCGCGATCTGCACCGCGTTGAGCGCCGCGCCCTTGCGCAGGTTGTCGCTCACGCACCACAAAGCGAGGCCATTCTCCACCGTGGGGTCGTCGCGCACGCGGCTGACGAAGGTGGCGTATTCGCCGACGCACTCGACCGGCGTGACGTATCCCCCGTCCTCGCGCTTGTCGACGAGCATCACGCCGGGCGCCTCGCGCAGGATGTCCTGCGCCTGCTCGGCCGAAAGCTCGTCCTGAAGCTCGATGTTGAGCGCCTCCGAATGGCCGACGAACACCGGTACCCGCACGCAGGTCGCCGATACCTTGATCTTGGAACCGAGAATCTTCTTGGTCTCGACCACCATCTTCCATTCCTCCTTGGTCGAGCCATCATCGAGGAAGGAGTCGATGTGCGGGATCACGTTGAACGCGATCTGCTTGGTGAACTTGTTGGGCTCGGCGGAATCACCGACGAAGATGTTGCGGCTCTGCTCGAACAGCTCGTCCATCCCGGCCTTGCCTGCGCCCGAGACCGACTGATAGGTCGCGACCACCACGCGCTTTATCGTCGCGGCGTCGTGCAGCGGCTTCAATGCGACCACCATCTGCGCGGTCGAGCAATTGGGGTTCGCAATGATGTTGCGCCGCCGATAGCCGTCGATCGCCTCGGGATTCACCTCGGGCACGATCAGCGGCACGTCCGGATCCATGCGATAGAGCGACGAATTGTCGATCACCGTGCAGCCCGCGGCGGCGAACTTGGGTGCATAGACCTTGGTTGCCTCCGATCCGATCGCGAACAGCGCGATGTCCCAGCCCGCGGGATCGAAATGCTCGATGTTCCTGACCTTGAGCTTCTTGCCCGTCTCGCCGAAGTCGATCTCGTCGCCCGTCGAGCGCGACGAGGCGACCGCCGCGATCTCGTCCGCCGGAAACTCGCGCTCGGCAAGGATGTTGAGCATCTCGCGCCCGACATTGCCCGTCGCGCCGGCGACAACCACCCGATAGCCCATCGTGCATCAATCCCATCAGCGTCGCCCGCGGCCGCGCGGGCGGGTCCGCTACTTAGGATGCCGCGCCGGGATTGGAAGCAAGTTTTGCTTGGGGGACGAGGGGTCCGGGCAACGGCCCGGCCGGCCACCGGAACGGCAGCCAGCGACCGTAGGCGAGCGAGCGCCATGCCCATTCGAGCGGCCCGGTGGCGAACGCACGAAGCCACAGGTTCGCGAGCACGACCTCGCCCGCGATCACCGCGAACGCGATGCCGCTCATCTCCGCCCAACCGAAGCGGCCCCACAGATCGAACCCCCAGGGCGCGAACAGAACCCACATCCCCAGAAACTGCTGGAGGAAATAGAGACTGAACGCCACCCGCCCCGCCGCCCTGAACGGCTGGAGCAGCGCTGCCCCGAACCGCGTCTGGACCGCGAAGTTGACCAGCGCGACATGGCCCAGCCCGATCGAAAGCCGAGCGACTTCGGCCGTGAACCAGATCGTCTGAGGGCCCGGCGCGAAGGAGAGCGTTTCGGAAAGGCCGACACCGCGCAACGCGAAGCCGAGTACATAGCATCCGGTCAGAAGCCGCAGGTACGCGCCTCGGCCGAGTCTGCCCTGGAGGATGCCCCATTTCCACAGCGCCATGCCGATCAGCATCGTGCATACCGCCTCGATCACGCTCCAGACGAGCCATTCGGATATCAGCTCGCTCCAGACGAGCCAGAAATGCTTGGCGTAGGCGAAGGCACCGCCAGCGTGGGCGGCGCGTTCGTCGGCAATCGCGTTCGCCGTTTCCGCGGGCCGGTCGAGCGCCTTCAGCGTGCGCCGCCAGTCGACCATCGCCGAGCGGTCGGCACGCGTCAGCGGCAGCCCGGCCTGCTCGTCGGCGACCGCGTTCCGGACGTCATGAACCAACTCGGTGCGCGTGACATATTCGCGCAGACCGTAATCGGGGATTCCCACCGCGAACAGCACCGACCAGCCGAGCCCCAGCATCAACAGCAGCTTCGGCCCCAGCCGTCGGAACGGGAAGATGAACAGCGCCGCCAGCGCGTAGATGTGAACGATGTCCCCCGGCCAGAACAGCAGCACTGCATCCGCCACGCCGAACGCGAGCAGCCACAGGTTGCGCCGGTAATAGAGGTCCGCGACGCCCACCGGGCCATCGGGCTCCATCGCCTTGGCGGTCAGGATCATCATCCCTGCACCGAACAGGAACTGGAGCACGCACCGCATCGTGCCTGACCAGACGAGATAATTGGCGCTCCACGCGATGCGGTCGGGCAGCGTCCACCCGATCGCGCGCACGTCGGCGCTGAACTCGGCGACCGGCGCCGCCATGTAGGGAATGTTGATGAAGAGGATGCC
This sequence comes from uncultured Sphingomonadaceae bacterium, assembly GCA_946479505.1. The sequence continues at coordinate 41,044 of CAMLGC010000001.1, forward strand.
GAGCAGCGCGATTCCGCGCAGCATGTCGAGCACCTCGATCCGCGCCCTGGGGCGCACCGGCGCCAGTTCCGCCCGCTGCTCCATGCCCTTGTCCCCGCACGAGCCAGGATCGGCCCGTACGGGGTCTAGAGGGAAAGCAACGCAATCCCGCTAAGGAGCGTGGTTAACGCGGCGTAGAGCAGCATCCGTGAAATCGCTCTCGTCATTGCGACCGCCGCGAAAGCGGCGGGAAGCAATCCAGTTCAGCCATCGAATGGATTGCTTCGTCGCTATGCTCCTCGCAATGCCGGGATGTGTGGTCTCACTCCCCGTCCGGATCGACCGGCGGCAGCCCGACGTGCCGGTTCAGGAAGTTGAGCATGGTCAGGTACACGTGCTCGCGCACTCCCGACATGCTGTGCGTCTTGCCCGGATAGAGCATGGTCTCGAACGGCTGGTTGTCGGCCTGCATCTTGGCGAGCAACTGGCTCGAATTGTCGAACACGACATTGTCGTCGGACAGCCCGTGGATCAGCAGCAGCGGATCGCTGATCTTCCCCGATTCGGCGAGCGCGCCCGAGGCGGTGTAGGCATCGGGCACCTTGCGCGGATCGCCCATGTAGCGCTCGGTATAATGGGTGTCGTAGAGCTTCCAGTCGGTCACCGGTGCCACCGCGACACCCGCCGCGAACACATCGTCGGTCTTCTCGAGCAGCTTGAGCGTCATGTAGCCGCCGTACGACCAGCCGAAGGTCGTGATTTCGTCCGGATCGACGAAGCTCTGGCTCTTGAGAAAATCGACGCCCTTGAGCTGATCGGCGACCTCGACGGTGCCCATCGCGTGGTAGATCGCGTCCTCGAACTCCTTGCCGCGGTTGGTGGCGCCGCGATTGTCGATCACGAAATAGATGTAGCCCTGATCGACCAGATATTGCGGCAGCCCGCCATTCCAGCGATTGACCACCTCCTGCGCGCCCGGCCCGCCATAATGCTCCATGAACACCGGATATTTCTTGCCGGGCTCGAGCTTGGGCGTGATCATTTCGTAATAGAGCGTGGTACCGTCGGCGGCCTTGATCGTGCCGAACTGCGTCGGGCGAAGGCTCGCGACGTAGGGTGCGTAGGGATGATCGGCATCGATGTCGTTCTCGAGCAGCCACTGCGTCCGCTTGCCGCTCGTGTCGGCGAGAAAGACCTGCGGCGGGTGCTCGGTGCTGCTGCGCGAGATGATGAACGTGGTCGCCGCCCCATCCATGCTGGCGCTGTTCGACCAACCGTTCTGGGTCAATTGGGTAAGCCGGTTCGGCCGCGCGATATCGACGGCATAGAGCTGCTCCTCGATCGGCGTTTCCTTGTTGGCCGTGAAATAGAGGCGGCCCTTTTCCTCATCGACGCCGACAAGATTGTTCACCTCCCACGGTCCGCTGGTGAGCTGAACGAACTTGCCATTCACGTAATGGTACAGATGCCCGTGGCCCGACCGTTCGGACCACCAGATCAGGCTGCCGTCCTTCATCGCGTGGAAATTGTCCGACAGGTTGATCCAGCTCTTGGGCTCCGCCTTCTCGGTGAACATCAATGCCGACTTGCCCGTCGCGGGATCGACCTTGAGCATGTCGAGCCGGGTCTGGTCGCGATTCTCGCGCTCGACATAGAGCGTATCGCCGTCCACCGACCAATAGACGCGCGCGAGGTAGATGTCGGGGTTGTCCCCCATGTCCACCTTCACCTTGCCCGATCCGTCAGGCTTCATCACGTAGAGATCGACGAGCGCGTTGGGCGTGCCCGCCGCCGGGTAGCGCTGGTCATAGACCTTGGTCCCCGCTGCGCCGATCGCGGCGCGGCTGACGATGCCGACCGGGCTTACGTCGGTACGCTGAACGGCGATGTAGCGCTCGTCGGGCGACCACCAATAGCCCGTGCGCCGCCCCATTTCCTCCTGCGCGACGAACTCGGCGGTGCCCCAGCTCACCGTGTCGGACGCGCCTTGCGTGATCTGGTTCTCCTTACCGCTCCCGAGCGGCTCGACGAACAGCTCGTTGTCGCGCACGAAGCTCACATAGCCGCCATCGGGGCTGATCGTCGGGTTGAGCTCGCCCGCCTCGGTTGCGGTCAAGCGACGAACGGCGCCATCGAGGCCCGCGAGGTAGAGGTCGCCGTCGAGCGGCACCAGAATCGCCTTGCCGTCCGGCGCCCAATCATAGGCGACGATCCCCTTCTCGCCGCCGATGCGCAGCCGCTCGCGCTGCATCTTCTCAGCCTCGGAAAGCTCGGCGCCGGTGCCGACCTTCTTCGAATCGACCAGCATCCGCTGCTCGCCCGTCTTGGTGTCGATCGCCCACAGGTCATAGCGCTCCTGCTCGTCGGGGCGCGCCTTGAGCAGGGTCACCATCGTGCCGTCCGGGGAAAGCCTGAGCCCGCGCAGCGACGGGCCGGACAGGCTCGGTTCGCCGAACACCCGGTCGAGCGTCAGCTCCTTGGGCGCCTGTTCCTGCGCAACGGCGGCGCTCCCCATCGTCGCGAGCATCACGCCCGCCAACAGCCACGATTTCGGCATCATCATCTCCGGTTTTCGATTGTCCCCGCCCCCGATCGGAGGCCTTGGGCTCCTTATTGCTGCACAGGCGGGTGAGGTAAAGGTTGCCGGCGCAACGAAAAGGGCGCGGGGAGCATGTCTCCCCGCGCCCTTTCGAAAGGCGATGATGCGTCGCCCGCTTATTCGGCGGCGACCTTCGCGTCAGCGCGGGTGTCGCGGCGCTCGGCAATGCGCGCCGCCTTGCCGGTACGGCCGCGCAGATAATAAAGCTTGGCGCGACGCACGGCGCCCTTGCGAACGACGGTGATCGAATCGACGTTGGGCGAATAGAGCGGGAAAACGCGCTCGACGCCCTCGCCGAACGAAATCTTCCGAACGGTGAAGTTCGAACCCATGCCCTTGCTCGAGCGCGCGATGCACACGCCCTCGAAATTCTGGACGCGGGTGCGCTCGCCTTCGACGACCTTCACGCCGACGCGCAGCGTGTCGCCGGGGCGGAATTCGGGAATCTGCTTCGCCTCGTTGAACTTGGCGATCTGCTCGGCTTCGAGCGTCTGGATGAGGTTCATCTCATTCGTCCTTCTGTCGCCGCGCGCCAGAGGGAGACTGAACCCGAGCGCCCTCATGGCGCTCCCAAAGGTCCGGCCTCCGTAGCCGTGTATCGTTCTCCGCCATCGACTTGCGCCAGGCGGCGATCTTCGCATGATCCCCCGATCGCAGCACTTCGGGGATCGTGCGCCCTTCCCATATCTGAGGTCGGGTATATTGCGGGTATTCGAGCAGCCCCGTCTCGAAGCTCTCGTCCACGCCGCTTGAAGCCGCGCCCATTACGCCGGGCAGCAGGCGAATGCAAGCGTCGAGCAGCACCAGCGCGCCCATCTCGCCGCCCGACAGGATGTAGTCGCCGATCGACACTTCTTCGATCGCGCGGCTTTCGAACAATCGCTCGTCAAATCCCTCGAATCGCCCGCACAAAATGGTGACGCCGGCGCCTGTCGACAGCGCGCGCACACGCCGCTGGGTGAGCGGCGCGCCGCGGGGCGTCATCGCCAGCACCGGTCGCGTATCGGCGACGCTGTCGAGCGCTGCCGCGACGACATCCGCGCGCAAGACCATCCCCGCCCCTCCGCCCGCGGGCGTGTCGTCGACGGTGCGATGCCTGTCGGCTGCGAAGTCACGAATCTGGACGGTGTCTAGCTTCCACCGCCGCTCCTCCCGCGCCCGCCCCGCAAGCGACAGCCCTAGCGGCCCGGGAAACATGTCCGGATAGAGCGTGAGGACGGTCGCGCGCCAGGTCATGATAATACGGTCCAGTTCTCGACCGCAAGCCCGGTCATGTTGGCGAAGTCGCGCTCGTTGTTGGTCACCAGCAGCAAACCCAGCGAAAGCGCATGTGCAGCGATCAAGCGATCGAAATTACCGCGCCGGAATGGCAATGACGCATAGGTGCGTCCCGCCGCCGTATCGAAAGGAAGCGGCGGCACGCTGTCGAAAAATGACACTGCCACGTCGACGGCGTCTCGTCGCACCGCCCCGATCATGACCTCGGCGTACACGATCGCCGACGTGACCACCTCTCCCAAAACACATTGTTGAAGGCGTTTTGCCGCGACCGTTGAGCGGCCTCCGAGTAGATCGATGCAGATATCGGTATCGAGCAGATAGCGCGGCTCAGCCACGCTTCGAACCCTTGTTGTCCCAATCTCGGTCGACCTCTTCGGCGGCCATCCGGGTCAGCCCGGGTATGGCGCCGTAAATCCCCGTCAGATCGATTCGCTCGCCTTCGTCCGCTACCGGCTCAAACTCGAACTTGCCGCGTTCCTCGCGCACGATCATTTCCTCGCCCGCTTTGAGCCCGAGCGCCTTGGGCAGTCGCAGCGCGACCGAATTGCCCGATTTGAAGACCTTCGCCCGATATTCCCTGGTCATGGCCGCCTCCGTATATACATTATGTATATACATCGGGGTGCGTCCGCAAGGAACGATCCTCGCGCTCGCGCGCTCTGCCGCCGATGAGCGGAGAGGATGTGATCGATTGTCTGATCGTCGGTGCAGGGCCGGCGGGGCTCACCGCCGCGATCTATCTCGCGCGCTTTCATCTCGCAACGCGCCTCGTCGATGCGGGCAAAAGCCGCGCCGCGATGATCCCGCGCACGCACAACCATGCGGGCTTTCCCGGCGGCATTCCCGGCACCGAGCTGCTCGAACGGATGCGCGATCAGGCTACCGAGTTCGGCGCGCACGTCACCCCCGGTCTGGTCGAGCGCCTCGGCCGCCGCGGCGACTGCTTCACCGCAGAGCTGAACGGGGAGACGATCGCCGCGCGCATCGTCCTGCTTGCGACCGGGGTGGTCAACAACCGTCCGAAAATCTCGCCCGACATCCACGACGAGGCGGTGCGCCGCGGCCTGCTTCGCTATTGCCCGATCTGCGATGGCTATGAAGTCACCGACACGAACGTCGCCGTGATCGGCACGCGCACGCACGGCCATAACGAGGCATTGTTCCTGCGCATGTACACCTCGAAGGTGACGCTGATCGCGCCCGACGCCAGCCACGAGCTCGCCGATGACGAGCGGACGAAGCTGGAAGAACGAGGCATCGCACTGGTCGACGGGCCATGCCGGCCGCTTCATATCGACGGCAATTGTATCCTCGTGCCCACGCCTGGCGGCGAGCGCGCGTTCGACAGCGTCTATCCGGCGCTGGGCTCGGTGATCCGCTCGGAACTCGCGATCGACCTCGGCGCCGACGCCTCGGAAGACGGCTGCCTCGTCGTCGATGCCCACCAGCGCACGAGCATTCCGGGGCTTTACGCCGCGGGCGACGTCGCCAAGGGGCTCGATCAGATCAGCCACGCCATGGGCGAAGCCGGCGTCGCCGCCACGACGATCCGCAACGACCTTGCCGAACGCCGCGTGCTCGCGCGCTAGATCATTCCGCGCCGCCGTTCGCCAGCGCGAGATAGCGATCGAGCAGCATCAGACGAACCGCGATCTCGGGTCGATAGTCCATCTCCTCGGGCGTCAGGGCCAGCGCACGCGCCCAATATCTGCGCGCCTCGACGAAGTCGCCCGCACGCACATAGGCAAGCCCCAGGAAGAAAGGCGGCGCCGGATGGTTGGGTGCGATATCCATCGCATGCCGGAACGCGAATAGTGCCGTCGGCGACACATAGCCGCCGTCATGCTGGGCGAGCGCATCGCCCAATCCCGTCCACAGCGACATGTCGTCGGGCATGTCGCGAATGCCGCCGAGCATCACTGCCACCGCCGCATCGGGCTCGCCCGCGCGCAGCATCGCGTCCGCCGCGGTGAGATAGGCGCTTTCGGCAGTGAAATTCCCCGTCATCGCTCCGCGCAGCTTGACGATGCCGGGGTCAATTGCGATCGCCTGCGCGTTCGTCTTGGCCGGGCTGCCGGGCTGCCCCGGCCGCCCCTGCCAGGCATAGCCGACCGCGCCGAGCATGAGCGCCGCGCCGACGAGCGACCACAGCCCGCGAGCGACGCCGAGCACCCACAGCAACCCCGCTGCGCTAAAGCCGATGAGCGCCAGCCAGAACCAGCCCATCAGCCGCGCCTCCGCCCGAAGCTGGCCCGCGCGATCCACGCGCCCGCCACGAGCAGGACGATGGGGGCGATCCAGAGCGGCGCCGTCACCGGCGTCAGCGGCGGATCATACGTCACATACTCGCCATAACGCGCGATCAGCCATTTGCGGATCGAATCGGGGCTCTCGCCCGCCGCGATCCGCTCGCGCACCAGCGCGCGCATCCGGCCGGCCATGTCGGCATTGCTCGCCGCGATCGACTGACCCTGGCAGACAACGCAGCGCAGCTCCTCCATCAGCGCCTGGGCCTCGGCCTCCTGTTGGGGATCGGAAAGCTGCGTGTCGGCGAGCGACGGCGGTGGCAGCGGCGTGTCGGCAATGGCCGGCGCAGCGATGAGCGACAGGAGGAGCGCGAGCCGCTTCATCGCGCTTCGCGTATCGCTTCGGCGATCTCTGCGACGTCCTCTGCGCGGATATCGCCGATATGCTGGAGGACGATCCGTCCCTCGCCGTCGATCACATAGCTTTCGGGCACGCCCGAGGATCCGATCGCGAGCTGGAGTTGCCCCGCGCGGTCGTCGCCGATCGCCGTGTAGGGGTTGCCGTAGCGCGCGAGGAATCGCTGGATATTCTCGGGCGTGTCGCGCACCGCGACGCCTTCGATCGGCACGCCCATTTGCTTGAGCTTCATGAGTTGCGGCGATTCGGCGATGCACGGAATACACCAGCTTGCGAAGACGTTGAGCAGCTTGGGGGTGCCTTGGGTGAAGCTTTTCTTTGCCACCCCCGGGGCGCCGTCGACCATCGCCGGCAGCGCGAAGGCGGGCAGATCATGCCCGACCAAAGCCGAGTGTACTGCCGGATCGGCGGGTCGCAACAGTCCGCTCGCCACCGTCGCAAGTACTGCAACGAACGCGGCGAGCGGCAGCCACAGCAAAACTTTCCTCACGATTCCTCCTCCCACCGGTCGGCGCGCCGCTCGCGTGCGAGCCGGCCCAGCAGCGATAGCGCCCCACCGAGCGCGATCAACGCACCGCCCAGCCAGATCAGCGTCACGAATGGCTTCCACCAAAGCCGGAGCTGCCACCGTCCCTGATCGTCGGACTGGCCGAGCACGGTATAGAGCTGTCCGTCGAGCCGCGTCGCGATCGCCGATTCGCTGGTGACGGTCGGCGGGGCCGAGAAGAAGCGCGATTGCGGTCGCATCACGAACGGCTCGCCGTCGCTACGCCGCACCGACAGCCGCGCCTCGAGCGCCGACCAATTGTCGCCGACCACCGGCCGGATACCGTCGAGCGTCACCGTGAACGGCCCCACCTCGTACGGCACGCCGACGCGCGCCGCGACAAGCGTCTCCTTGGTGAAGGCGCTATCCGACGCCATCCCCGCCAGGCTTACTGCGATGCCGAGATGCGCGACCACCATCCCCCAGGTGAAGAGCGGCGTGCGCCGCAAGTCCCGCCCCCAAAGCGGCGCCACGCTCGCCACCGCGAGCCCGGCGGCGAAGGCGAGGCCCAGCAGCGGCAGTACGCCGATCCTGGGCGCGGCGACCAGCACGACGACAAGCACCGCCGCGGTCACGCCTACCGGAATTACCACGCGACGGGCGACGGCGCTCAACCGATCGCGCCGCCAGCGGATCAGCGGCCCTGCCGCCATCGCCGCGACCAACGCCAGCGCGATCGGGCCTGCGGTCTTGTCGAAAAAGGGGGCGCCAACCGAAAGCTGCACGCCCATCGCCGCCGCGACGATGGGATACAGCGTCCCGATCAGCACGATGCCGAGGATCACCGATAGCAGCAGGTTGTTGACGACGAGCGCGCCTTCGCGGCTCACCGGCTCGAACGTCGCGCCCGCACGGATCGTGCCGACCCGCAAGGCGAACAGCGTCAGCGCGCCACCGATATAGAGCGCGAGCAAGGCGAGGATGAACTCGCCACGCGTCGGGTCGAGAGCGAAGGCGTGAACGCTCGTCAGCACCCCCGATCGGACGAGGAAGGTGCCGACCATCGACATCGAGAAAGCGACCACGGCGAGCATCACCGTCCAGGCGCGCAGGCCGTCGCGCGTCGCGAGCACCGTCACCGAATGGAGAAGCGCGGTCGCCGCGAGCCATGGCATCAGCGACGCGTTCTCGACCGGGTCCCAGAACCACCACCCCCCCCAGCCGAGTTCGTAATAGGCCCAATAGCTGCCCGCCGTGATGCCGAGCGTCAGGAAAATCCACGCGCCGAGCACCCACGGCCGCATCGCGCGTGCGAAGCCCGGGCCGACGTCGCGCGTCACCATCGCACCGACCGCGAACGAGAAGGCAACCGACAACCCGACATAGCCGGCGTAAAGCGTCGGCGGATGGAAGGCGAGGCCCGGGTCCTGAAGCAGCGGATTGAGCCCCTGCCCGTCGGGCGGCGCCGGAAAAAGCCGCGTGAACGGGTTCGAGGAGAAAAGCAGGAACGCGTAGAATCCGAGCGCGATCGCCGCCTGCGCGCCCAGCGTCGCGATCAGCGTCGGCCGTGGCAGGCGCTTCTCGAACAACGCCACCGCCCCGCCCGCGAGTCCCAGGATCGTCACCCAGAGAAGCATCGACCCTTCGTGGTTCCCCCACGCGCCGGCGATCTTGTAGATCCACGGCTTGGCGGTGTGGCTGTTCTCGGCAACGAGCAGCACCGACATGTCGCTGCGCGCGAACACCACGATCAGCAACAGCATCGCGAGGGCGGCGAGCACCCCTTGCACGACGGCAACGGGCCGGACCGCGGCGATGACCTGGTTCGCAGCTCTATTTCCGTCATGCCGGACGTGTTCCGGCATCCACTCCTGTTCTGATGCGTCGACGTCAGTGCCAGGCATCATCGGGGGCTCCGGAACAAGTCCGGGGTGACGTTGGGAAGCCCGCACCCCCACGCCCGCGAGCACGAGCTGCAACAGCGCGAGCGCGGCGGCGAACCACAGAGCGGCAAGGCCGGCTTCGGCGATCATGGCTCGAGCGACTTCGTCTCGTGCATCGCTCCGGCGACCTGCGGAGGCATGTATTTCTCGTCGTGCTTGGCGAGCAGGTTGTCGGCAACGAAGCTGCCGTCGGGTCGGAACTGCCCTTCGGCCACCACCCCCGATCCCTCGCGGAACAGATCGGGCGCCACGCCGCGGAAGCGCACCGGCACCGTCGCCGCTCCATCGGTGACGACGAAACGCATCGAGACGCCGTCAGCGAGCCGCTCGATCGATCCCTCCTCGACCATTCCCCCCAGCCGCACATGCTTGTCGAGCGGCAGTCCTTGGCGTGCCACGTCCGAGGGCGCGTAGAAGAACGCCGCCTTGTCCTTGAGCGCCGACAGCGCGAGCCCGCTTGCCCCCAGCACCGCGATCACGGCGAGCAGCACGAGCACCAGTCGCTGATGCTTGGCCTTCACCGCCGCATCTCCGCGGCCGCGCGCTCGGCCTTCGCCATCGCGCGCCAGCTCGCGAGTGCGAGCACGAGCGCCGCGACGAGCGTCACCCCATAGGCCGCCTCGACAAAAAGCCAGGGATTCATGCCGCGAGCCGCCGTAGTCGCGCCTCGACGCGCTGTGCTGCGAGCAGCGCCCGCATCCGCATCAGCACCACGCCGGCGAAGAACAAGGTCGCGCCGCCCAATGTCCAGAAAAGCGGCCACAGGATCGCGGGGTCGATCGTCGAGCTGGTTAGCCCGATGCTCTGCCCCTGGTGCAGCGTGTTCCACCACAAAACCGAATAGCGGATGACCGGCAGTAGCACGCTGCCCGCAATGCCGAAGATAGCGGGAATCCGTCCGTCGCCCCCGCGATCGCGATCGGCGCGCGCAAGAGCGATGTAGGCGAGATAGACGAAGAACAGCAGCAGCATCGAGGTCAGCCGCCCGTCCCATTGCCACCACGTCCCCCAGGTCGGCCGTCCCCAAATCGATCCGGTGACGAGACACAGCCCTGCGAATACCGAGCCGGGCACCGCGATGGCGCGCGCCGCAACATTCGCCAGCGGATGCCGCCAGACAAGGAAGATCACGCTCGCAATCGCGATTCCGGTCCACCCACCCATGCCGAGCCATGCGGCGGGCACATGGATGTACAGAATCCGAACCGTCTCGCCCTGGAGGTAATCGGGCGGGGTCCGCGTCAGCCCGCCCCACGCGCCGACCGCGAACAGCACCACGCCCAGCCAGAAGACGATCGGCGTCAGCGGCCGCGCGACCTTCAGAAAGCGCGTCGGATTGGCGAGGGCATGAAGCACGGGCACGAGCGCTCGTTAGGGGATCGGCGCGGGTGAATCCACCATCACCTGCCGTCTTTCAAATTCCTTCCAGGAAGAGCCGGCAGCGGATTCAGCTATCCCCGCCCGATCAGCCGCTGCGCGATCGTGTCGGCGACCTCGGACGAGGGCTGGCCGGTGCGATCGGCCTCGTCCCACACTTCGACCAGCCGCTCGGGGATCTTTTCGATCCGCGCGTTCACCTCGGCCTCGTCGCCATGGCCGAGATATTCGAGGCCGACATTGATGATACCACCCGCGTTGATGACGTAATCCGGCGTGTAGAGAATGCCCCGCTCGGCGAGCCGGGCGCCATCCTCGCGCGTGGCGAGCTGGTTGTTCGCGCCGCCCGCGATCACCTTCGTCTTGAGTTGGCCAATCGCCTGCTGGGTGAGAATCGCACCCAGTGCGTTGGGGCTGACGACATCGGCCTCGATCGTCAGGATCGCGTCCGCCGCCGCCGTCTCGGCGCCGAGCGCGTCGGCCAGCGTCTTCGCCTTATCGGCATTAACGTCGGCAAGCGTCAGCTTCGCGCCATCCTTCGCGAGCAATCTGGCGAGGCCGCCGCCTACCGAACCGACACCCTGGATCGCGACGTGGACGCCCTTCATGTCGTCCGCACCGATCCCGCGCTTGGCCGCCGCCTTGACCCCCAGATACACGCCATAGGCGGTGTACGGCCCCGGATCGCCGCCCGCCGCGCCGCTTTCGACCGGCAGGCCGGAGACGTACTTCGTCTGCTGCGCGATCACCTTCATCCGCGCTTCGGACATGCCGACATCCTCGGCCGTCACGTAGCGGCCGCCGAGCGACTCGACGACGCGACCGAACGCCTTCAGCCGCGCCTCGCTGATCGTGTCGCCCGGCTTGTCGGCGAGCACCACGCCCTTGCCGCCGCCGAGCGCGAGCCCCGCCATCGCATTCTTGTAGCTCATCCCGCGCGACAGGCGCAGCGCGTCGGTGATCGCGTCGTCGGAATTGGCATAATGCCAGAAACGCACGCCGCCCGCCGCGGGGCCAAGCGCGGTCGAGTGGATCGCGATGATCGCGCTCAACCCGGAGGCCGGATCGGTGAACAGATGGACGCCTTCGTGCGCGTCGAAATCGGGAAAGCCCCAGCCGGTGGTCATCGATTTTCCTGGGTTGAATAGACAGGAAATGGGGCGACCGACGGGACTTGAACCCGCAACTTCCGGCATCACAAGCCGGCGCTCTAACCAATTGAACTACGGTCGCCGTGAACGCGAGGCCCCTAGCGGCGCGAGCGCCCCAGCGTCAAGCGCTCAGCGGAACGCTCGTCGGGAGATAGTGCGCCCGATCCTCCCCTGTAAGGGGAGCACGGCAATCGAGACGAGACTGGCGGCTGCCCGACGATTTTGGCACAACCGGAGCATGTCGACCGAGCCCGCACGCGCCCTACGCTCTCCCGGTTCCGGTCTGCCCGCCGATGCCGTCCTCGCGACGCTCGGCGGCCAGCCAGCGATCCAGCGCGTCCCCAGCCCCAAGCTCACGCTCTTCCTCAAGCGCGGCTTTCTCGATCCCGAAACGTGCGCGGCGGTGATCGATCGAATCGACGAACGCCGCCGTCCCTCGACGATCGCCGATGCCAATGGCGATACCTCCTTTCGCACCAGCGAAACCTGCGACCTCGATTCGGCCGAGCCGGTGATCGACCGCATCGAGGAAATGATCTCGGCCTTCACCGGGCTCGACCGCGCGTTCGGCGAGCCGATCCAGGGCCAGCGCTACGCTGTCGGCCAGGAGTTCAAGGCGCATACCGATTACTTCGAGCCCGCCAGCCCCGACTACGCCACGCACTGCAACACCACCGGCAACCGCACCTGGACGGTGATGATCTATTTGAACGAGCCCGATGCGGGCGGCGCCACACGCTTCAAGGCAATCGACAAGACGATCCAGCCCGAAACGGGCAAGCTGCTCGCCTGGGACAATCGCCGCGCGGACGGGTCGCTCAATCCCGCGACGCTTCATCATGGCATGAAGGTGCGCGCCGGCACCAAGTACATCGTCACCAAATGGTTTCGCGAACGTCCGTGGCCCCGCCAGTGATCCCGGCCGCGTTACGGTTCGAGATGAAAGCGGCCACGTCCGGCTTGGGTCGGCTGGGCGGCTCCGACCGGACGACGTTCGCGCGTAAAAATCAGCAGTGATTGCTCCGGCACGCGCGACGCGATACGGGCTCCCATGCCTTCCGCTGATCCTCGCTTGGTCGAAACCTGGACTACCGGCTGGGCGCGTGCCCGCGGCGCGCATCCGCCCGAGCGGCATCGCGACGGCTTCCGGATCGAGGTCGGCGCACCCGACCCGCACACGCGCTATGTGTTCCCCGGCGTTTCGGCCACGTTCCTTCGGCTCGCCAATGATATCCACGACCCCGGCATCCAGCTCAAGGCCTGCGCACCGATGGCGACCGTCCGCGCGCTCGTGCCGAGCCGCTGGAAGTTCGACGTCTCGCGGACGATGATGATCCGAACCGCGCTCGACCCGCAATCGGTGACGCTTCCCGACGGCTACACGATCGAGATGAGCGCGGCCGAGGGAGTCAGCACGGGCACGATCTTCGCGGCGGACGGCAGCATCGCTGCGAGCGGTCACGCCGTCGTCGTCGACCATGCCGCTATCTACGATCGAATCGCCACCGAAGAGGCCCATCGCCGCCGCGGCCTCGGTCGCGCGCTGATGGCCGCGCTCGACCAGGCCGCGTGTGAGGAGGGTGCGCGGCGGGGACTGCTGGTCGCGACCGAGCAGGGCCGCGCGCTTTACAAGGCACTCGGCTGGAGGGTGCATGCGCCCTATACGAGCATCGCCATCGCGCCGCGAACCTAAGCCGGAACCCTAGACCCGCACCAGCATCTTGCCCATATTGGCACCGCGAAACAGCCCAAGGAACGCATCGGGCATCGCGGCCAGGCCGTCGTAAATCGTCTCATGGCTTGCGAGCTTGCCCGCCTGGAGCAGGCCCGCCATGTCACGGTAAAACTCGGCCGCCCGCGGCAGAAAATCGGTGACGATGAAGCCCTGGATACGGAGCCGCGCGGCGATTACGCGGGCGATGTAGCGCAGTTCGGTCGGCGCGGAGTCATTGTAGAGCTCGATCATCCCGCAAATGGCGAAACGCGCGCGCTCGTTCGCGACGGCAAGCGCCGCGTCGAGATGATCGCCGCCGACATTGTCGAAATAGACATCGATGCCTTTCGGCGCGGCATCGGCGAGCTTCTTCACGAGCGATCCTTGCGTCTTGTAATCGATCGCGGCGTCGGCGCCGATCGAGCGGACCCAGGCGCATTTCTCCTCGCCTCCAGCCGAGCCGATCACCATCATGCCCTTGGCCTTGGCCACCTGCACGACCGTCGAGCCCACCGCCCCCGCCGCCGCGGACACGAACACCGTGTCGCCCGCCTTTGCCTCGGCCACCGCGAGCAGCCCGAAATATGCGGTTATTCCCGGCATGCCGAGCTGGCCGAGATAGGCCTGGTCGGGAACGCCGAGTTCGGGCAGCTTCTGCACCGCGGCCGCGGGAACGACCGCCTCGTCGCGCCAGCCCTCCATGTGCTGTACCTTGTCGCCGATCGTGACCCCGTCCGCCCGGCTCTCGATCACCTCGCCGACCGCGCCGCCCTGCATCGGCGCGCCGAGCGCAAAGGGCGGCACGTAGCTCTTCACGTCGTTCATCCGCCCGCGCATGTACGGGTCCACCGAAAGCCACCGGTTGGCAACGCGAACCTCGCCATCGGCAAGATCGCGGGGCGGAAGCGCGATCAGCTCGAAATCGGATTCGGCTGGCATCCCCTGAGGCCGCTTCTTGAGCGCCCATGCCTTCGCCATCGTCTCTCTCCCCTCCGCAGTGCCGAGCGTCAGGGCTATGCCTATAGGTTGCCGATTGCAACCTTGTGGCGCGCAAGAGAAGGGCCCGGGCATTGCTGCCCGAGCCCTCCACGCGGTCACGCCTGCTTGGGACGGCGTGCCGACCGCTCAATAGGTGCCGGAAAAGCTCCTATCGAGCATGTGTTGTCCGCCCGCGGTGCGGGTATCGCGCTCGTTGAACATCGCGCTGTTGCGCTCCTCGTCCTTCCAGTGCGCATGCGCATCCTCGGCGGTCTTGCGGATCGTCACCTTGTCGTCGACCGACGCGATCCAGCGCGACGGGATCGAATGATGGCGCCCGCCAGAATCGGCATCGCTCTTGGTGAGCACGATCCGGTCGCCGCGCACGTAATCGACCGTGCCGACATGCTCGCCGTCCGATCCGACCACGTCCATATGCTCCTTCACGCGATTGAGGCAGTCGCGCTGGCCCTGGCGATCGCGCCGCCAGCTTCCGAATTCGTTGTGGAACTTCTGGCGGTTCTCGTTGCGATATTCGGCATAGTCGCGGTCGAGCACATCCATCTGCTGGCGGCGCCAGTCATGATAATCGTGGTCATGCTCATAGGGGCTGTTCCAGCGGCCGCCGCTGCGCGCATCGTGACGCTGGTCCATCTCGCGGCGGCGTTCGGCATCGTCGTCGCCGAACCACGAGCGCACCTCGTCGCCCGCACGATCCCAAAAGCCTCGGTCATCATCGCCACGGCCGGTGCCACGCTGATTCCGGATGTCGTTACGATCGCGGTTTTCACTCGGATGATGGTCGCCGACATCATCGAAGCGATGCCCGTCATGCGCATAGCTGCCGTAATAGGGGCGATCGCGCGACGTCCGCTGTTCGTAGCTGCTGGTCCGATCGTAGCCATAGCCGCCCTGGCCGTAATAGCCGCCAGCCCGGCCGGCCCCATATTCGTCGCGTCCATAGCCGCGATTGCGCCGGTTGCGGTCGCCGATCTCGCCGGCGGCCTCGTAGTCGCGCGCGCTCGAATAGCTGAACGCGCTGCCAGAGCCGTAATCGCGGCCATAATCCTGCGGCTGACTGCGGTTATAGTAATCGTGCTCGGGATTGGTGTTGCGGGGATAGCGTTCGTAGCCCATCTCTTCGCCTCCTATAGTCTGTTCCAGGCCCTTGCGCGGCCGCCGTCCGCAAACCGCACACTCCGCTGCATCAACGGCAGAAATCCGGCGATTGTTCCGATCGCATAGGGCTGAACCCTGCGCGTCGTCCCGCGCGCTGCGCGGCCTGGCGCAGTAAGGCTTGGCATCGCCGTAGATGGCGTGTTGCATCGCCTCGCACATGCCGCTACAGGCGTGCGTCCCCGGCCAGCCGGGGTATCTCGGGGCGGGGCCGTAGCTCAGCTGGGAGAGCGCTGCAATCGCACTGCAGAGGTCAGGAGTTCGATCCTCCTCGGCTCCACCACCCCTCTTTTTTTGCCGGACAACGCGTCTTGCGCTTTGATGCGCATGGCGGGAGGCTTACGTCGCCGGGCCCGGTCGGCTATTGAACGTGGCAATCCGTTTCGATCGCAACAGGGCCGGTTCACACGTCATGCGCAAACATATCCTGATCGTCCTGCTCCTGATCGTGCTCGTCGCGGCGGGTGCCTGGATCTGGCTGAGTCGCCCCGATGTTGCGCGGGTGAGCGTCGCCGCGGTAACCGGGCCGCGCCCCCAGATCACCGAGCCGAGAACCGAGGTGGTGCCGACGATGAACGTCGCCGAGGCGGTCGGCTGGGCGCAGGGCGCCACTCCGAAAGCGGCCGAGGGGCTGACGGTAAACGCGTTCGCGACCGGCCTCGATCACCCGCGCTGGCTTTACCGCTTGCCCAATGGCGACGTGCTCGTCGCCGAGACCAACGCCCCCTCGCGCGAGGGCGGCGGGATTGCCGGGTTCATGATGGGGCATCTGATGGACAAGGCCGGCGCGGACGTGCCGTCGGCAAACCGCATCACATTGCTGCGCGACGCGAACCATGACGGCGTCGCCGAAGCGCGCTCGGTGTTCCTCTCGGGGCTCAACTCGCCCTTCGGCATGACGCTGCTCGGCAACGACCTCTACGTCGCGGATACCGACGCGCTGCTCCGCTTTCCCTACCAGCCGGGGCAGACGACGATTACCGCCAAGCCCGAGAAGATCGTCGATCTGCCCGCCGGCGGCTATCACTGGACGCGCAACGTCGTCGCCGCGCCCGATAACTCGGTGCTCTACGTAACGGTGGGGTCGTCGAGCAACATCGCCGAGAACGGGCTCGATGCCGAGCGCAACCGCGCGGATATCCTCGAGGTCGATCCCGAGGCCAAGACCTTCCGCATTTTCGCGGCGGGGATGCGCAACCCCGTCGGCATCGATTTCGAACCCGGTACGGGTCGCCTCTGGGCGGTGGTCAACGAGCGCGACATGATGGGATCGGACGTGCCGCCCGATTATCTCACCACCGCCGCGCTCGGCGATTTCTTCGGCTGGCCATGGTTCTACTGGGGCGGCTATCCCGACAAGCGCGTCGAGCCGAAGAACCCCGCGATGCAGGAATATTCGAAGCGCCCCGATTACGCGCTCGGCCCGCACACCGCCGCGCTCGGCCTCGCGTTCGCGCGCGACGGCCTGCTGGGCCCCCACTTCGGCCGCGGCGCGTTCGTGGGGCTGCACGGATCATGGAACCGCAAGCCCAAATCGGGCTACAAGGTGGTCTTCATCCCCTTCGGCGACCGCGGGTTCCCGGTAAAAGGGAGCGAGCCGATCGACGTGCTGACAGGTTTCCTCAGCGACGACGGGGAGGAGGCCTATGGCCGGCCGGCCGGCGTGATCCTGGGCGGAAGCGGGCTGCTCGTGGCCGACGATGTGGGGAACACCATCTGGCGGGTGAGCAAGGCGGACGGGGCTGCGGCGCCGTAATTCGCCGTCACACCGGTAACCGAGGGCTAATCGTCGTAGCCGGCCCTATAGCCGTTATATTCGCCGCACGTATCAGGATGCTCGCGGCACTCCTCCGCCCATTCGCGCCGCTCGCGGCCTTCGCGTGCTTCTTTCTCGCGCATTTTGCGGCCGTAATTGCGATCGGCCTCCTCCTGGCTGGTCGTGGTCCAGTCGACCGCCTTGCCCGCGGCCTTGACGGGAAAGGTCACCACGTCGGCGGCGGTTTTGACGAGGCAACCGCCGGCAAGCAGCGGCAGCAGCACGACGGGCAGGATCATGATTTTGCGCATTACTCGGTACTCCTCGCGGGTGCGGCAGCGCGCGCCGCATCGCGCACCTCTATCCCAATTCGCGGAAAATCGGTGAAAAAACCGTCCACCCCAGCGCGCAACTGGTCGCGGATCTCGCCCGCAAGATCGCCGTGGCCGCGCGGATTGATGCCCTTTCGATAGCGCGAGGGCAGGAAATAATTTTCCGCCCGGAAGGTCCAGGGATGAACGCGCAATCCCGCTACGTGCGCGTCGGCGACGAGGCTTGTCGCCCGCCCGCCGTCGATCACCATCGCCTTGGCCGGGCCGATCCCCCAGGCATAGGCGGCGACGGCCGCGAGTCCCCGGCGCGTTGCCATCGCGGCATAGCTCGGCACCGCGCCGTCCGCCGGGCCGCCTTCCTTGTCCATGAGCTGGATCAGCCGAACGGGCGTGATCTTGTGCAGCGTCTCGAGGTTCGCGACCTCGAAAGACTGAATGAACACCGGCGCCTCGGCCGTATTCCAGGTCGCTGCCTCGAGCGCGGCGATCAGTCGTGGCCCGACCGGGTGGCCGATCGACGCGAAATAGCTCGGATGCTTGGTCTCGGGATAGATACCGATCGTCCGGCCCGTCTTCGCCGACTCCCGCTTGGCGAGCGCGATGATCTCGCCGAGCGTCGGCACCTCGAACCGGCCGTTATAGGCGGAATTGTCGGGCCGGAGCAGCGGCACGCGTTCCTTCGCGCGCAGCGTCTTCAGTTCGCGAAGCGTGAAATCCTCGGTGAACCAGCCGGTGATCTTCTTGCCGTCGATCACCTTGGTGGTGCGGCGATCGGCGAATTCGGGATGATCGGCGACGTCGGTCGTGTCCGAAATATCGTTCTCATGCCGCGCGACGAGCACGTCATCCTTCGTCGGCACCAGATCGGGCTCGATGAAATCGGCGCCGTGTTCGATCGCAAGCTCGTAGGCCGCGAGCGTGTGCTCTGGGCGCAATCCGCTTGCGCCGCGATGCGCGATCACGATCGGCGGCGAGAGCGAGGGACTGGGCGGCGTCATCGGCGCAGTCTGCCCGCTGCCGCAGGCGGACGCCAGCACGCACATTCCCAACAGCGCCCAAAGCTGCGATCCCACCTGCATAGACGGAAACCATAAGGGCGCGGGGCGTTACCCCAAGCTGAAAGGGGCTGGCCATGCACTTCACGATCAATGGCGAGACGCACGAGGTCGAGCCGGATATCCGCACCTCGCTGCTCGATCTGCTGCGCGAGCATCTCGGGCTCACCGGGAGCAAGAAGGGCTGCGATCACGGCCAGTGCGGCGCATGCACGGTGCTGGTCAACGGCCGGCGGATCAACGCCTGCCTGACGCTCGCGGTGATGCACCAGGACGACGAGATCACCACGATCGAAGGGCTGGGATCGCCCGAGAACCTCCACCCCTTGCAGGTCGCGTTCGTCCGCCACGACGGCTTCCAATGCGGCTATTGCACGCCCGGGCAGATCTGCTCGGCGGCGGGCATGCTCGACGAGGTCGCGAAGGGCTGGCCGAGCCATGTCAGCGAGCATCTCGACGACATCACGCTCACCCCCGACGAAATTCGCGAGCGGATGAGCGGCAACCTGTGCCGCTGCTCGGCCTATCCCAACATCGTCGACGCGATCGCGGAGGTGGCGGGCGCATGAGGAGCTTCGACTATGCCCGCGCCGAGAGCCCCGAGGCGGCGGCGCGCGACGGCCGCGCGGACGGCGCGAAGTTCATCGCGGGCGGCACCAACCTGCTCGACCTGATGAAGCTCCAGATCGAGACGCCTTCGCGGATCGTGGACATCAGCCGCCTCGACCTCGGCGAGATCGAGGAGACCGAAGACGGCGGCTTACGCATCGGCGCACTCGTCCCCAACAGCGACCTCGCCGCCGACGCACGCGTCGCCGCCCGCTACCCCGTGCTGGGCCGTGCCCTGCTCGCGGGTGCGTCGGGCCAGCTCCGCAACAAGGCGACGACCGGCGGCAATCTGCTCCAGCGCACGCGCTGCTATTATTTCTACGACACGGCGACCCCCTGCAACAAGCGCGAGCCCGGCTCCGGCTGCTCGGCGATCGGCGGATTCAACCGCATCCATGCAATCCTCGGCGCGAGCGAGCAGTGTATCGCCACCCACCCCGGTGACATGCCCGTGGCGATGCGCGCGCTCGATGCGGTGATCCTCACCCTCACCCCCGAGGGCGAGCGGCGGCGGATCAGCATCCACGATTTCTACCGCCTCCCCGGCGACACGCCCGAGATCGAAACCGTCCTCCGCCCCGGCGAGCTCATCACCCATGTCGAGCTACCCCCCGCGCCCGCCGGCCGCCAGCTCTATCGCAAGGTGCGCGACCGCGCCTCCTACGCCTTCGCGCTCGTCTCGGTCGCGGGGATCGTCGCGGTGGAGGACGGCAAGATCGCTTCGGCCGCGCTCGCGTTCGGCGGGCTCGGGCCCATGCCGTGGCGCGACCCGTCGGTGGAGGCGGCGCTGGTCGGCCAGCCGCCCTCGACCGCGGTGTTCGAGGCGGCCGCCGATGCGCTGCTCGACCGCGCCAAAGGCCAGGGCGCGAACGACTTCAAGATCCCGCTCGCGCGCCGCACGCTGATCGCGTGCCTGCGCGATCTCACCGGAGACGCGGCATGAGCGAGGTCATCGCGCTCACGATGGACGAGCCGGTCGAGAACAGCCTGCTCGACGCCTCGGCGCAGCACCTCGTCGGCCGCGCGCTCGATCGCGTCGACGGCCCGCTCAAGGTGGCCGGCAAGGCCACCTATTCGGCCGAATATGCGATCGACCGCCTCGCATACGGCTTCCTCGTCCGCGCGCCGTTCGGGTGCGGCGTGGTGCGCGAGATCAATGCCGATGTCGCGCGCGCCCTGCCCGGCGTGATCGACGTCGTCACCGACATGGACGCCTTCATCCGGAACCCCCAGCAGGGCGGCGAAACCAAGGCGCCGACGCAGGGCGTGCGCGAGGTGCATTACTTCGGCGAGATCGTCGCGATCGTGCTCGCCGAGAGCTTCGAAGCAGCGCGGGAAGCGGCCGAACGCGTGATCGTCTCCTACGAACCCGGCGACGGCCGGTTCGATTTCGACGCGCATCTCGACGAGGCGGAGACCCCGCCCGACGCCGAGGTCAAGGCCCATTTCAGCCAGGGCGACATCGACACCGCGATGGCCGAGGCCGAGGTGGCGATCGACGTCACCTATACCACGCCGAGCCAAAGCAACGCGCCGATGGAGCCGCACGCCTCGATCGCCTGCTGGGACGACGAGGGCGCGCTGACGCTCTACGGATCGTACCAGATGCCCGCCTCCGATCGCGAGCAGCTCGCCGATGCGCTCGGCCTGCCGAGCGAGAAGGTGCGGATCATCTCCGCCTATATCGGCGGCGGGTTCGGATCCAAGCTCGGTATCGCGCCCGAATCGGTCGCCGCCGCGATCGCGGCAAAGAAGCTCGGACGGCCCGTGAAAGCGGTGATGACGCGCCAGCAGGTGTTCGACGCCACCGTGCGCCGATCGAACACGCGCCAGCACATGCGGCTCGGCGCGGATCGCGACGGCCGCCTCCACGCGATCGGGCACGAGACCTTGTGCAGCAATCTTCCGGGCGAGAATTTCTTCGAGCCCGCAGGGCTTTCGACGCACTTCCTCTATGCCGGCGAGAACCGCAAGATCACGCATGACCTCGTGCACCTCGATTGGCTGCTCTCGGCCTCGATGCGCTGCCCGGGCGAGGCGGCGGGGATGCTCGCGCTCGAATGCGCGATGGACGAGCTCGCCGAGGCGCTGGGGATGGACCCGGTCGAGCTCCGCAAGCGCAACGATCCTGAATGCGATCCGGAGAAAGGGGTGCCCTTCTCGACGCGCTCGCTCAGCCGCTGCCTCGATGAGGGCGCCGCGCGCTTCGGCTGGTCGGAACGCAATGCCACCCCCGGCCAGCGCCGCGAGGGCGAGTGGCTGGTCGGCCACGGCATGGCCGCCTCGTCGCGATCGAACCTGCTGCGCAAGTCCGAGGCGCGCGCCGCTCTCGGCTCCGATGGGCGGCTCACGATCGAAACCGACATGACCGACATCGGCACGGGCACCTACACGATCCTCGCGCAGATCGCGGGCGAACTGATCGGGCTGCCGCTCGATCGTGTCACCGTGCGGCTTGGCGACAATGCCTATCCGCCGGGCGCGGGATCGGGAGGGTCGTTCGGCGCGAGCAGCAGCGGCTCGTCGGTCTATCTCGCGTGCGAGGAACTGCGTCGCCAAATCGCCGACCGGATGGGCTGCGAACCGGACGAGCTCACGCTCAAGGACGACGAGGCGATCGCCGGCAACCGCAAGGTGCCGCTCGCGGAGCTTGCCGGAGAGGGTATCGAAGCGGTCGGCCGCATCGAGCCCGGCAAGCAGAGCAAGGCTGTCACCCAAGCCGCCTATGGCGCACATTTCTGCGAGGTGCGAGTCAACGCGGTGACCGGCGAAACGCGCGTCTCCCGCTGGCTCTCAACCTTCGCCGCGGGACGCATCCTCAACGAGAAGACCGCGCGCTCGCAGCTTTTGGGCGGCGTGGTGTTCGGGATCGGCGCGGCGCTGACCGAAGAGCTGATCCACGACACCAATAACGGCAAGGTCGTCAACCGCGACCTCGCCGAATATCACCTCGCCACCAACGCCGACGTGCCGGGAATCGAGATCGTCTTCCTCCCCGAGCGCGATCCGCACGCCAACCCGCTGCAATCGAAGGGCATCGGCGAGCTCGGCATCTCGGGCGCGGGCGCGGCGGTCGCCAACGCGATCCACAACGCCACTGGCGTGCGCGTGCGCGACTACCCACTTACGCTCGACAAGCTGCTGGCGGGCCTCCCGCCGCAATGAGTTGAAGGGGGCACATGGCCGAATACCGGATGGATGCCGACCACCCCGGCGTGCGCGCCGCGCGCGGGGTGCAGGGCGTGCTCGGCAAGGGCGTCGATCGGATCGACGGCATCGCCAAGGTGACCGGAACCGCCCGCTACGGCTATGAGCATCGCGTGCCGGGCAACGTGCTCTACGGCGTCGCGATCACCGCGCCCGCCGCCAAGGGCCGCACCCACATCGATTCGAGCGATGCGCGCGCGCTTCCCGGCGTGCTCGCCATCATCACCGATGACCCGCGCATCCCGCGCCAGGCGGGCGGCTTCTCGCCCGCCCCCACGGGCAGCGACGAGGTCGATCATTGGGACCAAATCCTCGGCGTCGCGATCGCGGAGAGTTTTGAGGCGGCGCGCGGCGCGGCGCGGCGGGTGCGCATCGAGGTCGAGGTCGAGCCCGGTCGCTTCGACACGCTCGCGCATCTCGACGACGCCAGCGGCCCGCCCGCCGATTCGCGGCTTCCCGACACGACGATCGGCGACATCGACGCCGCGATGGCCGAGGCCGACGTGACGATCGACCAGACCTACACGACCCCGCATCAGGTACACGCCGCGATGGAGCCGCATGCGTCGATTGCCGCATGGGAGAGCGGCCGCCTGACACTGTGGTCGAGCCTGCAAATCCTCTCCAACGCCAGGAATATCCTCTCCAAAGCGCTTGATCTCGCACCCGAGAACATTCGCATCTTCTCGCCGTTCATCGGCGGCGGGTTCGGCGGCAAGGGCGGCCTCGGGCCCGAGGCGATCCTCGCCGCGATCGCGAGCCAGAAGCTCGGCCGCCCGGTCAAGGTCGCGCTTACCCGCCAGCAGCTCTTCCACAACATCTATCGCCGCACCGACACCCACCAGCGCATCCGCCTCGCCGCGAGCGCCGACGGCCGGCTCACCGCAATCGCGCACGACAGCATCGTCAGTCGCGGGCCGCAGGGCGGGTTCATGGAGCCGGTCGCGCTCGGCACCGTCGCGACCTATGCCGCGCCCAACCGCCAGTTCACGCACAAGGTCGTGCCGCTCGACCTCGTCGAGGCGGGCGCGGTGCGCGCGCCGGGCGAGGCGGTCGGGATGCTCGCGCTCGAAACCGCGATCGACGAGATGGCCGAGGCGCTGGGGCTCGATCCGATCGCCTTCCGCACATTGAACGAGCCCGAGCGCGATCCCGTCACCGGCAAGCCGTTCTCGACGCGGCATCTCGTCGGATGCCTGGAGGAAGGCGCGCGCCGCTTCGACTGGGACAAGCACGATCCGACGCCGGGCAGCCGCCGAGAGGGGGAATGGCTGATCGGCATGGGTGTCGCCGCCGCGGTGCGGATCAACTTGCTCGTCGACAGCAGCGCGCGCGTGACGCTCTCGCCCGACGGCCGCGCGATGGTCGAGACCGACATGACCGATATCGGCACCGGCAGCTACACGATTCTCGCGCAGATCGCCGCCGAGGCGCTGGGTCTTCCCCTCGAGTGCATCGCCGTGCGGCTCGGCGACACCGCGCTGCCGACCGCCTCGGGCTCGGGCGGCTCGTTCGGCGCGGCGAGCGCAGGCTCGTCGGTCGCGCTCGCGTGCGAGGACGTCGCCACCGAGCTCGCGCGCCGGATGGGGGCCGAGGCCGCCGACATGACGCTCAAGGACGGCCATGCGATCGCGGGCAACCGGCGCGTGTCCCTCGCCGAGCTGGTGGGCAATGCGCCGATCGAGGCGCTCGGCAAAATCTCGCAAGGGAGCAACGCCCGCGACTACAGCCAGGCCGCGCACGGCGCGCAATTCGCCGAGGTCGCGGTCAACGCCGTCACCGGCGAGGTGCGCGTGCGGCGGATGACGGGCGTGTTCGAGGCGGGCCGCATCCTCAACGCCAAGACCGCGCGCAGCCAGGCGATCGGCGGGATGATCTGGGGGATCGGCTACGCGCTCCACGAGGATGCGGTGCTGGACCTGCGCACCGGCGCGTTCGTCAACCACGACCTCGCCGAATACCACATCCCCACGCACGCCGACGTGCCGCATATCGACGTGGCCTTCATCGAGGAGGCCGACGAGCACGCCAATCCGATCGGCGTAAAGGGCCTCGGCGAGCTCTCGATCTCGGGCGCGGGCGCGGCGGTGACCAACGCGATCTATAATGCGTGCGGCGTGCGCGTGCGCGCGTTTCCGATGACATTGGACAGGATTCTGACGGGGCTGCCGCCGGTATGAGCACCCGTCCTCGTGGTTGGATGACGGGTGGGGGTATCGCCCGTGTCCGATAACGACCCCGTCCTCGCCGCGGCGCGCGCGTGGAAGGGCGATCGCCTCGCGCTCGCGACCGTCATCTCGACCTGGGGCTCGGCGCCCCGGCCGCGCGGGAGCCACATGCTCGTCCACGAGACCGGCGGGTTCGAAGGCTCGGTCTCGGGCGGGTGCGTCGAAAGCGACATCCTCGAAACCGCCGCGCAGGTGATCGCGGGCTCCCCCTTCCAGTTGAAGGAATACGGCGTCGCCGACGCCGCCGCCTGGGAGGTCGGGCTACCGTGCGGCGGGCGGATCGCGGTGATGGTCCAGCCCGTTTCGGCCGAGGGGTTCGACCCCGAGCTGTTCGACCGGATCGAGGAAGCGCGCGCCAAGGGCGAAACGCTCGCCGTCACCACCGATCTCGACACCGGCCACAGCGACCTGCGCCCGCAGGAAACCGGCGCCGTCTTCGTCAACCGCTATGCGCCGCCGCGCCGGCTGCTCATCGTCGGCGCGGTGCAGATCGCTCAGGCGCTCGCGGGCCTCGCGCGCACGCTGGGCATCGAGACGGTGGTCATCGACCCGCGCGGCCGCTTCCTCACCGCCGAGCGCTTCCCCGACACCATTCTCGACGACCGCTGGCCCGACGAGGCGATCGCCGCCTACGCGCCCGGTCCTGCCACCGCCGTCGTCACCTTGAGTCACGACACCAAGATCGACGATCCCGCGCTGATCGCCGCGCTCGCCGCCGACACCGCCTATGTCGGCGCGCTCGGCTCGCGCAAGAGCCATGCGGCGCGGTGCGAGCGGCTCGCGGCAGCGGGCGTCCCGCAGGACCAGCTCGACCGGATCGATGGCCCCGCGGGCATCGATATTGGCGCGGTCGGCCCCGCCGAAATCGCGCTCTCGATCGCTGCGGCCATGGTACAGGCGTTCCATGATCCGCGCTGACGATACCGTCCTCATTCTACTCGCGGCGGGCGGCTCGAAGCGGTTCGGGCCGCTCGACAAGCTCGAACAGCCGTATCTGGGCCATCCGCTCGCCTTCCACGTCGTCACCGCGCTCGAAGGCGTGCCGTTCAAGCGGCGCATTGCGGTGGTCTCCGGAACGAAGCTGGACTTCGGCGAACGCTGCTTCGAGATGGTCGATAACCCGCATCGCAACGAGGGCCTGTCGAGCTCGGTCACGCTCGGCATCGAGGCGGCGCGGGCGTGCGACCCGCAAGCCGTGCTGATCGCGCTCGCCGACATGCCGCGCGTCACCGCAACGCACGTCTATCGCCTGCTCGATTATGCCGACGGCGCCGACACGATCCTCGCCTCGAGCGATGGCGAGCGACCGCGCCCGCCCGCGCTGTTCGGCCGCAACCATTTCGACTGGCTGGTCAAGCTCACCGGCGACCGGGGCGCGCGCGAGATGATCCTCAAGGCGCACCACGTCATCACCGCCGCGCACGAGCTGATGGACATCGACACGCCCGAGGACCTGGAACGGCTGCGCGCGATGGTGTGAGTCACTCGTGCCGCAGCGCGTCGATCGGGTTGAGCGCGGCGGCGCGGCGGGCGGGGAAATAGCCGAACACCACCCCGATCACCGCCGAGATCGCGAAGGCGATGAAGTTGATCCCCGGATAGAAGACCCAGTCGACCTGCATCACCGGCGCGAGCGCGGCGATTGCGATCTGCGCGATTACCAGCCCGATCAGCCCGCCAAGGCACGAGAGCACCACCGCCTCGACGAGAAACTGGAGCAGCACCTCGCGCGCCACCGCGCCGATCGCCAGCCGAATGCCGATCTCGCGCGTCCGCTCGGTCACCGAGACGAGCATGATGTTCATGATCCCGATTCCGCCGACGACGAGGCTGATCGCCGCGACCGCGGTGACGATCCCCGTCAGCAGCGTCGTCGTGCCGGTCAGCGTGTCCGAAATCTGCTTGGTGTCAAAAATGTTGAAGTCATCTTCCTCACCCGGTTCGAGGTTGCGGCGCTCGCGAAGCAGGCTGGTGAGAGAGGCCTGGACCTGCGACGTCTCGTACGCCTGATCGACGCCGACGAGCATCAGCCGGATGTCGCGGCTGCCGGTGAAGCGGCGCTGGACAGCCTTGATCGGCATGATGATGACGTCGTCCTGATCGCCGCCGAAGCCGCTCTGCCCCTTGCGCTCGAGCACGCCGATCACGTCGCACGAGATGGTGCCGACGCGCATCCGCTTGCCGACGGCGGGCCTGCCCTCGAACAGGTTCGCATCGACCGTCGCGCCGATGATGCACACCGATTTGCCCGCCTGCTCTTCGGCCGGCAGGAAATACCGCCCGGTGGTGAGGTCCCACGGCTGGACCCGGAAATAGGCGTCGGTGGTGCCGTTGATCTCGGTCTGCCAATTGGCACCCTCGTAGATCGCGGTGACGCTGGTCTGCGCCTGTGGGGCAACCGCGGTGACGCCGGTCACCTGCTTTTCGATCGCCTCGACATCCTCGGGCTTGAACTCGGGCGGGCGCGGCCCGCCGCCGCCCCGGCCGAAGCCGCGACTCGGGCGAACCTGGAGAATATTGGTGCCCAAGCTCGCGATCTGCTTCTGCACCGCGGCCGTAGTGGCGTTGCCGAGCGTCACCATGGTGACGACCGCACCTACGCCGATGACGATGCCGAGGATCGTCAGAAACGAGCGCAGCAGGTGTCGCCGGATCGAGCGGATCGCGAGGATGAAGGTGGTGCCGAGCATCTCAGCGCGCCCCAACCCGTTCGCCCTGCCGATGGTTGGCATCGATCCGCTCGACCAGCCCGTCCTTGAAGGTCACGATCGTGTGCGCGAAGGCGGCCATGTCGGGCTCGTGCGTCACCATCAGCACGGTGATGCCGCTCGTCTGGTTGAGATCGGTGAGCAATTCCATGATCTCCACAGAGCGTTCCGAATCGAGGTTTCCCGTCGGCTCGTCGGCGAGCAGCACGTCGGGTTCGGTGACGATCGCGCGCGCGATCGCGACGCGCTGCTGCTGCCCGCCCGACAGCTCGGCCGGGGTGTGGTCCCACCATTCCTTCAGCCCGACCTTGTCGAGCGCGGCCATTGCCTTGTCGTGCCGTTCGGCGCGCGGCTCGCCGCGATAGAGCAGCGGCAGCTCGACATTCTCGAGCGCGCTGGTGCGCGAAAGCAGATTGAAGCCCTGGAAGACGAAGCCGAGATACCTGCGGCGCAGCAGCGCGCGCTGGTCGCGGTCGAGCTGCTCGATAGCATGGCCGCGGAACAGGAACGTGCCGCTCGTGGGCACGTCGAGGCAGCCCAGGATGTTCATCGTCGTCGACTTGCCCGAGCCCGAAGGCCCCATCACGGCCACGAAATCGCCACCCATGATGTCGAGATCGACGCCCTTCAGTGCCTCGAACGCGGTCGGGCCGGCGCCATAGACCTTGGTCACGCCGCGAAGCCGGATCAGCGGATCGCCACTGGCGAGATTACTGGCCACGTTGCCCGCCGCCCGCGCTCAATTTGTCACCGTTTTTGCCGACACAGGCCCCGCGCGGCCCTTGGCGCCGGAGACGCCGGCCTTGCCCGAAAGCTGCCCGGTGATGACGCGCATTCCCGGCGTGAGCGCGCCCGAGAGCACGGCGGTCGCCGTGCCGTTGCTCTTACCGGTGGTGATCTGGATCGGCTTCGGCGTGCCGTTCTCGCCCTTGACATAGACCGTCGCCTTGCCGCCCGCGGTCGAGGCGACATCGGCATTATCGTCCCGGCCGCGGCGACGACGACGCGGCACGAGCGCGCCGGTGATCCCGCCGCTCTCCGCGGCAGCCGGTGTCGCGCTCGTCTGCGGCACGAAACGCAGCGCCGCGTTGGGGACGAGCAGCACATTGTCCTTCTGCGAGGTGATGATATCCGCGGTCGCTGTCATGCCGGGGCGGAGCCGGAGGTCGGGATTGGCCACGCTCAACTCCGCCGCGTAGGAGACGACCTGCCCCGCCGACGAGGTGGCGCTCGCGGCGGAGGACGAGCTGCTCGCCTGCGCCGAAAGGTTCGAGCCGAGGTCGACGCGCGTAATCGCCGCGGGGAAGGTCTTGCCCGGGAAGGCATCGACCGTGAACGTCGCCCTTTGACCCTGCTTGACCTGCCCGACGTCGGCCTCGTCGATCGCAACCTCGAGCTTCATTTGGCTCAGGTCCTCGGCAATCACGAACAGCGTCGGCGTGCTGAACGACGCGGCGACCGTCTGCCCCGGCTCGATCTGGCGCGCGAGCACCACGCCGTTCACCGGCGAGCGAATCACCGCCTTGGTGCGCTCGGTCTGCGCCGAAGAAAGCTGCGCCTGGGTGGAAACGACATTCGCCTGCGCCGCCTTGAGCGCTGCCACCGCGCGATCGCGATCGGCGCGTGCCTGCTCGAGCTCGACCTTGGCGGGCACGCGGCCGCCCGACAGCCGGCTGACCTCGAGCTCGCGGTCGAGCTGCGCCTGCGCCTGCGCGAGCGTCGCCTTCGCCTCGGCGACCTGCGCGCGGTTGGCGTTGAGCGACGCTTCGGCCTGCTTGATCGCGTCCTCGTAGCGCGACGGATCGATCAGCGCGAGCGGCTGGCCGGCGGTAACGCGATCGTTGACGTCGACGACGACCTTGGTGACGAGCCCCGACAGCTCGGAGCCGACATCGACCTGGTTGGTCGGCGCGAGCTTGCCCGTCGCCGAGACGCTGGTGGTGAGCGAACCTTGGCGGACCGGCTCGGTCGCATAGGCCGCACTCTCGCCCCCGCGCAGGAAGTGCGAGATCAGCAGCAGGAGCAGGATCGCGCCGAGGCCGATCAGGCCCCATTTGGCCCAGCGCCGCCAGGCGGGCTGCTCCTCGACGCCGAGAAATTCCTCGGTGCTGACGGTCGGCTCGGGCGAAAGGTCCTGGTCTGCCATCACTGTTCCTGCGCGGCTTGAAACATGGGGGGCGTGTCGGGCGCGGTGGGCACGGTCGTGCTGTTCCACCCGCCGCCGAGCGCAAGATAGAGCTGGACGAGCGCGGTCGCTTCGTCGGCGCGCGCCTGGGTTAGCCCGTTGCGGGCCGAGAGGAGCTGGCTTTCGGCGGTGTTGAGCGTGGTGAAATCGGTGAGCCCGGCGCGATATTGGCTGCGCGAGAGGATCGCCGAATTGTTCGCCGCATCGAGCGCGATGGTGAACTGGCGCTCGCGCTCTTCGGCCGTGTGGAGCGCGACGATAGCATTCTCGACATCTTCAAGGCCGGTGAGCACCGTGCCCTTATACACCGCGAACGCCGCCTCGGCCGCCGCCTCGTTCGAGCGTACCTGCGAGCGCAACCGCCCGCCGTCGAAGATCGTCTGCGCCAGCCCCGCGAAGAAGCGTCCGGTAATGATATCGAAGATGTTGCCGATCGACGCCGCGTTGGCGCCGAGGCTGCCCGAGAGCGACAGCGCCGGATAGAGCTGCGCCTGGGCGACGCCGATCTCGGCGGTCGCGGCGGCGAGACTGCGCTCGGCGGCGCGCACATCCGGGCGCTGGCGCAACGTATCGGCCGGGATGCCGACCGCGACGTCGGCGGGTGCGGTCGGAATCGGCTTCACCGCCTCCATCGCGGCCTTGAGCGCGCCGGGCGCCTGCCCCGTCAGCACGCCGAGCCGCGACACCGCCCGGTTATGCGCTTCCTCGATCGAGGGGATCGACGCGGCGGTCTGCGCCCGCGATGCGCGCGCCTGCTCCTGGTCGAGCGACGAGACCAGCCCCGCCTGGACGCGGAAGCCCGCAATTTCGAGATTGTCGTCCTGGATGCCAAGCGACTGACGCGCATTGGCGAGCTGCGCCTGATATGCCCGTGCAAGCACATAGTTGCGCGCAATCTCGGCCTCGGTCGAGATGAGCACCGTCGCATAATCGTAACCCGCGCCCTCGTATTGCGCGCGGCTCGCCTCGACCGTGCGACGGATCTCGCCGAACAGGCCGACCTGGTACGACACGTCGGCGCCCAATGAGAAGCTGTCGTTCGAGCCTCGCGAAATCGTCGTAATTGTGCCGTCGGGGAGCGTGATCGTGCTTGCGCCGGTCAGGTCGAACGAGCGCGAATAGCCGCCCGAGCCGCTCACCTGCGGCAAGAGCTGCGCGCGCGACTGGATCAGCGCCTCATGGGCCTGCCGGAGCCGTGCGACCGCCTGCGCGATGTCGAGATTGTCGGTGCGCGCCTGCTCGACGAGCCGGGTGAGCAGCGGATCGTCGAAGCGCGTCCACCAGCGCGAGAGGTCCTCCTGCGCACGCTCGTCCGCCGCCACCGAATATCGCGTGGGCACGCCGAGCGCCGAGGGTGAGGCGGGGCGATAATCCGGGCCCACGGTGCATGCCGCGAGCGCGGTTGTAGGCAGTATCACCGAAAGGAGGCGCTTCGCCGTCATGTGCCGGAGATGGCGAGCACCCGTGGAAGCGTCCATCGAAATATTGTCGCAATTTGTATCGGCACGCGCGCAAAGCGCCAAGGTACGCAGCCTATTCCAGCTCCAGAATGACCTCGTCGACCGCAAGACTGTCGCCCGGTCGTGCGCGCACCGATGCGACCGTGCCGGCCTTCGCGGCGCGCAGGATGTTCTCCATCTTCATCGCCTCGACCACCGCGAGCGGCTGGCCGGGTTCGACGCGGTCGCCCTCGCCCACGTCGAGCCGCACGAGCAGCCCCGGCATCGGGCAAAGCAGGAACTTGGAGAGATCGGGCGGCACCTTCTCGATCATGTGCGCGGCATAGGGCGCAATCCGTGCCGGGAGCACCCGCACGACGTGCGATGCGCCGCGCGTGGTCAGGCGAAAGCCCGAGCGGACGGGCGCGATGCGGATGGAGGTAGTCGAGACGACCTGGCGCTCGCCGTCGGCATCTTCGTCGTCGCCGAGCAGGTCGGCCTCGATCATACGATCGCCGGGGGTGTATTCCATCGCCAGCGGAAGGTCCTCGCCATCGACGGTGAGGCCGTCGGTCGAGACGGTGACGTCGTGGTCGGTGCCGTCGATCGTCACCGACCAATCGCCCGGCGGCGACAGCGTGCGACCGAGCTGCCCGTCGATCCGCCGCGCGCGATCGGCCTCGGCTGTCGTCGCAAACGCCGCGATGCCCGCGAGCATGCGGAGCAGTTCGGCCGACGCGGGCGCGCCGGTGAAGCCCTCGGGATATTCCTCGGCGATAAACCCGGTGGTAAGCGCGCCTTCTCGGAAGCGCGGGTGCTGCATGAGGGCCGAAAGGAAGTCGACATTGTGCCCCGGGCCGACGATCTCGAACGCGTCGAGCGCCGCGACCTGCGCGTCGGCCGCTTCCTCGCGCGTCGGCGCCCAGGTGATGAGCTTGGCGATCATCGGATCGTAGAACATCGATACCTCACCCCCCTCGCGCACGCCATCATCAACGCGGACTCTTGCTCCCCCTCCCGCGAGCGGGAGGGGGTTGGGGGGTGGGCTCGCGCTCTCATCATCCGCATCGTCCGCGGTGATCGGGCGCCCACCCCCGGCCCCTCCCGAAAGCGGGAGGGGAGGGTTATACCGCACCAGCCGCCCGATGCTGGGCAGGAACCCCCGATACGGGTCCTCGGCATAGACCCGCGTCTCGATCGCCCAGCCGTTGAGCTTCACGTCGTCCTGGGTGAACCCCAGTTTCTCCCCCGCCGCGACGCGGATCATCTGCTCGACGAGATCGAGCCCGGTCACCTCCTCGGTCACCGGATGCTCGACCTGGAGTCGGGTGTTCATTTCGAGGAAGTAGAAGCTCTCGCCCGTCTTATCCGCGCCCGAGACGATCAGTTCGACCGTGCCCGCGCTGTAATAGCCGACCGCCTTCGACAGCGCGACCGCCTGCTCGCCCATGGCCTTGCGCATCTCGGGCGTGACGAAGGGCGACGGCGCCTCCTCGACCACCTTCTGGTGCCGCCGCTGGATCGAGCATTCGCGCTCGCCGAGATAGACGACATTGCCGTGCTGATCGCCGAGCACCTGGATTTCGATGTGCCGCGGGTGTTCGATGAACTTCTCGATGAACACGCGGTCGTCGCCGAAGCTGGCAAGGCCCTCGCGCTTGGTCGCCTCGAACCCCTCGCGCACGTCCTGCTCGGACCATGCGAGCCGCATCCCCTTGCCGCCGCCGCCGGCCGAGGCCTTCATCATCACCGGAAAGCCGATTTCTTGCGCGATCTTCACCGCTTCTTCGGTATCGGCGATCTCGCCGAGATAGCCCGGGACGACGTTGACGCCGGCCTGCTTGGCGAGCTTCTTCGATTCGATCTTGTCGCCCATCGCGGCGATCGCCTTGGGCGGCGGTCCGATGAAGGCGATGCCGGCGTCGGCGCATGCGCGCGCGAAGCTCTCGCGTTCGGACAGGAAGCCGTAGCCGGGATGGATCGCGTCGGCGCCGGTTTCCTTGGCGGCGAGCAGGATTTCCTCTGCCTTGAGGTAGCTCTCCGCGGCCGGCGGCGGGCCGAGCCGGACGCTCTCGTCCGCCATCAACACATGCGGCGCACGCGCATCGGCGTCGGAATAAACCGCGACCGTCGCGATGCCCATCTTCTTGGCTGTGCGCATCACACGGCACGCGATCTCGCCGCGATTGGCGACCAGGATTTTCTTGAACATAGTTACGACCTTGGGCGTGAGAGAAGCCAGCGAAAGAACACCATTGCACCGGCGATATAAATTGCCAGAGCGACGAGCGTTTCGATAGCGACGCGGTAGAATGCTGGATAATCGTTAAGCATCATGGGGACAACGATCGGCAATAATTGCCCGATGAAGAACCAATAAATTCCCGACGCTAAAGCGAAGAGCAGCGATGCCATGAACGCTGCACGGTTCATTCCGCCACTACCTTGGCCAAACCCTCGTCATGCCGGACTTGATCCGGCATCCCGCTGCCTTTGCCGCCGTCGACAAGGAAGTGGGCCCCCGGCTCAAGGCCGGGGTGACGGGATTGGGGGGAGGTCACTCGGCGGCCTCGCAGGCGCGCATCGGTTCTTCGCCCTGCATCGGCGTCAGGCCGAGCTTGGCCATCATCGCCGCGTCCTTGTCATCGCCGGCGTTGGCGGCGGTGAGGAGCTTGTCGCCGGTGAAGATCGAGTTGGCGCCCGCCATGAAGCACAAAGCCTGCGTCGCCTCCGACATGCTCTCGCGGCCGGCCGACAGCCGCACCATCGAGCGCGGCATCGTGATCCGCGCCACCGCGACGGTGCGGACGAACTCGATGTCGTCGATCTTCGCCATCGGCGTGTCGGCGAGCATGTCGCCGAGCGGCGTGCCCCTGACGGGGACCAGCGCATTGATCGGCACGCTTTCGGGATGCCGCGGGAGCGTCGCGAGCGCATGGACGAAGCCGACGCGGTCGCTGCGTGTCTCGCCCATGCCGACGATCCCGCCCGAGCAGACGTTGATCCCCGCCGAACGCACGTTGTCCAGCGTCTCGAGCCGCTCCTCAAAGCTGCGGGTGGTGATGACGTTCGCGTAATTCTCGGGCGCGGTGTCGATATTGTGGTTGTAGTAATCGAGCCCCGCTTGCCTAAGCTGCGCTGCCTGATCGGGGGCGAGCATGCCGAGCGTCATGCACGTCTCCATCCCCATCGCCGCCACGCCCTGCACGATCTCGACGATCGCGGGCATGTCGCGGTCCTTGGGATTGCGCCACGCCGCGCCCATGCAGAACCGCTGCGAACCGGCGTCCTTGGCCTGCGCCGCCGATTGCAGCACGGCGCGCACGTCCATCAGCTTGGTCGCCTTGACGCCGCTATCGGCGGAGGCGGATTGCGAGCAATAGCCGCAGTCTTCGGGGCAGCCGCCGGTCTTGATCGAGAGGAGCGTGCAGAGCTGCACCTCGTCGGGCGCGTGGTGTTCGCGGTGGACTTTGGCGGCACGAAAGACGAGCTCGGTGAAGGGGAGATCGAAGAGATAGGCGATTTCGTCGCGGGCCCAATCGGTGCGGCCCTCCCCCTCCCGCGAGCGGGAGGGGGCCGGGGGGTGGGCGCCCGCTATCGATGTCTCGCTACGGTCCGGCCGGGAGCCCTCCCCTAGCCCCTCCCGCACGCGGGGGGGGGGCAATGTTGCGCTATCACTCACTCGGCAGCCTCCTCGATCGGGGGCAGGTTATGGCCGAGCAGCTTGAGCACTTCGCCCGCCGCGGTGACCAAGTTGGTGCCCGGCCCGAAGATCGCCTGCACGCCTGCCTCGCGTAGAAATTCGTAATCCTGCGGCGGGATCACTCCGCCCGCGACGACCTTGATGTCGGCGCGGCCCGCCTCCTTCAACAGCGCGATCAGCTCGGGGATCAGCGTCTTGTGGCCCGCCGCCAGGCTGGAGGCGCCGACCACGTCCACATCCTTTTCCAAGGCAAGGTCACGCGCCTCGGCAGGCGTCTGGAACAGTGGGCCGGAAATTACCTCAAAGCCTAGATCAGCGAACGCGCTCGCCACCACATTCGCGCCGCGATCGTGCCCGTCCTGCCCCATCTTGGCGACGAGCACGCGCGGCTTGCGGCCCATCCGCGCCGATACTGCTTCGACGCCCTCGACCGCACGGTCCCACCCCGCATCATCTTCGTGCGCCGGGCCGTAAACGCCGGTGATCGGCGTCACGCCGACCGCGTGGCGGCCGAAGCCCCCCTCGAGCGCCGCCGAAATCTCGCCGAGCGTGCATCGCGCGCGGGCAGCCTCGACTGAGAGGGCGAGCAGATTCGATCCTCCCCTGTAAGGGGAGGTGGCAGCCGCTTCAGCGGCTGACGGAGGGGTGTCACCCTCCGCCACTGGGCGGGACACCCCTCCACCATTCGGCTGCGCCGAATGGTCCCCCTCCCCTTTCAGGGGAGGATTGCTTGCGGCCTCCCGCAGCGCCTCCAGCGCCGCTTCCGCCCTGGCCGGATCGCGCTCGCCCTTCACCCGCTCGATCCGCCGGATCTGGTCGGCACGGACCTTGGCATTGTCGATGTCGAGGATGTCGATCTCGTCTTCGTCCTTGAGACGATACTTGTTCACCCCGACGATGCCGTCCTCGCCGCGGTCGACGCGCGCCTGCCGTGCAGCGGCGGCGCGTTCGATCTGCTCCTTTGGGAACCCCTGCTCGACCGCGTGGGTCATGCCGCCCCGCGCCTCGACCTCCTCGATCAGCGCCCAGGCCTTGTCGGCCAGATCCTTCGTCAGCGCCTCGACATAATAGCTGCCGCCCAGCGGATCGACGACGTGCGTCATCCCCGTCTCCTCCTGAAGGATGAGCTGGGTGTTGCGCGCAATCCGGGCCGAGAAATCGGTCGGCAGCGCGATCGCCTCGTCGAAGCTGTTGGTGTGGAGGCTCTGCGTGCCGCCGAAGGTCGCCGCCATTGCCTCGATCGTGGTGCGGACGACGTTGTTGTACGGGTCCTGCTCGGTGAGCGAGACGCCCGAGGTCTGGCAGTGCGTGCGCAGCATTTGGCTGCGCGCATTGCCGCCGAAATCGGCGATGATCTTGGACCAGAGCGTGCGCGCCGCGCGCAGCTTCGCCACCTCCATGAAGAAGTTCATGCCGATGCCGAAGAAAAAGCTCAAACGCCCCGCAAAGGCATCGATATCGAGTCCACGATCGAGCGCGCCGCGCACATAGGCCATGCCGTCCGCGAGCGTGAAGGCGAGCTCCTGCACCGCCGTCGCGCCGGCCTCATGCATGTGATAGCCGCTGATCGAAATGCTGTTGAAGCGCGGCATGTGCGTCGACGTGTAGGCGATGATGTCCGCGACGATCCGCATCGAGGGCTCGGGCGGATAGATATAGGTGTTGCGGACCATGAACTCCTTGAGGATGTCGTTCTGGATCGTGCCCGAAAGCTGGTCCTGCGACACGCCCTGTTCTTCCGCCGCGACGATGTAGAAAGCGAGGCACGGCAGCACCGCGCCGTTCATCGTCATCGAGACGCTCATCTCGTCGAGCGGGATGCCGTCGAACAGGATCTTCATGTCGTCGATCGTGTCGATCGCGACACCCGCCTTGCCGACGTCGCCGACGACGCGGGGGTGGTCCGAATCGTAGCCGCGGTGGGTGGCAAGATCGAACGCGACCGAGAGACCCTTTTGCCCCGCGGCGAGGTTGCGGCGGTAGAAGGCGTTCGATTCCTCGGCAGTCGAGAAGCCGGCATATTGCCGGATCGTCCAGGGGCGGCCGGCATACATCGTCGCCTTCACGCCACGCGTGTAGGGCGCGAAGCCGGGCAGGCCGGGATCGCCCGCATCCTGCGCGGTGTAGAGCGACTTGACCGCAATCCCCTCGGGCGTGGCCCAAGTCAGATCACGCCCCTTCACTTCCTTGTCGGCGAGCGTCTGCCAATCGTCGATGGTCGGTTTGTCGGTCATAACTCTATAACACCACCCCGGCGAAGGCCGGGGCCCAGTTGGGAAAGCCTACGTAACAACGCACAGCGCCAGCCAACGAACCGACCTGCAACTGGGCCCCGGCCTTCGCCGGGGAAGCGCTCCTATATTGCACCCTATTCCCCTCGGAACGTCGGCTTGCGCTTCTGCAGGAAGGCCATGCCGCCCTCCATCGCATCGTTCGTGCCGCGCGCGCGACGCTGGTTCTCGGCTTCGGTATGCATCGCCACAGCATAGTCGCAATTGAAACCGGATTGCAGCCCCTGCCGCATCAAGCCGAGCGCGACCGTCGGTCCCGTCGCCAGTCGCGCGGCCAGCGCCAGCGCTTCTGCATCGAGCGCCTCGTCCGCCACGACCTTGTGGATCATTCCCCACGCGAGCGCCTTTTCGGCAGGCACGCGTTCGCCGAGCATCATCATCTCGGCCGCCCGCGCACGGCCGATCAGCCGCGGCAGCATCCAGCTCGCGCCGCCGTCAGGCACCAGCCCGATATTGACGAACGCCTGGAGGAAATACGCCGTCTCGCTCGCGACGCAGAAGTCGGCCGCGAGCGCGAGACTGCACCCGATCCCCGCCGCGGGTCCGCGGACCGCGGAGACGACCGGCACCGCTAAAGCGGCAAGCGCCTCAATCGTCGGATTATAATGCTGAGTGAGCGCAAGGAAGGTCGCCTCCCCCGGATCGGCCGCGCCGAGCGCGCCGCCCGAAACGTCCGCGCCCGAACAAAAGGCCCGCCCGGCCCCGATCAGCAGCACCGCGCGCGCGCTGCCCAGATCGCCGATCGCGGTGCCGATCTCATCGAACATCGCCGGCGGTGCGGCGTTTAGCCGATCGGGTCGATTAAGCGTGACGACGAGTACATCGCCGCGCCTTTCGCTGAGGATATGGTCGCAGCCCGGCATTGATCCTTCCCCCTTGTAAGCACAGCCA
Source organism: uncultured Sphingomonadaceae bacterium (assembly GCA_946479505.1). The sequence continues at coordinate 78,797 of CAMLGC010000001.1, forward strand.
CCGATCACCCCTCACCAACTTCGACTAGCTCCCGCTTCGCGGCAGCAAGTCTTCGTGTCCTGTCCCATCGGGAGAGGATCAATGCGCCGGCGTCTCCATCAGCTCGACGAGCACCCCGCCCATGTCCTTGGGATGGATGAAGATCACCGGCGTTCCATGCGCGCCAATCCGCGGCTCGCCGAGCACGCGCGCACCCTTTGCCCTCAGGTCGGCGACCGCCGTATGGATGTCGGCCACCTCGAAGCAGACATGATGCTGCCCGCCCCCCGGGTTCTTCTCGAGGAACTTCGCGATCGGCGAATCCTCCCCCAACGGCTCGAGCAGCTCGATCTGGCTATTGGGCGCATCGACGAAGCACACGCGCACCTTCTGCGCGGGCAGATCGAACGGCTCGCCGATCGCGTCGGCGCCGAGCAGATCGCGATACACCGCCACCGCCGCGTCGATCGACGGGGTTGCGATGCCGACATGGTTGAGGCTTCCCAAGGTCATCTGCATCTCTCTCAGCACGCGGGCAACGGCGACGTGCCCTGGAGCACGTAGCGCCCGTCCTTCATCACGTAGCGATCATCGAAGCTCTTCGTGCCCGTGTAATGCACGGTGAACCCCTGCCCCTTCGCCACATCGGTGATCGCACCTTCATAGGTCTGCGCGCCCTCCGTCTTGGCGCCGCTGTCGTCGTAGATCGTCTGAATTTCGGCGATCGTCGCGGGGCCGTCAGGACGCAGCTCGGTCAGCGTTGTCATCCCGCACGTATAGCCCTGCCCGGTGAACCCGCCCTCGGCGACGATCACCGGTAGGTCGGAAAAGGCGGTCGACACCGACCAGTCGCCCATTCGCCCGAAGCTCCCCGCGCGGATTGCGGCGGGATAGCGTTTGGCGACGGTGAAGCCGCCATCGGCCGGCGCGAGATAGGCGATGTCGATCCGCCCCGCGGCGACATGCGGCGCATCGACCGCGCGCCCCTCGCTCACCAGCACCGGCCCGAACGGCGCCTGCACCAGCGTCCGCTCGCCGAAGCGATAGCGCAGCCCGTCCTCGTCAGTGAGCACGGGGCCGCTCGGCCACACCGCCCTGGTCGCGGCGGCGAGCATCTCGGGCGAGGCGGCGGCCGGCGACGGCGTCGGGCTGGGCGCGGCGCGCGGCGCCGGCGTGGCGCTCGCGACAGGCGAAGGCGGTGCCGTCGGCGTCGAGCGCACGAACAACGCCCAGATCGCGACGCCGATCAGCACGAGAATGATCAGCGCGATCGCGATCGTCCTGCCGAGGCGGCGATCAGAGTACTGTGTGTCATTCATATAGTAACCCGCCATTCTGTGCAGCGGCTTAGACATCTCGCAGATGGTCCTCGCGCCGAAGGACAACCGGTCGCTCGAACGATGATCTGGCGATAGCTGATGCAACCGAACCTCATTTAGCAAGCCTTATCGGCTTGGTGCCCGCACATACGGTCCTCTTCTGTTCGAGGAAATCGCTGGCAGCATTGAATTGGGCTGCGGCATCGTCAATGCCACCACATCCAGATCCTGGCGGCAGCCCTGCGCTGACCAGTCCTACGCTCGCGAGACAACTTGAGTCCGCTGACGCGAGGTCCAGACTGGATGGCGTCTCCGGTTCAAGGGAAAACTGATTTGTTGCCGTCTCAAGCGTGAATGCCCGAGATCGAGGGTTCATGTCGGTTGTGAACCGCCCGCAATAGAGACCGTCTTTGGCTGATAACTCGGTCAGCTTAACCGAAGAATCGCCTTGATGTTTGACCAGAAGAGCTTCCACGTCGGTGGCTGGCTCGGAGCACCCCTGCAAACTAAACAGGACGGAACATGCCGCGAGCGGCAAAAGGCTAAAGCGGAATATTGTCATGTTTCTTCCACGGATTGTCTAACATCTTCTCGCGAAGCTTGCGCAACCCTAGCGCGATCCGGCGCCGCGTTGAGTGGGGCTGGATCACCTCGTCGATGAAGCCCTTGCTCGCCGCGACGAAAGGGTTGGCAAAGCGCTCTTCATATTCGCGGGTATGCTCAGCAATTTCATCGGATGTCTTACCGCGGAAGATGATCTCGACCGCGCCCTTGGCGCCCATCACCGCGATCTCGGCGGTCGGCCAGGCGTAGTTCAAATCGCCGCGCAAATGCTTCGAGGCCATCACGTCATACGCCCCGCCATAGGCCTTGCGCGTGATGACGGTGATCTTGGGCACGGTCGCCTCGGCATAGGCGAAGAGCAGCTTGGCGCCGTGCTTGATGATGCCGTTATGCTCCTGCCCGACGCCCGGAAGGAAGCCGGGGACATCGACGAAGGTCAGGATCGGAATGTCGAACGCGTCGCAGAAGCGAACGAAGCGCGCGGCCTTTTTCGAGGAATTGATGTCGAGCACGCCCGCCAGCGCCATCGGCTGGTTGGCGACGACGCCCACAGTGCGCCCCTCGATGCGTCCGAAGCCGATGATGATGTTCGCCGCGTGCGCAGGCTGGAGCTCGAAGAAATCGCCCTCGTCGACCACTTTGCGGATCAGCTCGTGCATGTCGTAAGGCTGATTGGCGTTGGGCGGGATCAGCGTGTCGAGGCTCTCCTCGATCCGGTCCCACGGATCGGCGGTCGGCCGCTCGGGCACGTCGACGCGGTTCGAGGCGGGCAGGAAATCGATAAAGTCCCGCGCGGCGCGCAAGGCCTCGATGTCGTTCTCGAACGCGATGTCGGCGACCGAGGATTTGGTGGTGTGCGTCACCGCGCCGCCAAGCTCCTCCTGCGTCACCACCTCGTTGGTCACCGTCTTCACCACGTCGGGGCCGGTGACGAACATGTAGCTCGAATCCTTCACCATGAAGATGAAGTCGGTCATCGCGGGCGAATAGACCGCGCCGCCCGCGCACGGCCCCATGATGAGGCTGAGCTGCGGCACGACGCCGCTCGCCAGCACGTTGCGCTGAAATACCTCTGCATAGCCGGCGAGGCTGGCGACGCCCTCCTGGATGCGCGCGCCGCCCGAATCGTTGAGCCCGATCACGGGAGCGCCGACCTTCATCGCCATGTCCATGATCTTGCAGATTTTCTGCGCGTGGCGTTCGGAGAGCGAGCCTCCGAACACTGTGAAATCCTGGCTGAACACGAACACCAACCGACCGTTGATCGTGCCGCTGCCAGTGACGACGCCGTCACCGGGCACGACCTGCTCGGGCATGCCGAAATCGACGCAATTATGCTCGACGAACATGTCGTATTCTTCGAAGCTGTCTTCGTCGAGCAGCACGTCGAGCCGCTCGCGCGCGGTGAGCTTGCCTTTGGCGTGCTGCGCATCGATGCGGCGCTGGCCGCCGCCGAGACGCGCATCGGCGCGGCGCCTTTCGAGTTCCTGCATCGTCGACGACATACGCTCTCCTTCGCCGGCCTCTCTTCTCTCCGCGCGGCCAAATTGCAACCGGCTCGCGAATTGGTCAGCTTGGCAGCACGCGCCCGTTTGGGCAAAACGCTGGCGAAAAGGAGAGGCCGCATGACCGACGCCAGCATCTACCCCGTCCCCGCCGACTGGGCCGAGAACGCCCGCGTCGATGCGGAAAGCTACGAGCAACTCTACGGCCGCAGCCTTGCCGATCCGGGGAGCTTCTGGCTCGAGCAGGCGCGGCGGCTCGAGTGGATCAAGCGGCCCGAGATCGCCGGCGACTGGTCGTTCGCCGAGAAGGGTTTCCACATCTCGTGGTTCCCCGACGGGATACTCAACGTCGCGGCGAACTGCCTCGACCGGCACCTTGCCGACCGCGGCGACACGATCGCGTTGATCTGGGAGCCCGACAGCCCCGACGAAGAGCCCAAGCGCTTCACCTACCGGCAACTCCACGCCGAGGTCTGCCGGTTCGCCAACGTCCTTAAGGCCGAGGGCGTCACAAAAGGCGACCGCGTCACGCTCTACATGCCGATGATCCCCGAGGCGGCGTTCGCGATCCTCGCCTGTGCGCGGATCGGCGCGATCCATTCGGTGGTGTTCGGCGGCTTCTCGCCCGATGCGCTTGCGGGGCGGATCACCGATTGCGATTCGAGCGTGCTGATCACCGCGGACGAGGGGCGGCGCGGAGGCAAGAAGGTTCCGCTCAAGGGAAACGCCGATGCCGCGGCCGACCGTGCGCCCGCGCTCCGGAAGATGGTCGTGGTGAAGGCGACGGGCGGGGACGTGGCGATGCAGCCCGGCCGCGACATCTGGTATCACGATGCCGCAGCGAGCGTCTCGACCGACTGCCCGCTCGAGCCGATGAGCGCCGAGGACCCGCTCTTCATCCTCTACACCTCGGGGAGCACCGGCAAGCCCAAGGGCGTGCTCCACACGTCCGGCGGCTATCTCCTCTGGTGCGCGCTGACGCACGAGGTCACCTTCGATTACCGACCGGGCCAAGTCTATTGGTGCGCGGCCGATATCGGCTGGGTGACGGGGCACAGCTACATCGTCTATGGCCCGCTCGCCAACGGCGCGACCACGCTCATGTACGAAGGCCTCCCCAACTGGCCCGACGCCAGCCGCATCTGGCAGGTGTGCGACCGCCACGACGTCGAGATCCTCTACACCGCTCCCACCGCGCTGCGCGCGCTGATGCGCGAGGGCGACGAGTATGTGAAGAGCACGTCGCGCGCCTCGCTCAAGCTGCTCGGCACCGTCGGCGAGCCGATCAATCCCGAGGCGTGGCGCTGGTATCACGACGTGGTCGGCGAGGGCCGCTGCCCGATCGTCGATACCTGGTGGCAGACCGAGACCGGCGGCCACATGATTACGCCCTTGCCCGGTGCGCATGCGTTGAAGCCCGGCAGCGCGGCCAAGCCCTTCTTCGGGATCGATCCGCAGATCGTCGATGCCGAGGGCGTCGTCCAGACCGGTAACCCCGCCGAGGGAAACCTGTGCATCGCGAAAAGCTGGCCCGGCCAGATGCGCACCGTCTGGGGCGATGCCGAGCGCTTCTTCCAGACCTATTTCGCGGCCTATCCGGGCAAATATTTCACCGGCGACGGTGCCCGCCGCGACGAGGACGGTTATTACTGGATCACCGGCCGCGTCGACGACGTCATCAACGTCTCGGGCCACCGCATGGGCACGGCCGAGGTCGAGAGCGCGCTGGTGCTCCACCCCAAGGTTGCCGAGGCCGCGGTCGTCGGCATGCCCCACGATATCAAGGGCCAGGGCATCTACGCCTACGTCACGCTCAACGCGGGCGTTGCCGCCGATGACGATTTGCGCACCAAGCTCTCGCGATGGGTCCGAAAGGAAATCGGTCCGATCGCCACCCCCGACGCGATCCAGTTTGCGCCCGGCCTGCCCAAGACCCGCTCGGGCAAGATCATGCGCCGCATCCTCCGCAAGATCGCCGAGGGCGACACGTCCAGCCTCGGCGACACCAGCACGCTCGCCGATCCGGCGGTGGTGGAGGATCTGGTGGCGAACCGGGTCGGGTAGCAGGCCTACTCGTCGAACAGGTCCGTCACATCCATCACATGATGCAGGATACGGAGCACGAAGATGCGGTCCTGTTCGATTTCGTAGAAGACGCGATGGCTGCGGGGTTTGAGCCGCCGAACGTGCGGCCCAGCTTCGGGCGCTGGATTGCCTGCGCGCGGGTGCCGCTCGAGCAAGGCGAACGCTTCGTCGAAGCTGAAGAAATACTCGGCGGCGACGGCTTCGCCGAACTGGATCACGCTGTAGCCGAGAATTTCATCGAGGTCGCGATCCGCAGCCTCGCTGCGTTCAAGCCGCATCGCGGCGTTTCATATGCGCGTCATAGATATCCTGAAGCGATCGCGTGCTCACGCCCGATTCGCGACCATGATCGATCGCGGCGCGCAACCGCGCCAGCCGCTCTGCGCGGTCCTGATCCTTGCGCAACAGGTCGCGCACATAGTCGCTCGCGCTCGCGAAGCGTCCATCCGCAACGCACTGGTCAACCCATGCCTTGAGCCCTTCGGGCAGCGAGACATTCATTTGTGCCATGCGCCCTATATACGATTTCGCGCAAAGATTGTCACGCTCACTTCATCAGGACCAGCTCTTCCGCCATCGTCGGGTGCAGCGCCACCGTCTGGTCGAACGCGTCCTTGGTGAGGCCCGCCTTCACCGCGACCGCCGCGACCTGGAGGATTTCGGGCGTGTCGGGACCGATCATGTGGAGCCCGACAATCCGCCCCGTCTCGGCGTCGCACACCATCTTGTAGAGTGCGCGCTCGTTGCGGCCCGCGAGCACGTTCTTCATCGCGCGGAAGTCCGACGTATAGACCTTGATCGATCCGATCTTCTCGCGCGCCTGGCTCTCGGTCATGCCGACGCCTGCCATCGGCGGATGGCTGAACACCGCGGCCGGGATGCAGCCATAATCGACCCGCGTCGGCTTGTTGCCGAACACGGTGTCCGCGAAGGCCTGCCCTTCGCGGATCGCAACCGGGGTGAGCTGCACCCGGTTGGTCACGTCGCCGACCGCGTAGATGCTCGGGCAGGTAGAGCGATTGTCCGCATCGACCTTAATCGCGCCCTTCTCGTCGCACTCGACGCCTGCCTTCTCCACGCCGAGTCCGCCCGTATTGGGCACCCGTCCCGTGGCGAACATTACGCAATCGACGGTGATCGGTTCGTGGTTGGTCATCTCGACCGTCAGGCAACCGTCCCCGTTTTTGGTGATGCCGCGGAACTCGGCGTTGAAGCGGAACTCGATCCCCTTGGCGGTCGAGATCTGGAGCAGCCGGTCGCGGACCGAATGGTCGTAGCCGCGCAGGATCACGTCGGTGCGGTTGATGAGGATCACCTTGGCGCCGAACTCGTTGAACACTCCCGCGAACTCGTTCGCGATGTAGCCTGCGCCCGCAATCAGGATGCGCTTGGGGATGCAATCGAGGTGGAACGCCTCGTTGGAGGTGATGCCGTGCTCGTGGCCGTGGCATTGCGGCACGTGCGGCGTCGCGCCGGTCGCGATCAGGATCGTCTTCGCGCTCACCCGCCGCCCGCTCGCGAGCTCGACCTCGTTCGGCCCAGCGAGGGTCGCACGGTCGAGAATCATCTCGACATCATGGTTCTCGAGCGTCTCGGTGTAGGCCTTGCTGATCCGATCGACCTCGCCCAGCACGTTGTCGCGCAGCACGGTCCAGTCGAAGTCGCAATCGGGCACATTCCAGCCGAAGCGCTTGGCGTCCTGCAAATCTTCGGCGAAATGCGCGCCATAGACGAGCAGCTTCTTGGGCACGCAGCCGCGGATCACACACGTGCCGCCGACCCGATATTCCTCGGCGAGCGCGACTTTCGCCCCATGCGCCGCCGCCACCCGCGACGCCCGCACCCCACCCGATCCCCCGCCGATGACAAAGAGGTCGTAATCGTATTGGGGCATTGGCTGTTCCTCTATGGCATCGTAGGCAAAAACTCCACGTCACCCCGGACTTGTTCCGGGGTCCACCGTCGCACACGCAAACAAATCGTTGTTCTCGCTCCACGGTGGATGCCGGAACGAGTCCGGCATGACGGCATCAGAAAAACGCCCGCCGCATCAGGTCGGTGGTCGAGGGATCGAAATCCTGCTCGCCCTTGTCGGCGGCCCTGGCCATTTCCTTGCCGAGCTCGACCCCGAACTGATCGAACGGATTGATCCCGAGCAGCATCGCGCGCACAAACACGCGTTGCTCATAGAAGGCGATCAGCGCCCCCAGCGTATGCGCGTCGAGCGCGTCGAGCAGGATCGTCGAACTCGGCCTATCCCCCGAATAGGCGCGCGCGCGATCGTCATTGGCGCGCCCCTTCATCAGCGCTGCGCCTTGCGCGAACATGTTCGTCAGGAGTTGCCGGTGATGCTCCTCGGCGAGCGTATCGCCGGCTTCGATTACACCGACGAACTCGACCGGCACCAGGTGCGTCCCTTGGTGGAGGAGCTGGAACACCGCGTGCTGCGCATCGGTGCCCACTCCGCCCCAGGTGATCGGCGCGGTCGGGCGATCGACGGGTGTGCCGTCCGCGGCCACCCCCTTGCCGTTCGATTCCATCTCGAGCTGCTGGAGGTAGGAAGGCAACAACCGCAGACGCTCGTCATAGGCGAACGTGGCGCGCGTCTCGGCGCGCTTGACCTGCGTGTAGAACAGGTCCGCGAACGCGGCGAGCATCGGCGCGTTCTCGTGCGCCGCGGCGAGCCGGAAATGCCGGTCCATCTCGGCCGCGCCTTCGAGCAGATCGCCGAACGCCTCCCAGCCGAGCGCGAGCGCCGCCGGAAAGCCGATCGACGACCAGAGCGAATAGCGCCCGCCGACGCTTTCCGAAAACGGCAACACGCGCGTCTCGTCGACGCCCCATTCGACCGCTTTCTCGGGCGACGCGGTGAGCGCGATCACCTTGCCATAGGGATCCTCGACCCCGCCTTCGGTCATCCACTGGAGCACGCTTGCCCCGTTGAGCATCGTCTCGGTCGTCGTGAACGTCTTCGAGGCGACGACCAGCAGCGTCGCCGCCGGATCGAAGCGCGCGAACACCTCTTCGAGCGCCGCGCCGTCGACGTTCGAGACGATCGCGACATCGTAGCGATCCTCCTCGCGCCCGAGCGCATCGATCAGCAGGTCCGGCCCCAACGCCGATCCGCCGATCCCGACATGGAGCACATGCCGGATCGGCCCCAGCGCCTCACTTTCGATCGCGTCGATCAGCGCGCGCATCCGCGCATGGAGCGCCGCCGCCTTGGCGACCGCTTCCTCCGCGCCCTCGCCGCGCTCTGCGCCGTGCTCGGCCGCGCGGTCCTCGGTCGCGTTGATGTGCTTGCCCGCGAACAGCGCCTCGCGCTTGCCCGCTAGGTCCTGCGCCTTGGCGAGCGCCTCGAACGCCTTCACGCCATCCGTCGTCAGATGCGTCTTCGACCAGTCGAAGTGGATGCCCGAGACATCGACCGAAAAGCGCGCCACCCGGTCGCCGCTGCCTTCGAACAGCTCCTCGAGCCGTGGCGGATCGAGCGCCTCGATCGTGCTCCAGTCGGGCGTGGGCATGGGTGCGTGTCCTCCGGTCGGCTGTGGGTCGGTGTCCTCTAGCGACCCGATCAACGCCCCGCCACCCGAAAGGGGCCGCTTGACGCGCCCGCGCGCGCGCCGCAAAGCCCGGAGATGGCCGACACCGACACCCCCGCCACGGCCGGAGCCGAGGCCGTGCCCGAAAAGCAGGGCAAGAAGAAGCGCTCGGAAACCGCCGACACGCTCGTCTTCCTCGTAAAGCTCGCGATCATCGTCATCGTGATCCGCAGCTTCATCTTCGCGCCGTTCAGCATCCCGTCGGAATCGATGCTGCCGCGGCTGTTCATCGGGGACTATCTGTTCGTCACGAAGTGGAATTACGGCTATTCGCGTTACTCGCTGCCGTTCAGCCTGCCGCTGATCCCGGGGCGCATCTTCGCCGACCTGCCGACGCGCGGCGACGTGATCGTCTTCAAGGCCCCGCCGCAGGACGAGGACGATTACATCAAGCGTGTGATCGGCCTTCCCGGCGACACGATCCAGATGCGAAGCGGCCAGGTGATCCTCAACGGCAAACCGGTGCCGCGCGAGCGGATCGCCGATTTCGTCATCCCGCAAAGCCCCAACTATCATTGCGAGGCCAAGTTCGCGGACGTCGACGCGAGCGGAACCTCCGTCTGCCGTTATCACCGGTACCGCGAGACGCTTCCCAACGGGGTCAGCTTCCAGACGATCGACCGCGGCCGCACCGTCGCGGACGATACCGGCGTCCATACCGTTCCCGCCGGCCACGTGTTCATGATGGGCGACAACCGCGACGACAGTGAAGACAGTCGTTTCAGCCAGGAAGCCGGCGGGATCGGCTACGTGCCGCTCGAGAATCTCGAAGGCAAGGCGGTCGTCACCTTCTGGTCGACCGACGGCTCAGCCGAATGGATCAAGCCGTGGACGTGGGTGTCCGCCGCCCGGTGGGATCGGATCGGAGACGGCTTTGAGTGACCTCGCCGGCTGGCTCGCCGAGATCTTCGGCCGCGAGCCCGCCGACTTCGCCCGCTTCGAACGCGCGCTCACCCACGGCAGCCAGGACCGGGCAAATTACGAGCGGCTAGAATTCCTGGGTGATCGGGTGCTCGGTTTGGTCATGGCCGAATGGCTGTTCGAGGACTTTCCCACCGAGCCCGAAGGATCGCTCTCCAAACGCCTCAACACGCTCGTCACCCGAGCCGCCTGCGCCGAGGTGGCGCGCGACATCGGCGTCCGCGCGCACCTGCGCCTCGGCAAGCAGGCACGCGACGACGGCGCGGCCGACAGCGACAACGTCCTCGGCGATGTCGTCGAGGCGCTGATCGGCGCGCTCTATCTCGATGCCGGTCTCGAGTCGGCACGCGCCTTCATCCGCTCGATGTGGGAAGACCGCGTCCGCACCCACGCGCGCGCACCCCAGCACCCCAAATCCGCGCTCCAGGAATGGGCCGCGGCGCACAACCGCAAGCCCCCCGCCTACGAAATCGTCGAGCGATCGGGTCCCCACCACGCCCCGCGCTTCACGATGCGCGTCTCGCTCGGCAAGCTTGCCGAAGCCACCGCCACCGGCACCAGCAAGCAAGAGGCCGAAACCGCAGCCGCCGCGGCGCTGCTGGAGAAGCTCGCATGACTCAATCCTGCGGCCTCGTCGCCGTCGTCGGCGCGCCCAATGCGGGCAAGTCGACGCTTGTCAACGCGCTCGTCGGGCAGAAGGTCGCGATCGTCAGCCCCAAGGCGCAGACGACGCGCACGCGGCTGATGGGCGTGGCGCTCCAGGACGAGGTGCAGATGCTGCTCGTCGACACGCCGGGCATTTTCGAGCCGAAGCGCCGGCTCGACCGCGCGATGGTCGCCGCTGCCTGGAGCGGAGCCGAGGGCGCCGACCTGATCGCGCTGGTGGTGGACGGCAAAGGCGGTCTCGGCCCCAAGGTTGCCGCGATCGCCGAGGCGCTCGCCCACCGCCGCGAGCCCAAATACCTTATCCTCAACAAGGTGGATGTCGCTGACAAGGCGAAACTCCTCGTCCATGTCGAGCGCCTCCACGCGATCACGCCCTTCGCCGAGACCTTCTTCGTCTCCGCGACCACCGGCGACGGCGTTCCCGAATTGAAGAACGCGCTCGCCGCGGCGATGCCTGCCGGCCCCTGGCATTTCCCCGAGGACCAGGTCTCCGACGCGACCGAACGCATGCTCGCCGCCGAGGTGACGCGCGAGCAGCTTTACCTCCAGCTCCACGCCGAGCTTCCCTATGCGAGCGCGGTCGAAACCGAGGCATACAAGGAGCGCCCCGACGGCTCGGTCGAGATCCATCAGCAGATCCTCGTCGCGCGCCCGACCCAGCGGGCGATCGTGCTCGGCAAGCAGGGCAGCCGCATCCGCGAGATCGGCGCGAAGGCCCGCGCCGAGCTCGCCGCTTTGCTCGGCCACCCCGTCCACCTCTACCTCCACGTCAAGGTCAAGGAGAATTGGGACGAGGACCGCAGCGTGTATCGCGACATCGGCCTGGACTGGGTGGAGTAGGCCTTCAGCCGGCCAGCAATTCCTCCACCCATGTGGGCACCAGCGCGCTCGCAGGGCCGAGTCGCGTTTCGTGGAAGAAGACGCTGCCCGCCGATGCCTCGAGGTTGAGTTCCAGCGTCCGCGCGCCAACGTACCGCGCCGTCTGGACGAACCCCGCGGCCGGATAGACCGCGCCCGAGGTGCCGATCGAGACGAACAGGTCGCACGCGGCGAGCGCGTGTTCGATCCGGTCCATCTCATAGGGCATCTCGCCGAAGAAGACGATGTCGGGCCTCAGCGCCGCCGCGCCGCACGCCGCGCATGCCCGCCCCTCGCCCATCGGCCCGTTACATTCCTCACGCGCCCCGCATTCCGCGCACAGCGCCGAGAGCAGCCGCCCGTGCATGTGCAGCATCCGCGTCGCACCCGCGCGCTCGTGCAGGTCGTCGACATTCTGGGTGACGATCAGCAGCCCGCCCCGCCATTCGCGATCGAGCCGCGCCAGCGTCCGATGCGCCGCATTGGGCTCAACCGATGCGAGTGCCGCCCGTCGCGCGTCGTAGAAGCGATGCACCGCCACCGGATCGCGCGCCAGCGCTTGCGGCGTGCATACATCCTCGACCCGATGCCCTTCCCATAGCCCGTCGGGTCCGCGGAAGGTGGCGAGGCCGCTCTCGGCCGATATGCCGGCGCCGGTCAGAACGACGATATTCCCGATCTCGCGCATGACAGAGCGATAGAGCGATCGCGCCGTCGCCGCCATGCCCCCTTGCCCTTGCCCCCCCGCTTCGCCCATTCGGCGCGGCGATGACGTTTCATGTGGACATGGGATTCGACGGCGCGGGGCGCGCGATCGCGATCGATCTGGAGGAGCTGCTCGCCACCCGCCTGCTCGTCCAGGGCAATTCGGGCTCGGGCAAGTCGCACCTGCTGCGCCGGCTGCTCGAGGGCAGTGCGGGGCAGGTGCAGCAGATCATCATCGATCCCGAGGGCGATTTCGTCACGCTTGCGCCGTACGGCCATGTCGCGATCGAGGCGCAGGATTATGCGGCGAGCGAGATCGCCCGCTTCGCCACGCGCGCCCGCGAGCATCGCAGCTCGGTGGTGCTCAGCCTTGAGGGCCTGGAGATGGAAGGCCAGATGCGCTGCGCCGCCACCTTCCTCGCCGCGCTGTTCGATGCGCCGCGCGAACACTGGTATCCCGCCCTCGTCGTGATCGACGAGGCGCAGATCTTCGCGCCATCGGCCGGCGCGGAGGTGAGCGAGGAGGCGCGCCGCTCGTCGCTATCGGCGATGGCCAACCTGATGTCGCGCGGGCGCAAGCGCGGGCTCGCCGGCGTGATCGCGACGCAGCGGCTCGCCAAGCTGTCGAAGAATGTCGCGGCCGAGGCGTCGAATTTCCTGATGGGCCGCACCTTCCTTGACATCGACATGGCGCGCGCCGCCGACCTGCTCGGCATGGAGCGCCGTCAGGCGGAGGCGATCCGTGATCTTGCACGCGGCACCTTCCTCGGCCTCGGCCCGGCGATCGCGCGGCGGCCGGTCACCGTCACGATCGGCCCGGTCGAGACGAGCGCGCGCAGCTCGAGCCCGTCGCTCCTGCCGCTGCCCACCGCAGCGCCACAGGACATGCGCGAGCTGCTTCTCGCCGATCTCGAAGACCCGACGCCGCTTCCTCCACCCCCTCCGCCGCCCCGCCCCGCGCCCGCCGCCTCGCTGCTCGCGGAGTTGAGCGCGCCGCCCCAGCCTACACCCGACCAACCCCAGGCCGATCCCGCCGAGGTCGAGGCAGCGATGGCCGCCGCACTGCGCGGCATCGCCGAGGACCCCGATTCATTCGCGCGTCCCGCCGCCGTGCTCTTCCAGGATTTCCACGTCCGCTGCCGGATCGCGGGCGTGCCGCGCCCGCCGCTCGATCCGTCCGCCTTCACCCGCCGCCTCGCAGCGGCGCGCGCGGGTATCTTCTCTGGGCTCGAGGACGAATGGGCCGAGGCGATCGAGCTTGCGCAGAGCGTGCCCGACGACATGCTCGGCGTCTTCCTCCTCATCGCCCGCGCCGCCCGCGAGGGCCGCCCCGCGCCCGCCGATGAGGAGATCGCCGCCGTTTACGGCACCAGCTCGCTGCGGCGGGCGCAGCGCGTGATCGGATATCTGGAGGAGCGCGACATCATCGTCGCCCGCGTCGATCTTGCCGGCAAACGCTCGATCACCCTCCCCCGCCTCGGCTGGACGACGAAACCGACCGAAGGGTGAGCGGATTTGCTCGCCCGTCTCGCTGAAACGGCGCGGGATACGAAAACAAAGCGCGGCATGACGGTACGCCCTTAACACCTCGGTTCCCGAGAAGCGGCGAGCCGCGCGATTGTTCCGTCCGCCGAACGGAAGCGCCGTCTTGCCGCGTCGCAGCGCAAATCCGGAAACCGTCTGGCCCACCCGGACGTTCGCGACAGATGCCAGCCGATACCTATTGCCCTGTCGCCCAACCCGCCCGACGCACGCACGGAGCGACGCCCGGCGTCGCCGCAACGCTGCGCGGCCTTCCGGGCCGGCTGCTCAACCGGCGCGGGTCGGTGCTCTTCGCGCGCAACGCGGCGGCCTCCGTCGTCTCGTTCCTTGTCGATCTCGTGCTGCTCTGGGCGATGGTTTCCGAACTCGACTGGGACAAGCTCGCCGCGGCCGCGGGTGCCTTCATCGTTGCCAACGCTCTCCACTATCTGATCGCGCGAAAGTGGGTTTTCCACGAGAGCGAACAGAGTGCGGTCGCCGGCTATGGCTATTTCCTTCTCAACGCGCTTGCCGGGCTCGTCATCATCATGGCGCTGTTTGCACTGCTCAGCGGACCGGTGGGCATCCCGTATCTGATCGCGCGCGTCATCGCTTCGCTCTGCGCCGGTACCGTGGTGTTCGCATTGAACGCAGTCCTCAACTTCCGTCTGCTCTAAGGCTCAGGCGGCCTTGGCGACCGGCGCCGCGTCCTCGTCATTGTCGCCGGCAGACGACACGAGCTCGACGCCAGAACGGGGCGCAGCGGCGACGGGGACAGGTGCAATCCAGCGCGAGACGGCGACCGCGACCCCCAGCAGCGCATAGGTCGCCAGCACCCCCGCCGGGTTCCAGATCATCGAGATCGCAAGCACGACGCGCAGATAGTTGGGATTGAAGCCGAAATCCTGCCCCACGCCCTCGCACACGCCGAACAGCGTGTCCGGGCGGTTGAACAGCGACCAAGTGGATTGCTTCTGCACATCGTCCTCCTTTTGCGAGCGGCCCGGCTTCGGCGCCGGGGCGAACCCCCTGGGCTTCGCAAGCCGCATGCCAAGAGACGAAAGCCTGCGCTTTCTCCCGTAATCGGGCGCTGTAAATGGGGCGCGCGGGATAATGGGTCGGAGCCCTCGCCAAAATCTGGTATTTTTCGCCAATGTCGATCGAGGTTTGTGCGGGGCGTCCGCCGACCCCGATGCGCCCTGTCCTATGCGTCCGCTTTCTGGCATTGCCATGGAATAAACGCTGTAATTTCGACAGCGAAGCGAAGGCCCGACCAGCCGTGAAGAAGGAAGAGCGCAGCCGTATGACCGCAATCGGTATCTTCGGCAGCGCCGGCCGGATGGGCCGGGCGATCGGCGACATCCTCGCGGCACAGGGCGTCGCGCTGGCAGGCGGCACCGATGCGGGCGACGATCCCCTCCCCGTCGCGCGCGCCGCCGACGCGCTCGTCGATTTTTCGATTCCCGCCGCGCTCGAGGCGAACCTCGCCGCCGCGCGTCAGACTGGCACGCCCATCGTGATCGGCACCACCGGCCTCGCCGCGCATCACCACGCATTGATCGATGAAGCAGTGACAGAGATCGCGGTCCTGCAGACCGGGAACACCTCTTTGGGTGTTACCTTACTTTCAACTCTGGTGCGCGAGGCCGCGGAACGCCTGGGTTGCGAATGGGACATCGAGATCGTCGAGATGCACCACCGCGACAAGATCGATGCGCCCTCGGGCACTGCGCTCTTGCTCGGCGAGGCGGCCGCCGTGGCGCGCGGCGAGCCCCTGGGCGAACTGAGCGTCGTCGGTCGCGCCGGGCTCGTCGGGCGGCGCACCGAGGGCACGATCGGCTTTGCGAGCCTGCGCGGCGGCTCGGTCGCGGGCGACCATCAGGTGATCTTCGCCGGTCCCGGCGAGCGGATCGAGCTCAGTCATCGCGCGGAAAGCCGCGACATCTTCGCGCGCGGTGCCGTCCGCGCCGCGCTCTGGTTGGCTGGCAAGCCCGCAGGCCGCTACACGATGCAGCAGGTGCTCGGCCTGTGAAGAAAGCCGATGTCGTCGAGTTCTTCGCCCGACTCGCCGCCGACAACCCGCATCCCGAAACCGAGCTCGAATCGGTCAACCCCTATACGTTGCTCGTCGCCGTCGTCCTCTCGGCGCAGGCGACCGACGCGGGCGTCAACAAGGCGACGCGCCGGCTTTTCGAAGAGGCGGATACTCCCGAAAAGATGGTCGCGCTCGGCGAAGAGGCGCTCAAGGAACACATCAAGACGATCAACTTCTACAACACCAAGGCGCGCCATGTGATCGCGCTGTCGAAGGTGCTGGTCGACGAACATGCCGGCGAGGTCCCTGCCGACCGCGAGGCGCTGGAAAAGCTCCCCGGCGTCGGGCGCAAGACCGCGAACGTGGTGCTCAACTCCGCGTTCGGGCGGGAGACGTTCGCGGTCGATACGCACATTTTCCGCGTCTCGAACCGCACCGGCCTGGCGCCGGGCAAGACCCCGCTGGCGGTCGAGGAAAAGCTGGAGAAGATCGTTCCCCGGCCCTTCCGCCTCCACGCGCATCACTGGCTGATCCTGCACGGCCGCTACACCTGCAAGGCGCGGCGGCCCGAATGCTGGCGCTGCGTGGTTGTGGACCTGTGCGCGTACAAGCCCAAGACGCCGCCGCCGGATGCAAAATGAAAGCGCTGGCGCGCTCGGCCACGCTTTGCTAGGCGCGTCCCCGGCCGGCACCCGTAGCTCAGCTGGATAGAGCGCTGCCCTCCGAAGGCAGAGGCCACAGGTTCGAATCCTGTCGGGTGCGCCATTTCCGTTCAGCGTTGGGCACCGGAGCCCCACGCGTCTGTGACGCGATGACGGCGCGCTCCAACGCCGAGTTTCGGCCGGAGATACGGATTTCACGGCCACCCCACTTCGACACAGTCGATGAGAAGATGGACGTATTCGCGCCGGACCTTGGGGTCGGGGCCGCGCAGCTTGCGTTCAATCAACTCGCCAAATTGCGTGATGATCTCCGGGGTCATTCGGCGATCTCCTGCCTCGAGCCGGCGCTCGAGGACGGCAATATCGGCCTCGGTGCTGGTTCGCTGCGCGCGAATGTTGGCGAGCTCGGAGGCGATCTGGGGATCGTCAGGACTGCATGTCTCGTCATGGGTCCTGCCCGAATCCAAGCGTGCGCAGACCGCGTTGAGCGCTCGGCGATATTGCGGCTTCCGCGGCGCTTCTGAGGTCGCCGTCGTGACACCGCCGCGCGACACGAAGGTCGCTTCGCGAACATATGTCGTTAACCCGCGACGTCGCGGGCAAGCACATCCGGCGCGTGAGCGCGTCCCTGTCAGTCCTTCGGCAGCGTCCAGAGTGGGAGCGGCGCGAAGTGGGTGGCATTCAACTGGTCTCGGGACACCTTACGCAGCGCGGAAAACGTTGCGACCTGTCCCTTGAGCTGCTCGACGATATCCGGGTGCTGCGCGGCGACGTCGTTCTTCTCGTCGGGATCGGTCGCAAGATCGAAGAGCTGATCCCCCACGAGCTTCCATTTTCCGACGATCACCGATCCGGCGCGCGCGCGCAACATGGCGGGATTTCCCGGAAAGCGGTTCCCGTATTTGGGCGGCGTACGATAATCCTCGCCGACGAACAGCGTGCGGTCGCCGGCGGGCCGTTGGTCCGAGAGCAAGGCCGTCGACATGTCCTTGCCATCGACCGTCCGCGAGAGCGTCGCGCCGGCGATATGCGCCAGCGTCGGCAGCAGATCGACATAGGAGACCGGGCCGACGCCGGCATCAGGGCGCGGTTTCAGCCCGGCGGGCCAGGAAATCGCCGCGGCCACCCGCACGCCGCCTTCATAATGCTGCGCCTTCCAGCCCCGCAGCGGGCCGTTGCTCGACGGATTGTCCTTGCCGCCGGTCCTGCCCGGGCCGCCATTGTCGCTGGTGAACAGGATCAGCGTGTTATCGAGCTGGCCGGTGTCGCGCAGCGCGTCGAGCACATCGCCGAGATTCCGATCGAGCGCGTGGATCGCGGCGATCGCGGTTTGCCGGTGCGTGTTGCCGCGTCCCTGCTCGCCGTAACCGGCGCCTTCGCGCTTGCTCTCGTGCAGCGCGAAGCGCGGCTTCGACGGATCGAACCCGGCCCACGCCAAATCCGCCGGCGGCGCCTGGAGCGGACCGTGCGGCGCATTGAATGCCAGCCACATGAACCACGGGCTGCCGCCCGGTGATGGCGTGCGGATGATCCGGGTCGCCTCGGCGGCGAGCAGGTTGGTCGAATAGCCCTTGTCAGCGGAAGGGGCGTAATCGCGGTGCCAGTCGACCTGCCCTTCGCGCTTGTGCGTGAAATAGTCGATCGCGCCGTTGTAATGGCCGTAGAAGCTGGTGAAGCCGAAGTTCATCGGGTGAAACGCCCGCGATCGATGGCCCAGATGCCACTTGCCCAGGAACGAGCGGCGGGCATAGCCGGCGCGCGCCAGCACGTCGGCGATCGTCTCCTCCTTCGGATCGAGTCCGAAATCGCTGCCCGGCGTGACGGTATCCCCCATGATGCCGAAACGGTTGGGATAACGCCCGGTGAGCAGCCCCGCGCGCGAGGGCGAGCACAAGGCGGAAGTGTAGAAATGGTCCAGCACCATCCCGCTCTTCGCGATGCTGTCGATATTCGGCGTGGCGAAGGTGGCGCCGTTGAAGCCGACGTCCTGATACCCCAGGTCGTCGGCGACGATGACGAGGATGTTTGGTTGGCGGGCGCGTGCCGGCTCCTGCTGCTGCGGCGCGTTTCGTGACGGGGTGGGAGGTGCGCTGAGGACGGGCGAGCCGATCGCCGCGCACATCATCGCCGACGCGCCCAGCAGGATCGCGCTCCGCCGCCGCAGACCCGGCGCGCGCCGATCCTGGTCGAAAAGCCTTCCCGTCCGTTGGTGCATCATCGTCCTCTCCTTCTATCGCGCCGATGCCGGTGAAGACATCGGTCGTTCGTCGTCGCGCAGCGAAGCGCCGAGCATCTCGGCTTCGATGTCCTCCAGGCTGCGTCGGCCCGTTTCGGGCAGCAGGAAGGCCGCCCAGAGGAAGGCGAGCACGCCCATCGCCGCAAAGCCGAAGAACATTGCCGCGGGCCCGTGCTGGAGCAGCACCGGAAACACCGCGCCGACGACGACGCTGGTGATCTCGGTGGCGAACACCGCCACGCCCATCGCGGTGCCGCGCAGGCGAAGGGGAAACATCTCCCCCAGCACGATCCAGACGATCCCACCCCAACTCAGCGCGAAGAAGATCTGAAAGCCGATCAGCCCGAGTATCGCGACATAACCCGCCGCGCCCGTCACCGCGTCCGACAGGAACACCGCACCCAGCAGCGCCATGCTGGCCGCCATGCCGAGTGCGCCCCACATCAGCGGCTTGCGCCGCCCGAACCTGTCCACGACGACCAGCGCCATCAGGATCGTCGTCGCGAGTCCGACGGCCGAGATGGCGAGGTTGGCGGCGACCGCTGCCCAATCGGTGAAGCCGACGCTCTTGAGCACGCTCGGCGCGTAATAGGTGACCGCGTTGATGCCGATGAGCTGCTGGAGCGCGCCGAGGCCGCAGCCGACGAGCAGCAGGCGGCGCGTTGCGGGCATGGCGATCATCGCCGCCAGCGTCGCCTTTCCAATTTCGTGGCGGTTAATGGCGCGGATCTGTTCCAGCTCGGGTTCGACATCGCCGCTGCGCAGCCGCGCGAGTACCCGGCGCGCCTCGTCGTCACGCCCGCGCTTGACCAGCCAGCGCGGGCTCTCCGGCAGCCAGCGGGCTCCGACCAGCATGGCGAGCGCGGGGAACAGGCCCAGGCCGAACATCCATCGCCACGCGCCGTATGGCGCGAGCACGAGCGCGACGATGCTCGAGGCGAGCACGCCGATCATGATCATGATCTGGAACAGCCCGGTATGAGCGCCGCGTTCATGCGCCGGCGCGATTTCGGAGATGTAGACCGGGATGATGGCGGTCGCGATGCCGACGGCGACGCCGAGCACCAGCCGCGCGGCAATCAGCGTCGCCACGTCGGGCGCGAGCGCCGCGCCGACGATTCCCAGGCTGAAGATGAAGGCGGCGATCGCGATGATCCTGCGCCGCCCGATGCGGTCGGCCGCCGGCCCGGCGCCGAGCGCGCCGAACAGCGAGCCGAGCAGCGCCGCGCTCACCACCCAGCCCGTCAGCGCCGGGCCCATGCGCAAGGCCGGCGCGGCGAACAGCAAGGCGCCGGCGACCACGCCGAGCTCGTAGCCGCGAATGCCCCCGCCGAGCGCGCCGATTGCGTAGCTTAGTCGGTCGACGCGCGCGCGGCGTGTCATGGTTTCGGGCAAGCCGATGGTGTTCTCGGGCAACATGCGGGCGCGCCGATCAATAGGGCGCCACGCGCGGGCCGAGCGGATCGACTGTCCAGGCCATTCGATCGCACAGCCGCGTCAGCAGGGCATCCTTGATCTCCCGATATTCGGGATCGTCCCATAAATTTCGGGTCTCAGCGGCATCCGCCTCCAGATCGTAGAGCTCACCGGTGCCGAGGCTGTGGACGGCGACCAGCTTGTGGCGGTCGGTGCGGATCATCGTCGCCTGCGCGGTCGGGTCGCGGTGCCAGGGCATGGCGTTGTAATATTCGCAATAGACGTCCGCCCGTGGCGGCGCATCTGCACTGGCATCGCGCAGCAACGGCCAGAGCGATGTGCCCTGCATCCCGGGGAAGCGATCGAGCCCCGCGGCGTCGAGCAGGGTGGGGGCGAGATCGGTGAGCTCGACCATCTCCGCCACGCGCCGGCCGCCGGGGATCGTGCCCGGCCAAGAGACGATCAGCGGCACGCGCACCGCGGGCTCGTAGAAATACGGTCCCTTCAGATAGATGCCGTGATCGCCGAGCATCTCTCCGTGATCGGACATGAAAATAACGATCGTATTCTCGCGCTGCCCCGTGCGATCGAGCGCGTCGAGCATCCGCCCGACCTGCTGATCGATCAGGTCGCACATAGCCCAATAAGCGGCACGGACGAGGCGGTGATCCGCGTCGTCCATCGCGTCGTAGACGAACCCTGCATTGCCGCCATAGGCGCCGCGATGGTCGATCTGCTGAAAGGCGGGCTTTTCGTCGAGTTCCCCCGGCACGTAATCGGGAAGTGGGATCGCATCGAGCCGGTCGAGATAGCGTTGGAGCAGCTCGGGCGGCGGATCGAACGGGTGGTGCGGGTCGAAGATATTGACCGAGAACAGCCATGGCGTTTCGGCATCGGCATGGGCGTCGATGAACTCGATCGCCTTCTGCGCGCACCATGTCGTCTGGTGCAGCTCGGCGGGCATGCCGGCCTCGACATGGTCCGAACCGCGGAACGGCGCGCGCGCATAGTGTTTGCCTTGGGCGCGCAGCCAGACGCCATATTCGTTGGTCGGCCAGTCCTGGTCGGGATGGTGTGACCAGTGGAACTCGGCATAGCCGTCGTCGATGCGGCGCTCGATCACCGGTGCCGCCGAGACGTGGCACGGCGAAAGGTGGAGCTTGCCCGAAAGCCCGCACGCATAGCCGGCATCGGCAAGCAGTCGCGAGATCAGCCGCTCGTCTGCGGGGATCGACTGACCGTTCTGGCGGCATCGCGTGGTGCGCGGATAACGACCCGTGAGGAAGCTGGCACGGCTCGGCGTACAGACGGGGCTCTGACAGAAGGCGCGCTCGAACAGCACACCGCCGGCGGCAAGCCGATCAAGATGAGGCGTGTCGACATGATCGTTGCCGTAGCAGCCGAGCGTATCCCACCGCTGCTGGTCGGTGCAGATCCACAGCACATTGGGCTTGTCGCAAGGCTGTTTCATCGGCCCTCCCGTCGCTCGCCGCCCCTGAGGCGCGGTCTTTGAAGCAGACTTATAATACTTTTCCCTGGGTGTGCTAGCCCCGCTTTCGAGCGATAGGAGCACGCCTTAGCGCGCGATTGCAGGACGCCGCACGTTCAAAGAAGGGCGAAAACAAGCACTTGGCAATATTGCTTATCTTACTAATGCTAGTAATATGAGAGATAGGGGGACCCGGGTCAAATTTCGGTCTCAGAGGGAGGGATACAGATGAACAGGAAGGTCTCGTGGTATTGCGCCGTTTCGGCGCTCGGCTTGTTCGCGCTTCAAGGTGAGGCGGTGGCCCAGGATGCAGGGGTGCAGGCAGACGGTGGCGCGGCTTCGGGTGTGTCTCAGGATTCGGGCGAGGGCATCGCTGCGGACCAATCGTCGCAGAGCCAGGAAATCATCGTCACCGGCATCCGCTCGTCGCTCGAGCGCGCGGCGGAGGTGAAACAGAACTCGACCCAAGTCGTCGACTCGATCGTCGCGCAGGACATCAGCAAATTTCCCGACCCGACGGTGGCCGCCTCGCTCCAGCGCGTCGCCGGGGTCCAGGTTTCCAACGACAATCACAACGAGCTGTCGGGCGTGCGGATTCGCGGCCTCACCGACATCCTGACCACGGTCGACGGGCGCGAAGTCTTCACCACCACCGATCGTAATTTCGATCTTCAAGATCTGCCGGCGGACGCGCTTTCACGGGTCGACGTCTACAAGTCGCAGACCGCCGACATGATCGAGGGCGGCGTCGCGGGCGCGATCGACCTCAAGCTCAACAAGCCGTTCAACTTCACCGATCCCACCGTGGTGCTCACCGCGCGCGGCACCTACGGCCTGCAGACCGAGGATCTCAACCCCCAGGCCAGCGTGCTCGCGACCGATCGCTGGGACACCGGAATCGGGGAGATCGGGGCGCTGGTGAGCGCCTCCTGGTCCGATGCGGATTCGCTGCGCATCAACAGCAACCTCACCGATCGACGCAATTCGGGCGCCAATCCGCTCAAGACACCGGGATATTTCATCCCCAACATCCTCCAGAACGCGACGCACGATTCGAACGTCAAGCGGCGCCAGGCCAACGCCGCGATCCAGTGGCAGGCGTCGAACGCGCTCGAAGTCTATCTCGACGGGCTCTACACCCAGTTCAAGACCCGCGACGTCGATTACGGCTTCAACATCCAGCCGTTCACCAGCAAGGTCAGCGTTTCGGACATCCAGGCCAATTCCAACTGCTTCGACGTTCGTTCCAAGGCCAACGGCCAGAACCCGAACCTGCAGACCGCGGCCGACGGCACCAACACGCTCCAGGACAGCACCGTCGTCAATCTGTGCGACATTGACAGCGCGGTCTTCCACAACGCGGTGGTGAACCGCTCGACCGGCGTCCACACCGTGAACCAGAGAAACAAGCTGGTCGCCGGTGGCGTGCGCTACGACAATTCGCTCGGAACCAAATTCGACGTCGATCTCGGCTACCAGACGTCGCGCAGCAAGACGATGGACATCCGCACCGCGCTCGGCGACCGTATCTCGGAGTTCGCGCTCGACACCGACGAGGGCGGCGGGGCGCGGATCACCGTTCCCAACGATGCCCTGCTCGATCGCCGGGGCCTGTCGTACCGCAACCAGCTCCAGCAGGATTTCGGCGATGCCCGCGGCAGCCTGTTCCAGGCGCGCGTCGACGGTGAGCAGGAGGTCGACGGGTTTCTGTCGAGCATCAAGGCGGGCCTGCGTTATGCCAAGCGCACCGCCAAATTCCTCAACGTCCATCTCAACAAGGCCACGCCGTTCGGCAATGTCGGCACCGGAAGCGAGGCCAACGCCAAGCCGGTCTACGACACCGAGCTCTATCCCGACTTCATCGGCCTGTCGGACATCCACCCGCGCATCAACGGCGGCGCCCGCTTCACCGGCCCCAATGGCGAGTTCATGCTCACCGAGGAAGGCCGCGATCGGCTGCGCGCGATCTACCAGCTCCCGGCAGGCCAGCCCGATTACGACCCGCTGCGCACCTTCGACGCCGACGAGGCGACCTATGCCGGCTACGCCCAGCTCCAATATGATGCCGACCTGGGCGGCGGCCTCTCGCTCGACGGCGTCGTCGGCGCCCGCGTGACCAAGACCGACCGCACCGTCAACACCTTCGACGAGGACGGCGCGGCGATCCAATCGCACACCTCCGATACCGACGTCCTGCCCAACGCGACCGCGCGCCTGCGCATCCCCGGCGGGTTCCAGGCGCGCCTGGGCTATTCCAAGGCGATCCGGCGTCCCGAATTCGCCTCGCTCAACCCCGCGGTCAAGCTCATCATCGACGTGAATCCCGCGCAGCTCAGCACGGGATCGGCGGGCAATCCGGACCTGCAACCGCAAAAATCGGACAGCTACGACGCGACGATCGAGCATTACTGGAACGGCGGCTTCGTCGCGATCGCCGGCTATTATCGCAACATCACCAATCGCGTGATCTCCGCTGGCGCCCCCGAGGTGATCGACGGCATCACCTATATCGTCACGCGTCCGCGCAATGTCGGCCGCGCGAAACTCCAGGGCATCGAGATCAGCGGCCAGAATTTCTTCGATTTCCTGCCCGGCGCGCTGAGCGGCCTCGGGGTGATGGGATCGTTCACCTATGCCGATTCGGAGGTGCAGGGCGACGACAGCCTGGCCGGCGAGCCGCTGCAAGGCGTCTCCAAATTCAACTACACGGCCGGGCTGCTCTACGAGAGATACGGGATCAGCGGCCGCGTCGTTTATACCTATCGGTCGAAATATTATACGGCCGACCTGACGGGCCAGCCGCAGCTCAGGCGTTTCGATCCTGGCGTGACGGACGTGGTTCCGACGGTGCTCGAATATGTGCGGCCGGCCGGCCGGCTCGATTTCAGCGTGGGTTACGACCTCAACGACCGCTTACGCTTCGACATCGGGGGGACCAACGTGCTGCGCAGCAGGACGAGGACCTATCGTGGCGAGCCATTCTTCGTCGGCAATTATTTCTATGACGAGACGACCTACACGATGGGCGTGCGCTATCGCTTCTGATCGACCGAACAACGTTGGCGGGGCGGCATTTCGACCAGAGCCGCTGGCGGCCCGGCTATATCGCGTTGCCGGGCGGTTTTCCCGTTCCATCTCCTCGGGGAGCAGCTTGGTAACCACCTGCGTCTGAGCGCCGGGCGAATAGTGGCGTCCGGCAACCGCGCCGGCCGCAAACGACAGATCGACGGCGTGCAGCGCCTGTTCGGGAATCACGACCGAGGCCGCCGCAAGATCATCGTCGAGAAGTCGATGCGTTTTCCTGCGCTGAACGACCGAGATGGGGCGCTAAGCGGCCCCTTTGCCGCCCCTTTTAACCGAGAATTCCCCAGTAATTTGAGTCCCCATCGCTTTCATGTCGGGCGCGCCACTATTATCAATACGTTAGCTGTTAAAGGTCCGGTTTTTTCGCGAAACGTGCGGAATGACGGATTGACGGTTCGGTGCGGGTGAGCCGAAATGAGACCGTTGCCGCGTCCGATGCGAAGGCGGGCATATATTTCGCGCTACCGTCTGCCCGCCCGCGACGGCTCAAAAGCTCACTCAAGAAGTTTGCGTCCAATGCAGCTTCGGCGCGTCCATGGCCGCACCGCTCGAAGTAAACGGCGGCATTCATCTGGCAATCCTTTTACTTGGCGCCGCCATTCCGCTACTCTGCGACCCAGCAGCGAAGGCGGACTGCGCCGATGTCGGATATTTTCATCTCCTATGCCCGGTCGACCGAGCGGCAGGCGCAGCAGGTAGCCGACGCCGTTGTCGCGCTGGGCTACGATGTTTGGCGCGACGATGCGCTGCCGGCGCACCGCGCGTATGGCGAAGTGATCGAAGAACGGCTGCGCTCGGCGAAAGCCGTGGTGGTGATCTGGTCGGCCGACGCGATCCGATCGCAATGGGTCCGCGCCGAAGCGGACACTGCGCGCGAAGCGGGCACGCTCGTGCAGCTCACCGTCGACGGCTGCCTGCCGCCGATCCCGTTCAACCAGATTCAGTGCGCCGACCTGCGCGACTGGAACGGCGATCCGAATGCCCCCGGCTGGCGCAAGGTCGCGGGCAGCATTGCGTCGCTGGTCGGCGGCGCGATGAAGGGCGCGCCGAGCAGCGATGCTGGAAAGACGCCGCAGATCTGCATCTGCGTCCTGCCCTTCGCCAATATGAGCGGCGATGCCGAGCAGGAATATTTCAGCGACGGGATCAGCGAGGACATCATCACCGACCTGTCGAAGATTTCGGCGCTGGCAGTGATCGCGCGCAACACCGCATTCGGATTCAAGGGCAAGGAGATCGACGTGCGCGGCGTCGCCCGTCAGCTCGGCGTCAGCCATCTGCTCGAGGGCAGCGTGCGGAAGGCTGGCGGCCGCGTCCGCATCACCGCGCAATTGATCGATGGCGCCACCGGCGCACACATCTGGGCCGAACGCTATGATCGCGATCTTGACGACATCTTCGCCATCCAGGACGAAATCTCGAAAGCGATCGTCGGCGCGCTCAAGCTGAAGCTGCTGCCCAAGGAGAAGAAGGCGATCGAGCAGCGCGGCACGACCAGCCCCGACGCGTATAACCTCTATCTGATGGCACGCCAGCATTGGATCAGCGGCAATGACGGTGACAGCCGCCGCGACGAGGTGATCGTGCGCATCTGCCAGGAGGCGGTTGCGCTCGATCGGGATTACGCCAAGGCCTGGGCATTGATGGCGCTGGCCCGGTCGGAGCTGCGGTTTCGTCACGATAAGCCGGTCGACGCACTCCCCGCGGCGGAACGTGCGCTCGCGCTCGACCCCAATCTGCCCGAGGCGCATTGCGTCAAGGCGCGCTACCTCGCCGACGAGGAAGGCCGCGCCGAGGAGGCGATCCGGCAGATCGAAACGGCGCTTCGCCTCGACCCCGAATCCTGGGAGGCCAACAAGGAAGCCGCACGCCTGATCTTCCGCCAGGGCAGGATCAAGGAGGCGATCCCCTATTTCGAGAAGGCCGCCTCGCTGATGGACAGCGACACCAACTCCCCCAGCCTGCTCATCACCTGCTATCAGGCGCTAGGCGATACCAAACGGCTGCAAGATGCCGCCGAGAGAACGGTGGCTCGCGCCGAGAAGGCGATCGCACACGACAAGAGCAACGGGGCGGCACTCGGCCAGGGCACGTGTGGTCTCGCGGCGCTCGGGGAACGCGACCGCGCTCGGGAATGGTCACGGCGGGCGCTGTTGATCGACCCTGAAAACCTGACGATGCGCTACAACATCGCCTGCGCACTGGCACGCAATCTCCACGACGTTGACGCGGCACTCGATGTTCTCCTGCCCTATGCCGACACTTTCAACGCGATGCTGGTCACGCATTTTCAGGTCGATCCCGATCTCGATGTGATCCGCGGCGATCCGCGCTTTCAGGAGATGCTGGCGCGGATGAAGGCGCGGGTGGCCGCATCCAGCCACGCGCCTATCCCCGCACCGGCGCCCGATCCATCGCCGGCAAGCCAAGTCGCCGCGCCATGAACCGGAGCCGCCATGTGCCCGCGGCGAGCGATCCGCGCGAGATCGCCTGCCCAGGGGCGCGAAGGTCTAGCCGGCCGGCGGCTTGCGCGGGCTCCAATCCTGTGGATGCTGCTCGAGCGTCCTTTCGTGCCGCTGGGGATTCGAAGGAGGGCTGAACGGCGATGTCCGACGTGTTCGTGTCCTACGCCCGGTCGACCGAACGCGAGGCGCGCCAGATCGCCGACGCGCTGCGCGGGCTCGGCTACGGCGTGTGGCGCGATGACGAATTGCCGGCGCACCGCGCCTATGGCGAGGTGATCGAGGAACGGCTGCGCTCGGCAAAAGCGGTGGTCGTGGTCTGGTCGGTCGACGCGATCCGATCGCAATGGGTGCGCGCAGAAGCGGACGCCGCGCGCGAGGCGGGAACGCTGGTCCAGCTCACCGTCGACGGCTGCCTGCCGCCGATGCCGTTCAATCAGATCCAATGCGCCGACCTGCGCGACTGGAACGGCGGCGCCGACGCGCCCGGCTGGCGCAAGGTCGAGGGCAGCATTGCCGCGCTGGTTCGCGCCGCCGGCGGCCCGGCCGCCGCGCCCACCGCCGACCGCGCACGCACCGACAAGAAAATCTCGATCTGCGTCCTGCCGTTCGCCAATATGAGCGGAGACGCCGAGCAGGAATATTTCAGCGATGGAATCAGTGAGGACATCATCACCGATCTGTCGAAAATCTCGGCGCTGTCGGTGGTCGCGCGCAACACCGCCTTCACCTTCAAGGGCGCGGCGCTCGACGTGAAGAAGGTCGCGTCGCAACTGGGCGTCAGCCACGTCCTCGAGGGCAGCGTGCGCAAGGCCGGCAGCCGCGTCCGCATCACCGCGCAGTTGATCGACGGCGCTGCCGGCGACCATGTCTGGGCGGAACGCTACGATCGCGATCTCGACGATATCTTCGCCATCCAGGACGAAATCTCGAAAGCGATCGTCGGGGCGCTCAAGGTGAAGCTGCTGCCGAAGGAGAAGAAGGCGATCGAGCAGCGCGGTACGACCAACTCCGAAGCGTACAACCTCTATCTGATGGCGCGCCAGCATTGGATCAGCGGCAATTTCGGCGATCCGCGACATGAAGCGGTGGTCATCCGCATCTGCAAGCAGGCCATTGCACTCGACCGCGGCTATGCCAAGGCCTGGGCGCTGATGGCGCTCGCCCAGGCGAATTTGCGGTTCTGGCACGGCCGCGACATTGACGGCCTGGAAGCGGCCGATCGTGCGCTAGCACTCGATCCGAATCTGCCCGACGCACTCTGCGTCAGGGCGCGCTATTTTCTGGAAGATGGCGCTCATGCCGCGGCCAACCAGCAGATCGAAGCGGCGCTTCGGCTCGAACCCGATTCCTGGGAGGTCAATAAGGAAGCCGCTTTCCTCACGTTCCGCCAAGGGCGAATTCGCGAGGCGATCCCCTTCTACGAAAAGGCGGCATCGTTGATGGACGCCGACTATCACGACGCCGGCATGCTCACGACCTGTTACGACGCGATCGGTGACAGCGGCGCAGCGCGGCGCGCAGCACAAACGACGCTTGCACGTGTCGAAAAGGTCGTGGGACAGGATTCGAGCAACGGCTTCGCGGTCGGTTGGGGCGCCACGTGCCACGCGCTGTTGGGAGATGCGGAGCGCGCGCGGGAATGGGCGCGGCGCGCCATGCTGATCGATCCGGACAATTGGGTGCTGATCTACAACATAGCCTGCACCTTTACCGCCAATCTGGGCGACATCGACGGCGCCTTGGAGCTGATGGAGCCCCTTTTACAGCGGGCGAGCCCGACGCAACTGCAACACTGCCAAGTCGATCCGGATATAGACCCGCTTCGCGCCGATCGCCGCTTCCAGGGGATGATGGCGGCGGCGAAGGCGCGGCTGGCAGCCTCGGGCCACGTCCTCGTGCCCGATCCCTCGCCGATGGCGAGCCAGACCGTCGCGCCGTGAACCGGGGCCGTCAGGCGCCGCCGGCGACGGCATCGTCGCACACCGTCGGCGTCACCGGCCACCGGCCCAAACGGCTTGAAGGGATCGATCCCGCCGCAATGCGAGCGTCGGTCCGCTCGGTGCTGGCGACGATCGCCACGGCAATGGGCCACGAACGCGGCCTCCGCCTCGTCAGCAGCCTCGCCGAAGGGGCGGACAGCATCGCTGCCGACGAGGCGCTGGCGTTGGGCTGGACGCTCGACGTCGTCCTGCCCTTCTCGCACGAGGACAACCGACACGATTATCCCGATCCGGGCGCCCGGACCGCGCTCGACGCCCGCCTCGCACGCGCTAATGCCGTGTTCGCTCTCAACGGCGCGCGCGTCGATGCGGACGAGGCGGCGCAGGCCTATGAGCGCGCTGGGCGCATCATGCTCGCGCAGAGCGATATTCTGATCGCGATCTGGGATGGTGCACCGCCGCGCGGGCGCGGGGGCACGGCGCAGATCGTCGCGGAGGCCGTCGCGGAGGGCATTCCCGTCATTCACATCGCCATCACGCCCGACACGCCGCCGCTGCTGTTGTGGGACGGGCTCGACGAGCACGATCTCGGCCAGCAGTCGCTCGAAACGGTGCCGCGCGGCGGTCTCGACCAACTGCCACGCCTCGCCGGGCATCTCGCCGACCCCGCCGCCGCACCGGCGCGCTTCGCTTCCGGCCGACCGAAGCGGCTGAGCTTCGCGATCGCCTACCAGCTTCTCCTTTCGCTCACCGGAGTGCGCCGGTTGCGCCGCTCCGATTTCCTCCGACGGCAGCCGGCCGACGCCGAGCGCGAGCTTCTTGCCACATGTCGAGGCGCCCGCGGAGAAGGCGCCTTCGCGAAGCGGTTGCGCGACCACCTCGCCCCCGCCTACGCCCGCGCCGATGCAGTCGCGACCGAGGCGGCGCGCCGCTTCCGCAGCGCCTGGGTCGCCAATTTCAGCCTCGCCGCGCTGGCGGTGATCGTCTCGCTTTTTGGGCTGGTGTTGCCCGCGGCGATGAAACCCTTCCTCATCGCCCTCGAGCTGGCGATCGTCGCTTCGATCCTGCTGATCACGCATCTCGGGCGCCGCTCGGGCTGGCATCAGCGCTGGCTCGACTGCCGCCAGACCGCGGAGCGGCTGCGCTGCCTCGCGATATCGGCGCAGCTTGGCGAGCTGGCGCTGCGCGGCATCGCGCACCCGGTCTCGCGCGCGGTGGCGCGATCCCTCGCGCTGCCCGACAGCTCGGTCGACGACGCCTATCTGACGCGGGTTCGTGACGACTTGCTGCGCCTGATCGAAGATCAGGTCGCCTATCTCGATGCCGATGCGGGGCGGATGGACCGGCTCGAGCACCGGCTCCACCGCGCCGGCGAGCTGCTGTTCGGCGCGACGGCGACGATCTGCGTCGCATTTCTCGGGCTGGAGATCGCGCTCGCTGCGATGCCGGCGCTCCGCCACGAAGCCCATGCCGCATTGATCTGGGGCACGATCGGCAGCGCCGCGTTGCCGGCGGTCGGTGCGGCGATCTACGGCATCCGCATGCAGGGCGACTTCGCCGGCATTGCCGAACGCAACGAGGCACTTGCCGAGCAGCTTCGCCGACTGCGCCTCGTCAGCGTGAACGAGCCGCTCTCGTTCGACGCGCTGCTCCGCCGCGTCCGCCGCGTCTCCGAGCTGCTGATCGACGACCTGTCGAGTTGGCTGCACACCTATCACGCGCGCCCGCTGGCGCTACCGGGATAGCGCGAGCCGCGTACCGCTTGATTCCCGCGCACGCACCACCCAATGAGGCAGTCCCTCGTTCAAGGAGCCGCTGCCAGCCTTGGCCGACACGTCCCCCACCCGATTGCCGCTCTTCCGGCCCTTTCGTCACCGAACGTTCCGCGCGGTGTGGATCGCGAGCACGGTCTCGAATTTCGGCGGGCTGATCGAAGGCGTCGGTGCGGCATGGATGATGGTGATGCTCGCCGCGCCCGCCAGCATGGTCGCGCTCGTCCAGGCCTCGCGCACCCTGCCGGTGATGCTCCTCTCGCTGCTGGCCGGCGCGATCGCCGATCAGTTCGATCGCCGTCGCGTGCTGATCGGCGCGCAATGGTTCCTGTTCTTCGCGTCGCTTGGGCTCTGTCTCGTCGCTTTTTTCGGCGTCGCAACCCCGTGGTTGCTGCTGCTCTTCACGTTCCTGATCGGCTGCGGCAACGCGTTCAACCGGCCTGCCTGGCAGAGTTCGGTGGGCGAGATGGTGCCGCGCGAGGACCTGCCCGGCGCGGTCACGCTCAATTCGATGGGGTTCAACCTCGCGCGCAGCGTCGGCCCGGCGGTCGGTGGCCTGATCGTCGCCGCGGCGGGCGCGGCTGCCGCCTTCGCCTTCAACGTCCTCTCCTATCTTGGCCTCATCGGGGTGCTCGCCCGCTGGCGCCCGGCCATCTCCGAACGCACGCTTCCGCGCGAGCGGATCGGCCATGCGATGGCCGCCGGCGTGCGCTACGTCGCAATGTCGCCGCATATTCTCGTCGTGCTCGTGCGCTCGGCGCTGTTCGGACTCGGCTCGATCGCGATCCAGGCACTGCTGCCGCTGGTGGCGCGCGACCTCGTCGGCGGGGGCTCGTTCACCTACGGCGTGCTCCTGGGCGCGTTCGGTATCGGCGCGGTCGGCGGAGCGATCGGCGGCAGCGCCGCGCGCCAGCGCTTCTCGACCGAGAGCGTCGTGCGCATCGCGAGCATCGCCTTCGCCATCGCCACCGCGATCGTCGGGATCTCGCCCTTCCTCCCGCTCACGCTCCTGGCGCTCGCGGTTACCGGGGCTGCGTGGATCATCGTGCTGTCGAGCTTCAACACGGTCGTCCAGCTCGCCTCGCCGCGCTGGGTGGTCGGCCGCGCGCTCGCGCTCTATCAGATGGCGACCTTCGGCGGCATGTCGCTCGGAAGCTGGTTGTGGGGCGTGATCGCCGAGCAGCATGCGGTCGGCATCGCGCTCGTCTTCGCGGCGATCGCGCAAGCCATCGCCCTTGTCCTCGCGCTCCCGTTCCGCCTTTCGGAGGTCGAGGATCTCGACCTCGCGCCGATGCGCGAGTTCACCGCGCCCGACACCGAAGTCCCGATCGTCGGGCGCAGCGGCCCGGTCGTCATCACCCTCACCTACGACATCGCCGAGGAGGATGAGGTCGCCTTCCTGACCGTGATGGCGGAGCGTCGCCGCATCCGCCGCCGCGACGGGGCCCGCCATTGGCATCTGCTGCGCGACCTCGCCGACCGCAACCGCTGGATCGAGCGCTATCACGTGCCGACCTGGCTCGATTACGTTCGCCACAACCAGCGCCGCACCCGTACCGACGCGGCGGTCAGCGAGGAGCTTCGTCGGCTCCACCGCGGGACCTGGCCACCCCCGATCGCGCGCATGCTCGAGCGGGACATCTCCGCATCGTTGGGCGATCGACTGGGAAATATCCTGCCAGGGCTGCGGCAGGTCCATTGGTAAGCCACGTCGGGCGCCAGCTTTCGATGCGCGCTGTCATCGGAATCGTCGCCATGAGCACTGGGTCGACCAGGCCGCCTGCCCCGTTTGGTGGGCGCTGTCGCGCTTTGAACCGCTGACGGGACGAGATACACTTACAGGCGCGGAAGCAAGGAAGGCAGGATGTGAGCGAAGTCCGCCCATCGGTCGAACCTGCCCCGAGCGCTAGACGTCGCGATGGGCAGGAGGATTTGCGGCTGCTGGCGCTCGTCCGCGAAGGAGATCGGGACGCATTCGAACATCTCTACCGGATCTACTACCCCCGCCTGACCCGATTCCTGCTCAACCTCGTGCGGCGCCCGCAGCTCGTCGAGGAGGTGCTCAACGATACGCTGATGGTCGTGTGGGACAGGGCCGACAGCTTCAATGGAACGAGCAAGCTCTCCACCTGGATCTTCGCGATCGGCTACCGCAAGGCGATGAAGGCATTGCGCAAGCAGGATGAGCCAATCGAGGATTCGGAGCGCAACGAGCGGCGCAGTCTCGACGCGACACCCGAGGAAGCGCTCGGGCAGGAGCGGATTCATGGATTGCTGATCGAGGCCATGACCCACCTTTCGGCCGATCATCGCGCGGTGGTCGACCTCACCTACTTCCACGAGCTGAGCTATCGCGAGATCGCCGAGATCGTGAACTGCCCGGTGGATACGGTGAAGACCCGCATGTTTCACGCACGGCGCCACCTGCGGCGGCACATGGCCGGCGCACTCGGCGACTGGATCTAGGATTTGAGCGATGGCTGACATCATCCGGCTGCGCGACAGCCTGCACGATCAAGCGCAGATGCTGCTACCCTGGTATATCAACGGAACGCTCGACCCGCACGAGAAAGCCGACGTCGAAGCGCACCTTGCCGCCTGTGCCGAATGCCGGACAGACATCGACGTTGAGCGCACGCTGGCCGCCGAACTGGCATCGATGCCGCTCGAGGCTGCGCACGGTTGGGAGATGTTCGCGCGCCGTCTCGATGCGTCCGCAGCCATGCCAGCGCCGACGCCGGCGTGGTCGATCCCTTTTCTCAACCGTCCGATCCGGCTCGGCTGGGCAATCACCGCGCAAGCGCTCGCCGCGGCGCTCGTCGTCACCGTGATGACCGCCATGCCCGGAACGCCGTCGGAGCCGGTTTATCAGGCGCTCGGCAGCGGATCGAGCGCGGCAAGGGCAAATATCGTCGTGTTGTTCAATCCGGAGACGAGCGAACAGGTGATGCGTGCCGCACTGATCGATGCCGATGCGCGACTGGTCGACGGCCCAACCGCCGCTGGCGCCTATATGGCGCATGTCGCACCCGAGCGGCGCGATGCCGCCCTCGCCGAACTCCGCCAGGTGCGGCAGGTCGTCGTTGCGCAGCCGATCGATCCGGGCGCTGCGCCGTGACAACGCGCACGGCATGGCGCGCCGTCCTCGCGCTGGTCGCGGCCGCCGCGCTGGCGGCCGCCGGCGGCGCGCGGCCGCAGCCGTCGGAGCCGCTCGCGCAGTCCCACCGCATCCTCGTGATGCTCCACATGGCGCCGCCCCACTATCGTCCGGGCCAATCCTATGGCGGCAGCTACGGCGATGCAGCGTCGGCCGCTGCGCGCCGACGCGCAGCGCGGGCGATCGCACGTCGGCATCGCCTGGCGGTGGTCGACGGCTGGCCGATGCCGCTGCTGGGCGTCGATTGCTACGTCATGGATGTGCCCGCCGATACCGCGCTCGACGATGCGGTTGCGCAGGTGACGCGCGATCCGATGGTCGCGTGGTCGGAACCGCTCGAAACGTACCGCACGCAAGGCACGGCGGTGCGCGCGAGCGATCCGCTGTTCCGGGTTCAGCCCGCCGCTTCCGCCTGGCACCTTGCGGATCTGCACCGCGTGGCCACCGGCCGCGGCGTGACCGTTGCGGTGATCGACAGCAAGATCGACATCCATCACCCCGATCTCGAGGGGCAGTTCGTCGCCGATCAGGATTTCGTCGGGAACTGCTCTCCCCCCGAACGGCACGACACCGGCGTCGCAGGCGTCATCGCGGCGAAGATGAACAACGGCGTCGGCATTTCGGGGATCGCACCGAGCGCCCGCCTGATGGCACTTCGCGCATGCCGACAGTCGAGCGGCGGCGCGACGCTGTGCGATAGCCTCGCCCTCGCGCGGGCACTCCAATATGCGATCGAGCACGGCGCCAAGGTCATCAACCTCAGCTTGAGCGGGCCCCCGAGCATCCTGCTCACCAAGCTCATCGATCTCGCGCTCGCGCAGCGCCTTTCGGTCGTTGCCGCTTATGATACGGCGCTCCCGCGCGGCGGCTTCCCGGCGTCAGTTTCCGGCGTGATCGCCGCTACCGACAAATCTTTGCAGTCCTGGCCCTCCCGGTTGTACGGTGCGCCCGGCCGCGACGTGCCGACGACGGAGCCGGGAGGCAAATGGGACCTGGTCAACGGCAGTTCCTATTCCGCCGCGCATCTGAGCGGATTGATCGCGCTGGCCCGGCAGGCGCACGGCGCGCCGGTCGATCTTGCACGTGCCGCCAACGGCTGGGTCGACGCATGCGGTACGCTGCTCGACACGTCGCACGCCTGTGATTGCTCCTGCGCGGTCGCCCTGCAGGTCGGCACAGCGCGCCGCCACTAGCGGTCTGTTTCTTGCGCTGGGCAGCTTCGGCATTGCCGGACCGGCCTATGCCCAGATGGCGGCGAGCATCGCTTTCGACACCGACTACCGCCTGCGCGGCTACACGATCAGTGCCGGCGAGCCGGTGGCGACTGCGGCGGTCTCCTACGACGATCGCTCGGGCCTCTACGCGATTCTTTCGGCGACCGATACATTCGGCGAGGATGGACCGAGGTTTCTCGGATTCGATGGCGCGATCGGCTATGCGGTGCGTATCGCGCCGCAGGTCTCGCTCGATGCCGGGCTCCACCGCACCCAATATCGCGCGCCCTATTCCGGCGGCACATCCACGCGCTACACCGAAGGGTATGTCGGCGTCACCGCCCACAGCATCAGCGCGCGTATCTTCTATTCACCCGACTATCGCGCCAGCAACGCCCCGACCTTTTACGGGGAGCTCGACACGATGTTCCAGCCGGCACCCGACTGGAGAGTGAGCGCGCACGTTGGCGCGCTCGTCTATGCCGATGGCCGGCCTTCCTATTATCGCGGATATCAGGTGTCGCACGACATACGGTACGACTGGCGGTTCGGCCTCTCGCGGCGGTTCGGCCGGTTCGAGGCCCATGCCGCGCTGTCGGGCGGCGGGCCTGGCAAGACCTGTTCTTCGGGCGGTGCGCACGATCGCACCGCGCTCACGGCGGGGGCAAGCTGGAACTTCTGACCCTTCCGCGTTGAACGTGCGCACGCGCAATCGGGACTTACCGCAATCTCGTGCAGGAGGCGCCGATGACCACCCCGTTCGCTCGTGCCGGCACAGCGGCACTTCTCACCTTGAGCGCAGCCATTGCCGGCTCTGCCGTCGCGCATCCGGGCACCGACGCGCCCGTCGTCGAGATCGCGCTTTCCAACTTCCGCTTCTCGCCCGAGACGATCCGACTCGAGCACGGGCAAGCTTATGTGCTGCACCTCGTCAACCAGGCCGGCGGGGGGCACGATTTCACCGCGCGCGACTTTTTCGACGCCGCGACGATCGCCCCCGATGACCGCGCCCAGATCGACGATGGCAGCGTCGAGCTCGGCGGCCACGAACAGGCCAGCATCCACCTGAGAGCGCCGGCCGCAGGCGTGTACAAGGTGCATTGCGCCCACTTCATGCACGGCATGTTCGGCATGAAGGGCCAGATCGTCGTCAGCTAGACGGTGCGCGGCCGCCGAGCTTGGCGCGGCCATCCCGGCGCGTTCTCTCGCCCAACCGATTCGGTTACCGACGCGTGTCGAGCGGCCGAGCTCGGCGGAACCAGTCGCGCGTTCGGCGCTTCTCATCCGAGATGGAGACGCGATGAAGATCGCCACCTACAACGTGAACGGAATCAACGCGCGGCTGCCGGTGCTGCTGCGCTGGCTGGCGGAGGATCGTCCGGACATCGTCTGCCTCCAGGAGCTGAAGGCGCCCGATGAGCGCTTCCCCGAGACAGCCATCCGCGCCGCCGGCTACGACGCGATCTGGCACGGCCAGAAAAGCTGGAACGGGGTCGCGATCCTCAGCCGCGTCGGCGACATCCACGAGACGCGGCGTGGGCTTCCGGCCGATCCCGACGACAGCCACAGCCGCTACATCGAGGCCGCGATCAACGGCGTCCTGGTCGCCGGCCTCTACCTGCCCAACGGCAATCCGAAACCCGGCCCGAAATTCGACTACAAACTACGCTGGTTCGAGCGTCTCATCGATCACGCCGCCGAGCTGCTCGCGACTGGGCTTCCGGTCGTGCTCGCGGGCGATTTCAACGTGATGCCGACCGATCGCGACGTCTATAAGCCCGAGCGCTGGGGCGACGATGCACTGTTCGCGCCCGAGGTGCGCGCGGCCTATGCCCGTCTGCTGGCGCAAGGCTGGACGGATGCCCTGCGCGCCATCCATCCGGACGAAACGATCTACACCTTCTGGAAATTCTTTCGCAACGCGTTCGCGCGTGACGCCGGCCTGCGCATCGATCATCTGCTGTTGAGCCCGGCGCTGGCGCTGCGGCTCAGGGATGCACAGGTCGACCGCCATGTTCGCGGCTGGGAGAAGACGAGCGATCATGCGCCGGTCTGGATCGCGCTCGCCGACACCCCACGCGGCGACCATAAGGCATCGTGATCGGCGGCCAGGCTGTTGCCGATATGGACTTGCGCGACCGCTGCGATATAGCAGCGACGCTCCGATGGTATGTCACCTTCCCCATCCCGCGCCGCCGATTCCCTCCATCGGGACATGGACATAGCTGTGACCGGACGTCGGCCGACGATCGATGATGTGGCGGCGGTGTCGGGCGTGGCCCGCGTCACCGTCTCGCGCGTCATCAACGACGAGCCCAGTGTGCGCGCCGCGACCCGGCAGCGGGTTCTCGATGCGATCGATCAGCTCGGCTACAAGGTCAACGTCCAGGCGCGCAATCTTGCCGCGGGCAACAGCCGCCAGATCATGCTGATCCACGAATCGAACGTGGAGGCAGAACCCAACAGCTACTATTTCTCGGGCCTGGAACTCGGCGCGCTGACCGGGTGTGCGCGGCACGGCTACCAGCTTGCGGTCCAGGCGATCGATCCCCGCAGCGATGGCGGGCGGCAGCAAATCCTTGCGCTGATCGAGAGCGGACGGTGCAACGGGCTGATCCTGACACCGCCTTTTTCGGATCGTCCGGAGCTGGTGCGGGCGCTGACGGAGGCGAACTGCCCGGTGATCTGCATTGCCGCGGGTGCAGCGGTTCGCGCGGTCGCACCCTCGATCGGTATCGATGACGAACGCGCCGGCTATGACATGGCCGGCTATCTGCTTGGGCTCGGGCACCGGCGGATCGGCTATATCCATGGCCTGAAGGGTCACATTTCCGCCGAAAGCCGCCATGCCGGCTTCTCGCGCGCGTTGCGCGAGGCGGGAATTGCGCCGGACCCGAGCCTCGCCGCCCGGGGCAACTTCACCTTTCGCTCCGGCATCGAATGCTGCGAGCAAATCCTCGCCGCCGGCAAGGTCACCGCAATCATGTGCGCCAACGATGACATGGCCGCCGGCGCGCTCCTCACCTGCCACAAGCGCGGGCTCGCGATTCCGCGGGATCTTTCGGTCGTCGGGTTCGACGACACCCCGGTGTCCGACATCGTCTGGCCGCCGCTGACGACGGTTCACCAGCCGATCAAGGAGGTCGGCCGGCAGGCGGCGACCGCCCTTGTCAAACGGATCGAGAGCGGCGCCGGCGCGGTGGAACAGCGTTACGATTTCATCCCCCACCGAATCGTCGAGCGGCAGTCCGCAGGCCTTCCCCGCTGAGCGAATATCGACGATTGGTCCCCGATCGGCCGTTTTCCGGTTGCGCGCTTCGGCGCTTCCCGTTAGGAGAAATGGAAGCGCTTCCATAAAGACCTCCGGCTCGGGCGGCCGGACCGGAAGAGCCAAGAAACGGAATCAGGCGGCTTTTTTCCGACGAGCCGCATGCGGGAGGGAATTTTTTCGATGTCCAAGCGATTCGCGCGCGCCGGTGGCTGCGGCTTCAGTTCTACGAGCAAATTCTGTCTGACCGTCTCGGCGCTGGCGCTCGGCGCCGCGCTGCCGACGGCCGCGTTCGCGCAGGATGCGACGCCGACCCAGCCCGGCGACGTCCCCGACGATTCGCAGGACCAGACCCAGAACGACGAGGCCGCACAGCCGAACGAGATCATCGTTACCGGCATTCGCGCCGGTATTCGGGACTCGATCAGCATCAAGAAAAACGCAACCTCGATCGTCGAGGCGATTTCGGCCGAGGATATCGGCAAGCTGCCCGACGTATCGATCGCCGAATCGATCGCGCGTCTCCCCGGCCTCGCCGCCCAGCGCGTCAACGGTCGCGCGCAGGTGATCTCGATCCGCGGCCTCTCGCCCGATTTCACCACGACGCTGCTCAACGGGCGCCAGCAGGCGAGCTCGGGTGACAACCGCGCGGTCGAGTTCGATCAATATCCCTCCGAGCTCCTGTCGAGCGTCGTCGTCTATAAGACGCCCGACGCGGGCATCGCCGGCATGGGGCTTTCGGGATCGGCCGACCTGCGCACGGTGCGTCCGCTCACCTTCGGCAAGCGCGCGATCGCGCTCAACCTCCGCGGGCAGAAGACCGAGGGCGGCCGGCTCAACAGCGACGTGCGTAACTGGGGCTGGCGCGGCAGCGCGAGCTATATCGACCAGTTCGCGCATGACACGATCGGCATCGCGATCGGCTATGCGCACCTCGATTCGCCGTCGAAGAACATGCACTACAAGGCCTATGGCTATGAGCCGTTCGGCTTCGCGGTGACGCCGGACAGCTCGGACAACGCGCTGATCCTCAATGGCCAGGAGGCATTCGCCACCTCACGCCTCAACAAGCGCGACGCCGCGATCGGCATCCTCGAATGGCAGCCGAGCGACGTCGTCCATTCGACGCTCGACGTCTATTATTCGCATTTCGGCCAGAAGGAGGTGATGCGCGGCGCGCAGTGGTTCTCGAACCCCTATGCCGATGGCCTCACCTTGACCGACGTCGTCACCGTCGAGAATGGCGGCTCGCCCTTCGCCGGCAGCGGTATCGCGCACAATGCGGTGCCGATCCTTCGTAACGACTACAACACCCGCACCGACAAGCTCTTCTCGGCCGGGCTCAACAACGAGTTCCAGATCGACGACCGCACGCAGTTAGTCACCGATCTTTCCTACTCGACCAACCACCGGCACGAGCAGATTCTCGAGACCTATGCGGGCTACGGGATGGGCACCGGCGGCGTCACGCCGGCGACGCCCGATGTCGGCCGCACCTATGACAATATCGGCTTCGAGGTTCCGACCGACGATTATCCGACCTATTCGGAAGGTCTCGATTACGCGGACGCCGCGCACGTCTCGCTCGGTGATCGCGCGCCGTGGGGCGGCTGGGGCCATGACGGTGCGATCCGCTTCCCCGACGTCAGGGAGAATGTCTGGGCGCTCGACCTGCGCATGAAGCACGATATCGACGGCTTCTTCAGCGGGCTGACGGCGGGCGTCAATTTCACGCATCGGGACAAGCACAAGCGGGTCGAGGACAACGACGTGTTCCTCAAGAACGGCCGCCAGCAAGTGCTGGTCGATCCGCAATTCCTCGTCGATCCGACCTCGCTCGATTATGTCGGCTTCGGCAACGTGCTGAGCGTCGATCTCGCCTCGGCATTCGACGAATATTACGAAACCGCCCCGATCCGCGATTCCAACTATTTCGACAAGAATTGGGACATCGAGGAAGAAGTCATCACCGTCTTCGGGAAGGCGGACATCGATTGGGGCGATCTGCGCGGTAATATCGGCGTGCAGGTTGTCAACCAGACGCAGAAGTCGAACGGCGTTGTCATCAACGGGCTGACCCCGGGCCAGCCGATCGTGCCGATGACGGTGTTCGAGCGCGACGAATATACGGACATTCTGCCGAGCCTCAACCTGATCTACGAACTCGGCGGGGGCCACCGATTGCGCTTCTCTGCGTCCCAAACGATGGCGCGGCCGCGCATGGACGATCTGCGCGCGAACGTGACGCCGGGCTTCAACTCGCTCGTGTGCAGCGCGCAGACCTGCGCGCCGGGCACGATCGTCCACCCATGGTCAGGCAGCGGCGGAAATCCGCATCTCAAGCCATGGCGTGCGGACGCGCTCGACGTGGCCTATGAATGGTACATCAACCCGACGACGTACCTGTCGGTCGCGGGCTTCTACAAGCACCTCAAAAGCTACATCTATACCCAGACCGGCGAATTCGACTTCACCGGCATCCCGCTGCCCCCGACGGCATCCGCGATTCCGCCGGGCGTGGTCATCAGCCCGATCGGGCAGATCAGTCTTCCGGCCAACGGCAAGGGCGGCAACATCAAGGGGCTCGAGTTCAGCGGCGCGCTCGATTTCGGCACGCTGTGGCACCCGCTCAGCGGCCTCGGTTTCCAAGGCAGCCTGTCGCTGACCGAATCGAACCTCAACCCGACCACCGGCACCGATCCGGTGAAAATCCCGGGGCTGTCGGACGTCGTCTACAACCTGACCGCCTATTACGAGAACAGCGGCTTCCAGGCGCGGATCAGCCAGCGCTATCGCTCCAAGTTCAAGGGTGAGGTGGTGCAGCTCTTCGCGACGCGCGGCTTCACCGAGATCCTGCCCGACAAGCAGGTTGACGCGCAGGTCGGCTATACCTTCCAGAGCGGCACGCTCGAAGGGTTGGGCGTTCTGCTCCAGGTCACCAATCTCACCAACTCGCCGTATCGCACGCGGCTGGGGCTCGATAGCGGCGGCACCCATACCGAAAGCGGCCAGCCGCTGCTCGAAACCTACGAGAAATACGGTCGGGAGTTCCTGTTCGGGGTGAACTACCGCTTCTGATCCGCATCGGATCGGTCGAACCATCGCGCCGGAAGCGAACGCCCTCGCTTCCGGCCCGATCTCTCACGCACAAGGGATTTTAAGAGATGCTCAGACGCGCCCTGCTGGCTTCGGCCGCTTCGATGCTGCTGCTGGCAGGATGCGGTCCGCTCGCCACGCAGAGCGCTCCGGCCGATGCCGCCCCCGATGCGGCGGTCGCCGACTGGCCCGAGCACCACAGCCCGATCGCGCTCGATCCCGCGATGGAGCAGCGCATCGCCCAGATCGTGGCGGGAATGACGCTGGAGCAGAAGGTCGGCCAGATGACGCAGGCCGACATCCGCTCGATCACCCCTGACGAGGTGCGCCGCTATTATATCGGCTCCGTGCTCAACGGCGGCGGCGCCTGGCCGGACATGGACAAGCACGCCACCCCCGCCGCGTGGGTCGCGCTCTCGGACGCCTATTACACCGCCTCGATGGCGACCGACATGACGGTGCCGATCCCCGTCGTCTGGGGCACCGACGCCGTCCACGGGCACAACAACGTCGTCGGCGCGACGCTCTTTCCGCACAATATCGGACTCGGCGCCGCGCACGACCCCGAGCTGATGGTCCGGATCGGCCGCGCGACCGCGAAGGCGGTGCGCGCGACCGGCATCACCTGGGCGTTCGCGCCGACGGTCGCGGTCGCGCAGAACGAGCGCTGGGGCCGCAGCTACGAAAGCTGGTCGAGCGATCCGAAGCTGGTCGCGCGCTATGCCAAGGCGATGGTCCACGGGCTTCAGGGCGATCTTTCCGGCGGCGACGACGTGATCGCCACCGCCAAGCACTTCCTGGGCGACGGCTCCACCTGGCGCGGAATCGATCAGGGCGAAAGCCGCATCGGCCGCAAGCAGATGATCGCCGAGCAGGCGGCCGGCTATTATGGCGCACTCGATGCCGGGGTGCAGACGGTGATGGCATCCTACAGTAGCTGGAACGATGTCGGCGCGGACAAGGATTACGGCAAGATGCACGGCAGCCATGAGCTGCTGACCGATGTGCTCAAGGGCCGTCTCGGTTTCGACGGGATCGTCGTATCGGACTGGAACGCGATCGAGCAGGTGCCCGGCTGCACCGTCGACCATTGCCCGCAGGCGATCAATGCCGGCATCGACATGGTCATGGTGTCCGAGAAGTGGAAGCCGTTCATCGCCAACACCGTCGCCGACGTGCGCGAGGGCCGCATCCCGATGAAGCGCATCGACGATGCCGTCACCCGCATCCTGCGCGTCAAGATGCGCTCGGGGCTGTTCGACGCGCCGCCCTCGGCGAGCCCCTATAGCGGCGAGGCGGGCGCCCTCGAAGCGCGGGCGCTCGCGCGCGAGGCGGTTCGCAAGTCCGCGGTGCTGCTCAAGAACGATCGCGCCGCGCTGCCGCTCGCCCGGCACGGCAAGCTGCTCGTCGTCGGCAAGAGCGCCGACAGCTTCGCCGATCAGTCGGGCGGATGGTCGCTGACGTGGCAGGGCACCGAGAACAGCAAGGCCGATTATACGACCGGCGAGACGCTGCTGACCGCACTGCGCGAGGCCTGGGGCGCCGAAAACGTCGTCTATTCGGCCGATGCCAAGGGGGCCGATCCCGCCAAGTTCGCGGCGGTTGTCGCGGTGATCGGCGAGCATCCGTACGCCGAATACAAGGGGGACATCCGCTATCCGACGACGATGCAGCACAGCGCGCGCTACCCGGCCGATCTCGCGGTGCTCCAGCGCGTCTCGGGCAAGGGCGCGCCGGTGATCTCGGTCTTCTATTCGGGGCGCACCGTCTATGCGAACGACCTCATCAACCTCTCCGATGCCTTCGTTGCCGCCTTTCTGCCTGGAAGCGAGGCCGGCGGCATCGCCGATCTGATCCTGCGCAAGGCCGACGGCTCGACCGGCTACGACTTCACCGGCCGCCTCTCCTTCGCCTGGCCCGGCTCCGCCTGCGCGACCGGCGATGCGCCGGGCATGGCGGTCCAGTTCCCGCGCGGCTATGGGCTGAGCTACGCAAAGGCTCACGAGACCGGCGCGGTGCCGTTCATGCCGGCGCCCGGCGGCGGCTGTGCGAGCGGGAAATAGCGCCACTGGCGGGAAGTAGATGAAGCAGCTCAAACGAATTCTGATCGTCGGCGGCGGCTCGGCTGGATGGATGACCGCCGCCCTGCTCTCCAAATTGTTCGAGGGCCTGTACGAGATCGTTCTCGTCGAATCCGAGGAGATCGGCACCGTCGGCGTCGGCGAGGCGACGATCCCGGCGATCAAGAAATACAATGATCTGCTCGGGATCGACGAGCACGATTTCCTTCGCCGCACCCAAGG
The DNA here is from genome assembly GCA_946479505.1 of uncultured Sphingomonadaceae bacterium. The sequence continues at coordinate 122,659 of CAMLGC010000001.1, forward strand.
CAGCTACAAGCTCGCCGTCCAGTTCAATGATTGGCTGCGTCCGGGATCGAGCTACATGCACGGTTTCGGAGTGATCGGGCAGGATCTGGAATGGCTGCGCTGCCATCAATTCTGGCTCAAGATGCACAGCCTCGGCCGCGCGCCCGATTTCGCCAACTTCTCGATCAACACCGCCGCTGCCCTCAAGAACAGGTTCCTGCGCGCGAAGACCGATCGGCCCGAATCGCCGCTCGCACACGTCGCGCACGCCTATCAGTTCGATGCGAGCCTCTACGCGCGATTCCTGAGCGGCTATGCGCAGGCGCGCGGCGTCAAGCGCCGCGAGGGTCGTATCGCCGACGTGACGCTCAGGAGCGAGGACGGCTTCGTTGAATCGGTGACGATGGCCGACGGCGAGGTGATCGCGGCCGATTTCTTCATCGACTGCTCGGGCTTTCGCGGCCTCGTCATCGAGCAGGCGATGCAGACGGGATACGAGGACTGGTCCCACTGGTTGCCGTGCGACCGCGCGATCGCGGTGGCGAGCGGGCGTGCGCGCAATTTCACGCCCTATACGATGGCGACCGTGCGGCCAGCGGGGTGGCAATGGCGCATCCCCCTCCAGCACCGCACCGGCAACGGCCACGTCTATTCGAGCCGCTACATGGACGATGACGAGGCCGAGCGCCTGCTGCTCGCCAATCTCGACGAGCCGCAACAGGGCGAACCGCGTCGCCTGCGCTTCGTCACCGGGAAAAGGCGCAAGGCGTGGAATCGCAACTGCCTTGCGATCGGCCTGTCGGGCGGGTTCATCGAGCCGCTCGAATCGACCAGCCTGCATGTGATCCAGTCGGCGATCATCCGGCTCGTGCGACTGCTCCCGGATGCCGGCTTCGATCAGGCGGGGATCGACGAGTTCAACCGCCAGTCCGATTTCGAATATGAGCGCATCCGCGACTTCATCATTCTCCACTACAAGGCGACCGAGCGCGACGACACGCCCTTCTGGCGCTACTGCCGCGACATGGAGGTGCCCGCGACGCTCCAGCGCAAGATCGACCTGTTCGCCGCAAACGGCCGCATCTTCCGCGAGGACGAGGAGCTGTTCGCCGAGGAAAGCTGGATCCAGGTCTTCCTTGGGCAGGGCATCGTGCCGAAGGGGTACGACCCCCTCGTCGACGTCAAGAGCGAGGAGGAGATCGCACGCTATCTCGGCAATATCGAGAGCGTGATCGGCAAATGCGTGGATGTCATGCCGAGCCACGAGGAATATATCGCGCGCATGTGCCCGGCCGCGCCGGCCTGACAGGAATGGCGGTGGCCTCCTCCCATCCTCCCCTGGAAGGGGAGATGGCAGCCCGCAGGGCTGACGGAGGGGTGTCGCCCTTCGCCGCTGAGGGGGATACCCCTCCACCACGCTTCGCGTGGTCCCCCTCTCCTTACAGGGGAGGATCGGAAATCTCGTCAGCCCCGCTGCAACCGCGCGATGATCTGGCGCCGCATCTCGGCCACGTCCTGCGGCCGGTTGGCGGCGAGGATGCCGCGCGAGGCGGTCGGCAGATGCCCGCCCGGATCGCCTTCGCCCATGAAGACGTAGTGATCGAACATCGCGCGCCAGGCGCGGCGCTGGTCGGCGGGCAGGTTCCTGAGCGTCATCATCCCGTGCATCAGCGCGTCCCAGGGCGAGCCGATGTCGGCGCGCGCGGCATCCCACCAGAAATTGACCAGCACGTTGATCCGGTCGAGCGCCTCGACGTGGTGATACCAGTGGTACGGGATGTAGATCGCGTCTCCCGGCTCGAGTTCGGCGGCCTCGGCGACCGCCAGCGCCTCGGCGAAGCGCGGATATCGATCGAGATCGGGCTGCGTCACATGCACCATGCTGATCGGCGTTCCCGCCGGCGTGATGTGGAGCGGCCCCATATAGAGGTTGCCGATCTGCTCGGGCGGAAAAAGCGTGAAGCGCCGCCGCCCCACCGCGACGCACGCTACGTTCTCGAGCGGATCGTGGTGCGTCGCGATCTTCGCTGCATTGCCGATCCACAGCCTGGGCATAATCGCCGGCGGCAGGATCGCGAGCCGATGCGCCTCGGCGAAGCCGGGCAGATGATCGGGCGCGGTCAGCCCCTGAACCGCGAGCGTATCGGACCGCTTCTCCTCGCGCGCGGCGAGCAGCGCGTCCAGGAAATCGCCCAGAGGCCCCGCCTCGCGCACGAAATTGGGTCCGCGCGCGGTTTCATCGAGATGGAGCCGCCCCTCCAGCTCGGGCGCCCCGCGAACGTGCGGCACCGGCGCGGGCGTGGCACGCGCCTTGAGGTAGGCGATCGCCGCCTCGTCGCCCTCGCGCGAGGCGACCACCAGTGGCCAGTCGGCAGCGAGCCCCTTCATCACCACCGGCCGTGCGGCGGGGCGGATTTGCTCGCGGAAGATCGCAGGCGTCACGTCGTCGCGGATGGGAAGCGCTTTCATCGGCCCGGTCTTCGCGCGCGCACGTCGCTTGTCAACGGCGCCAGCGCATGACTGCGCCTCAGGTACATGTCGAGACGATCGGCAACGAACGCCAGCCGCTCGTCATCGTCGACGGCTTCTCGCCGTATCCCGATCGGCTCGTGGAAGAGGCGCGCACCCTTCCCTTCGCGCCGCTCGGCGAATTCTACCCCGGCGTCCGCGCGCCGGTGCGGCCATCTTACTTCGAGGGGCTCGACCGCGTGCTCCCGTCCGTCCTCCGCCAGGTCTTCGGCGCCACCGAACACGTCGAATTCAGCCGCGCGCTGTATTCGCTCGCCACCACCCCGCCGCACGCACTGAGCCTCGCGCAGTGCATCCCGCACATCGATGGCGTCGAGGAGGGGATGATCGCGATCATCCACTATCTGAGCCAGAACGATCAGGGCGGCACGAGCTTTTACCGCCATCGCAGCACCGGCTTCGAAACGGTCGATGCCGCGCGCCATCGCACCTATCTCGATGCCCTGCGCGCCGATTTCGCGAGTCTCGGTGAGCCCGAGCCCGCTTATATCGACGGCGACACACCCATCTTCGAACGCATTTCGACCGTTCGCCCACGCTACAATCGTGCATTGCTCTACCGCAGCAGTCTTCTCCATTGCGCAAGCCTGCCCAACGACGCGACGCTCACCGCCGACATCGATTCCGGCCGCCTGACCGTCGCCAGCTTTCTCATCGCGCGCTGATGCGCCTTATCTTGCGAGGAACCGACATGCCCATCCGACACGTCACTCTACCGCTTTGCACCGCACTGCTGCTCGCGGGCTGCGCAACGGTGCAGACGCCGGCCGCCAATGACGCCGTCTCGGTGTGGCTCACCACGCAGGACCAGGCGGCGCTGCTCGCCGAGCAACCGGCGCTGCACTGGCAGGAAGCGCCCGCGACCGGCACGACGGTGACGGTCGATGCCGCCACCCGTTTCCAGCCGTTCGTCGGTTTCGGCGCGGCGATCACCGATGCCTCGGCGTATCTCATCCAGCACAAGCTCGACGACGCGCAGCGCGCGGCGCTGCTCGGCGAGCTGTTCGGCCCCGCGCCGGGCCTGTCGCTCTCGTTCACGCGGCTCACGATCGGTGCGTCGGATTTCTCGCGCCGCCACTACAGCTATGACGATATGCCCAAGGGCGAGATCGACCCCAGTCTCGCCCATTTCTCGATCGCGCCGGCGCGCGAGAACGTGCTGCCGACGGTGCGCGCCGCGCTGGCGATCAATCCCGATCTCAAGGTGATGGCGACGCCGTGGAGTCCGCCGGGCTGGATGAAGACCACCGATTCGCTCATCACCGGCACGCTGCGCAAGGAGGCGTACGATCCCTTCGCCGCCTATCTCACCCGCACCGTGAAAGCCTTCGCGGCCGAGGGCGTACCCGTCGATTATCTCAGCATCCAGAACGAGCCCGATTTCGAGCCCGCCAACTATCCCGGCATGCGCCTCAGCGCCGATCAGCGTGCCGAGATCGTCGGCAAGCATGTCGGCCCCGCTTTCGCCGCGGCCGAACTCGATACCAAGATCCTCGAATGGGACCACAATTGGGATCAGCCCCAGCAGCCCACCGAGATGCTCGCGCATCCCGACGCCGCGCGCTACGTCGATGGAATCGCCTGGCATTGCTACAACGGCAAGGTCGACGCGCAGGGCGTGGTCCACGATCGCTTCCCCGACAAATCGGTGTTCTTCACCGAATGTTCGGGCGGCGAATGGTCCGCCGGCTGGCCCGAGGCGTGGCCGTGGATGATGCAGAATCTCGTCATCGGCGCCACGCGCAACTGGGCGCGCGGCGTGCTGCTGTGGAATCTCGCGCTCGACGAGAAATACGGCCCGCACCTCGGCGGCTGCGGTGATTGCCGCGGCGTGGTGACGATCGACAGCAAGACCGGCGCGATCACCCGCAACCCCGAATATTACGCGCTCGGTCATGTCAGCCGCTTCGTCCGTCCCGGCGCGCGCCGGATCGCCTCGACCAGCAGCGACCCGGACGTCTCGACCGTCGCCTTCGTCAACCCCGACGGCTCGCGCGTGCTGGTCGCGTTCAACGGCGGTGACGCGCCCGAAACCTTCTCCATCGTGGCCGACGGCCGCCACGCCGAATACCGTCTCACGCCAAACGCAGCCGTCACCTTCCGGTGGCGAAGCATTCCGTAACCGCACGGGATACCGTACGCGGGTAGCCGGACGGAAAGAATCCCGCGACAAACGTTGACCGAGGATTGGAATGAGCGCCAATATCGTGGCACGATAGATTTTGCGCGGCGTGCGGACCCGGACGTCGTTCCGCACGTTCAGCAACGATGCCGGCATACGAATCGGCAGAGGGGATCACGAACTGGCACAGGTCTTCACACCGGCGGCCGACACCTGGCTCAGGCTCATCGCGCTCGTGTCGACGGTCCTGGTGGTGGCGCTGCTCGTCGGATCGGGCCATTTCGAGAATTCGACCTATCTCACCCAGGTCGGCTGGGTGCAGGACCAGCCGGTGCCGTTCAGCCACAAGCACCATGTTTTGGACGATGGGATCGACTGTCGGTACTGCCACACCAGCGTAGAGCAGGGACAACATGCCGGGCTGCCGCCGACGCATACGTGCATGACCTGTCATTCGCAGCTCTGGACCGGGGCGCCCGTGTTGGAGCCGGTGCGGCAAAGCCTCGCCAAGGGCATTCCGATCCGCTGGCGCCGCGTCGCGCAGCTTCCCGATTACGTCTATTTCGATCATTCGATCCATATCGATCGCGGCGTCGCCTGCGTCGAATGCCACGGGCGGATCGACCAGATGCCGCTCACCTTCCGCGCCAAGCCGTTCCAGATGAAATTCTGCCTCGAATGCCACCGCGATCCCGCGCCGCACCTGCGCCCGCGCGCGCTGGTGACGCGGATGGAGCCGCTCGGCTGGTCCGAGGAGAAGAAGCGCGCCTTCGGTGAGAAGGTGATGCGCGCGCATCGTATCGATCCCGACACGCTCGACAACTGCGGGATCTGCCACCGGTGAGCGCCCCTCCTCCCCTCGACGCCGCACTGGCGGACCTCAAGGAGGCGCGCGGCAAGCGCTTCTGGCGCGGGCTCGACGAGCTGGTCGATCGCGCCGATTTCAAGGAACGGCTCGCCGCTCAATTCCCTTCGCTGGCGAAGAGCGCGGCCGACTGGCGGCGGCGCGACATCCTCAAATGCCTGGGCGGCGCGCTCGCGATCGCCGGGCTCGACGGCTGCGAGCGCGAGCCCGACGAGGAGGCGCTGCCCTATGTCGTGCAGCCCGAAGGCGAGATACCCGGAATCGCGCGTTATTACGCGACCGCGGTCGAGCTCGACGGGATCGCGCAGCCGGTGATCGGCAAGACCCGTGCAGGCCGGCCGATCAAGCTCGACGGCAATCCGGGCCATCCTGCCTCCGCAGGCGCGACCGACGCGTTCACCCAGGCCGCGTTGCTCAACCTCTACGATCCCGAACGCTCGGCCGCGCCGCGCGAAAAGGGCGCGATCACCGATTGGGCGCGATTCGACACCGCGATGGCGGTGCTGCGCGATGCGCTCGACGCGAGCGGCGGCGCAGGGCTGCGGCTGCTGACGGGCCCGGTCGGCTCGCCGACGATGCTCCGGCAGGTCGCGGCAATGCTCGCACGCTGGCCGCAGGCGCGCTGGCACGCCTGGTCGCCGCTCGCCGACCCGCGCGAGGCGCTGGGAAGCGCGCCGGTGCAGCGGCTGCGGCTCGACGAGGCGCACACGGTGGTAGCGTTCGACAACGACGTGATCGGCCCCGGCCCGCTTCAGACCTTCCACGCGCGCGGCTGGGCGGCGCGGCGGCAGGCCTATCAGAAGGGCGATGGAGCGGCGCAGCTCTTCGCCGCCGAGCCGAGCCCGACGCTCACCGGAGTCACCGCCGCGGACCGGCTGGTCGCGCGCGAGGACCGGATGGCGGTGTTGCTCGCCGCGCTCGCCGCGCGGCTCCGCGTTGCGGGTACGGCCGTGCCGCCGCTCACCTCGCGCGAGCAGGCATGGACCGACACGGCCGCGCAGGCGCTGGTGGCGAATCGCGGGCGCGGGCTGGTGACGGTCGGCGCGCACCATCCGCCCGCGGTACAGGCGCTCGCGCTGCGGATCGATGCAGCGCTCGGCAATCTCGGCACCACGCGGGCCTTCGCTGCGCGCCCCGAAGGGCCGCAACCCGCCAGCCTCGCCGAGCTCGCAGCCGAAATGGAGCGCGGCGAGGTGGGCACGATCGCGATGCTCGAGACCAACCCGGTCTATGCCGCGCCGCCCGAGCTCGGCTTCGCATCGCTGCTCGGCCGCGTGCCGATGCGCCTCCACGCCGGGCTGCATGTCGATGAGACCGCCCGCCGCTCGACCTGGCACGCGCCAACCGCACACATTCTCGAAAGCTGGAGCGATGGGCGCGCGGCGGACGGCTCGGCGGTGCTCGTCCAGCCGCTGGTGCGGCCTTGGCTGCGCGTGCGCTCGCGTCATCGCGTCCTCGCCAACCTGATGGGCGACAGCACGCCCGACCGCGCCATCGTGCAGCAGACCTGGGCAGGCACCCTCGACGAGGGCGGATGGAACCAGGCGCTGCTCGCGGGCGCCGTCCCCGGCGCCGCGCTCGCCGACGCATCCCCCCCCTCCCCTGCGGCCGGTCCGCTGCCGATCGAGCCGGGCACGGGACTCGCGCTCGTGCTTCGTCCCGATCCGTCGGTGTGGGACGGGAGCGTCGCCAGCAATCCGTGGCTCCAGGAGCTGCCCAAGCCGCTCACCAAGATCACCTGGGGCAATGCCGTCCACATCAGCCCCGCGCTCGCGCGCGAGATGGAGCTCGCCAACGAGGACGTGGTTCGGCTGAGCGTCGGCGATCGCAGCGTCGTCGGCCCCATTTGGGTGCTTCCCGGGCAGGAACGGCGCACCATCCTGGCCCATGTCGGCCACGGTCGCAGCGCGGGCGGGCGCGTCGCCGAGGGGGTGGGGTTCGACGCCTATCCGCTCGTCGGGGCCAAGGGTGATGTGCGGCTCGAAAAGCTCGGCCGAACCGAACGGATCGCGACCACGCAGCACCATTTCGCGATGGAAGGCGACGAGTTCGTCCGCTTCGTCGCGGCCGCGGGCGACAAGCTCCCCAAGGAGCCGTCCAACGCCAGCTTCTATCCCTCGCAACGATCGAGCCCGGCCTGGGGCATGGCGATCGACCTCGATCTGTGCATCGGCTGCAACGCGTGTGTCGTCGCCTGCGTCGCCGAGAACAACATTCCGATGGTAGGGAAGGAGCAGGTCGCCAAGGGCCGCGAGATGCACTGGCTGCGCGTCGACCGTTACTATGAGGGTTCCGCCGACGAACCCAACCACGCCTTCCAGCCGGTGCCGTGCATGCATTGCGAGGATGCGCCGTGCGAGATGGGCTGTCCGGTCAACGCCACGGTCCACAGCCCCACCGGCGTCAACCTCCAGATCTACAACCGCTGCATCGGCACGCGGACCTGCTCGGCCTTCTGCCCATACAAGGTGCGCCGCTTCAACTGGTTCGACCTCACCGCCGAGGCGGCGCCCGAGATCAAGGCGCAGCGCAACCCCGAGGTGACGGTGCGCGGGCGCGGCGTGATGGAGAAATGCACCTATTGCATCCAGCGGATCGATATGGCGCGGATCAACGCCAAGAAGGAAGACCGGCCGATCCGCGAGGGCGAGATCGTCACCGCCTGCCAGGCCGCCTGCCCCACCGACGCGATCGTGTTCGGCGACATCTCGCGCGGGGGCAGCGCCGTCTCGCAGCGCAAGACGAACGGCCGCGACTACGATCTTCTGAAGGAAGCCAATACCCGCCCGCGCACCACCTATCAGGCGCGCATCCGCCGCGGAGAGAAGGCATGAGCGCGATGCGGAGCAAGGAGGCCGCCGCGCAACGGATCGTCACGATTCCCGCCCGCTTCCCCGCGCGGCTCGCCTGGTGGATCCTGTTCGGCATCTCGCTGTCGCTGCTCGCGCTGTTCTTCGTCTCATTGGGCATGGTGTTCGGGCACGGCACCGGCGTGTGGGGGAACAACATCCCGGTCGCCTGGGGCTTCCCGATCTCCAACTACATCTGGTGGCTGGGGATCGGCCATGCGGGCACGCTGATCTCGGCGATGCTGCTGCTTTTGGGGCAGCAATGGCGCAACACCCTCAACCGCTTCGCCGAGGCGATGACCCTGTTCGCGGTGATGTGCGCGGGGCTCTACCCGATCATCCATCTCGGGCGGCCGTGGCGCTTCTACTGGATGGCGCCCTACTTCAATTCGATGCAGGTCTGGCCGCAGTTCAAGAGCCCGCTGACCTGGGATTTCTTCGCGGTGCTGACCTACCTCACCGTCTCGGTGCTGTTCTGGTATATCGGCATCATCCCCGATCTCGCCGCCGCGCGCGACCGGGCGAAGAAGCGGCGCTGGCAGGTCTTTTTCGGCCTCGGCGCGATCGGCTGGCGGGGATCGGCCAAGCACTGGAGCCGCTGGCGGCAATCGTACCACATCACCGCCGCCATCGCGGTGCCGCTCGTCGTCTCGGTCCATTCGGAGATTTCGCTGCTGATGGCCGCGGGCCCGGTGCCCGGATGGACCTCGACCGTCTTCCCGCCCTATTTCGTGCTCGGCGCGGCGTTCTCGGGGTTCGCGGTGGTGTCGATGCTCAGCGTCTGGCTCCGCGCGATGCTCCACCTCGAGGAGCTCGTCACCCCTTGGCACCTCGACATGCTCGGCGTCCTCACGCTCGCGACGGGGATGATGACCGCCTACGGCTATTTCAGCGAAGTGTTCACCGCCGCCTATGCCGGCGGATACGAGGCGGACACGATGTGGGACCGCTTCGTCGGTCCTTATGCGCCGACCTATTGGGCGGCGGTGGTGCTCAACTTCGTGCCGCTCCAGCTCCTGTGGTGGCGCAGGATGCGGCGCACGCCGATCGTGCTGTTCGGAATTGCGCTCTCGGCGACGATCGGCATGTGGTTCGAGCGGTACATGCTACTGGTGAGCTCGCTCTACCGCGACTGGCTCGAAAGCTCGGTCGGGCTTTTTCACCCGACTTTCTGGGATTGGGGCGTGTTCGCGGGCACGATCGGGCTGTTCCTCACCTGCTTCCTGCTGTTCGTGCGGCTGGTGCCCGTCATCTCCGCCTTCGAGGTGAAAGAGGTGATCGCCGAGGACGACGAAAAGCAGGAGGCGGCGCATGGCTGACGCGCCGCTCTACGCCGTGCTCGCCGAATTCGAAGAGCCCGGTGCGCTGATCGACGGCGCGCGCCGGCTGCGACAGGACGGCTTTACGCATCTCGACGCCTTCTCGCCCTTTCCGGTGAAGGGGCTCGCCGATGCGCTCGGCGTCGGCGACACCAAGGTGCCCAAGGCGACGCTGATCGGCGGCGCGGCGGGCGCGCTCTTCGCTTTCCTGATGCAGGCCGCGGTGAATTGGGATTTTCCGCTGTGGATCGGCGGACGACCGCTGATCGCTTTTCCCGCCTTTATCCTCATCATCTTCGAGCTGACCGTGCTCGGCGCGGTGACGGGGTGCATCGGCACGATGCTCGTCGCCAACCGGTTGCCGCGGCTCCACCATCCGATCTTCGATGCCGACGGGTTCGATCTGTCGCGCGACGACCGCTATTTTCTCGCGATCCTCGCCGGCCCCGATTTCGATCGCGACGCGGCGGGCAAGGCGCTCGCCGCGCTCGATCCCAAGGCGATCATCGACGTGCCCGAAAAGCCTTGGGCATGAAGCGCGCCGTCCTCCTCCTGCTCGCGCTCGCGGGGTGCCACGAGAACATGGTCCAGCAGCCGCGCTACGACGATTTCGAGGCCGCGCCGCTCTTTGCCGACGGCATGGTGATGCAGGCGCCGCCCGCGGGCACGATCGACCGTTCGGCGGCCGCACGCCTCGCCGCGACCGAGCGCCCGCCGCTCACCCCTGCTCTTCTCGAACGCGGGCGCGAGCGCTTCGGCATCTATTGTTCGGTGTGCCACGGCAGCGACGGGCGCGGCGACGGCGTCATCCCCGCCCGCGGCTTCCCCCACCCGCCCAGCTATCTCGAGCCGCGGCTGATCGCCGCGCCCACGGCCCATTTCTACGACGTCATCACCAACGGTTATGGTGTGATGTATTCCTACGCCGATCGCGTCGAGCCGCGCGACCGCTGGGCGATCGCGGCGTATATCCGGGCGCTGCAGGTGGCGGGGAGCGACGCCGCGTCCCAGCCTCGAGCGGAGCGTGGCGATGCGCGCTAAACCCTCGCGCCTCGAACGCGGGCTCCTCGTCCTCGCCGGAATCGCGTGCATCGCGGCGCTCGCGCTGATCCTCATCGATCCGGTCGCCGCGCTTGCTGGCTGGGTCGGCGCCGCGGCGGCGTTCGCGGCGGTGCCGGCAGGCGCGCTGTTGCTTCAGGCGATGATGCGGCTGATCCCCGGCGCCTGGGGCGAGCAGTTGCGGCTGACCTGCGAGGCGGGTGTGCTGCTCGCGCTGCCCGCCGGGCTCGCCTTCGTGCCGGTGATCTTGGGCGCGGGCGTGCTCTACCCATGGGCGAGCCGCCCGCCCATTTCGCCTTTCCAGGGCGCCTGGATGGCGGTCGTGCCCTTCGCAATCCGCACGATCCTCTGGTTCGCGCTGCTGATCGGCGCGGGCGCGCTGCTGCGCCACCGTCGCGCCACAGGCGCGGTCTCGTCGATCTCCCTCGTCGCTTTCCCCGTGCTCGGAACCTTCGTCGCGGTGGACTGGCTGATGTCGCTCGACCTCGACTTCACCTCGTCGGGCTACGGCCTTCAGGTGCTCATCCTGTCGGCCAACCTCGCGCTCGCCGCCTTGATCGTGATGCGGCTCACGATCGGCCGGACGCCCGCGCGGCCGGGCATCCTCGGCGGGCTACTGCTGACATTGCTCCTGATGTGGGCGTACATCCAGTTCCTCACCTTCTTCATCATCTGGTCGGGCAATTTGCCCACCGGCGTCGCCTGGTTCGCCCAGCGTGCGACGCTCGCCTCCGACGTGTCCGAATGGGCATTCTCGCTGCTCGGCGGCATTCCCCTGCTGATGCTCCTGCTGGCGCGCTTCCGCAGAAGCCCGCGTTGGATGATCGCGCTCTCGCTTTCGGTGATCGCGGGCAAGCTGATCGAGTTCGGCTGGCTCGCCTTGCCGGGCTACGGCACGCTGGCGGTGATCGCGTTCGCGCTCGCGAGCCTGGGGCTCGGGCTCGGCTGTGCGGTCGGGCTGCCGCTCATGCTGCGACGGCGGGTGGCGGCGCGGCTGCCGCGGGGGGCATGGGCATGACCCGCGACCTGAACCCGGGCACCAAGGTGCAACGCGGCGACACGCGCGCGGTATCCGAAGAGGCGCGACGGCTGGGCTACGAGCCCAAGGACGCGCCTGCCAGGGGCGTGGCCTGGGGCGTGGCGGCATTCATCGGGCTCATGGTGCTCGGGTTGATCGTCGCAGCGCCGCTCGTCTGGAAGCTCGAGCAGACGCATCCCCCGGCGGTGCCCCCGCGCAGCGCGCCGCTGCCGCCCTCGCCGCGGCTGCTCGTCGACGCGCCCGCCCAGCGCCGCCGGATCGAGGCGCGGCAGCACGCACAGCTCGAACGCGGCCCGATCACGATCGAGGACGCGATGCGGCGCGTGGCGGCGCAGGGCTGGACCGATGCGGCGCCGGCGCCAACCACGGTCGAGGCGGCGCGCAATCATGTCGAGGCGGCGAAATGACCTTCCGGCTGCTTTTCCTCCTGCTCCTCTGCCTCGCAGCGCCCGCATTCGCCCAGGCCGGGTTCGATCCGTTCGGCGAGGCGACGATCGACGAGCGGCCGGGCGCGCAGATTCCGCTCGATGTCCCTCTCACCAACGCGCACGGCCAGCCGACGACGTTGCGCGCGATCGGTGACGGCAAGCCGATCCTGCTCGCGCCGGTGCTCCACAACTGCCCGAACCTCTGCGGCGTGACGCTGGCGGGGATCGCCGATGCGATCGCCGGCCAGTCGCTTCGGCCGGGCAAGGATTTCAGCTTCGTCGCCTTCGGGATCGATCCCAAGGAAGGGCCGAAGACCGCCGCGGGCGATCTCGCGCGGCTGCGCGAGCGGCCCGAGGGTGCGGCGCTCGGGCCGGCTTTCGCGCTCGTCGGGCCGGCGGCGTCGATCCGCGCGGTGACGGACGCGCTCGGCTACCGCTACGCCTGGGACGATCGGATCGGCCAATATGCGCATATCGCGGCGGTCGCGGTGCTCACCCCGGACGGGCGTTTGTCGAGCTGGCTCTACGGGCTCACGCCCCAGCCCGGCGACCTTTCGGATGCGCTCGCCGACGCGCAGGCCGGCCAGACGGGGAGTTGGGGCGCGCAACTGCTGCTGCTCTGCTTCCACTACGATCCCGAGACGGGCCGCTATACGGTCGCGATCGAGAAGATCATCAAGCTCGCCGCGTTCCTGACCGTCGCCGGGCTCGGCTTCCTCGTCTGGCGCTTGCGGCGGAGGCACGCATGAGCGGCGGGATCGAGCTCTGGCCGCCCCAGGCCTCTCACCATGCCGAGCAGATCGACCTGCTCATCGGCAGCTTCGGCGCGATGGTGTGGGTGCTGACGCTGCCGGTTTTCATCCTGATGACGTGGTTCGTCATCCGCTATCGCCGCTCCAACGACGTCAACCGCCAGCACGCGCCCAGCCACAACATGTGGCTCGAGCTTTCCTGGTCGGGGATCCCGTTCCTGTTCATCATCGGCTTCTACATCTGGGCAACCGCACTCTTCATCGACATCCACCGCCCGCCGCACGACGCGCGCCCGATCCACGTCGTCGCCAAGCAATGGATGTGGAAGTTCCAGCATCCCGAGGGCGCGCGCGAGATCAACGAGCTGCACGTGCCCGTGGATACGCCGATCAAACTCATCATGCAGTCGCAGGACGTGATCCACAGCCTTTATCTGCCCGCCTTCCGCATCAAGCAGGACCTGCTGCCGGGGCGCTACACCTCGCTCTGGTTCGACGCCGACAAGACCGGCGTTTTCCCCATTCGCTGCGCCGAATTCTGCGGGACCGACCACAGCATCATGGGCGGCCGGCTGATCGTGATGCCCAAGGACGCCTACGCCGCCTGGCTCGAGCATGCGAAGGACAACGGCACCGCGGGGACGATGGCGGAGATGGGCGCGCGCCTGTTCCGCAGCGTCGGATGCAGCGGCTGCCACGGCGCCGCCTCCTCGGTCCACGCGCCGCCGCTCGCCGGCATTTTCGGCCGCCCGGTCGGGCTTTCGGACGGCCGCACGATCGTCGCGGACGAGCAGTATATCCAGGATTCGATCCTGCTGCCGAGCAAGGACGTGGCGGGCGGCTATGCTCCGATCATGCCGACCTACGGAAACGTGCTGACCCCCGACCAGGTCAACGCGCTGGTCGCCTATCTCAAGTCCACCACCACCAGCCGGGGGAGCGAAAGGCAGTGAGCGACGCCGCGATCGACACCGAGCGCAAACCCATGGACGTCGAGGCCACGAGCTATCTGCGCGCCGGCAACGGCCTCAAATCGTGGTTCTTCACCACCGATCACAAACGGATCGCGATCCTCTATCTCGTCTCGATCACCTTCTTTTTCCTGATCGGCGCGGTGGCGGCGGCGTTGATCCGGCTCGACCTGCTGACGCCGCAGCCTGATCTGCTCACCAACGAGGGCTATAACCGTGCCTTCTCGCTCCACGGCATCATCATGGTGTGGTTCTTCCTGATCCCGTCGATCCCGACGGTGTTCGGCAATTTCCTGATTCCGCTGATGATCGGCGCGCGCGATCTCGCCTTTCCGCGGCTCAACCTGCTGAGCTGGTACATCTACATCGCCGGCGGTCTCGCGACGCTTTATGTCGTGATCGGCGGCGGGGTGGATACCGGCTGGACCTTCTACACCCCGCTCTCGTCGGTCTATGCGAACGGCGCGGTGGTGGCCGCGATCACGGCGGTGTTCATCAGCGGCTTCTCGACGATTCTCACCGGGCTCAATTTCATCGTCACGATCCACAAGCTGCGCGCGCCGGGGATGACCTGGGGGCGGCTGCCACTCTTCATCTGGTCGCATTATGCCGTGTCGATCATCTTCGTGCTGGCGACGCCGGTGCTCGCCGTGACGCTCGCGCTGGTCGCGGCCGAGCGGTTGTTCGGGATCGGCGTGTTCGACCCGCGGCTGGGCGGCGACCCCCTGCTCTTCCAGCACCTCTTCTGGTTCTACAGCCACCCGGCCGTCTATATCATGGTGCTGCCCGCGATCGGGGTGGTGAGCGAGCTCGTCACCGCGGGCGCGCACAAGCGCATCTTCGGATATTGGTTCGTCGCCTTCGCCTCGATCGCGATCGCGGTGATCGGCTTCATGGTGTGGGGCCACCACATGTTCGTCTCGGGCCAGTCGATCTATGCGAGCGCGGTCTTCTCGTTCCTCTCGATCGCGGTCGCGGTCCCTTCCGCGATCAAGATCTACAATTGGACCGCGACGCTCTACAAAGGCGATATCGCGCTCGACGCGCCGTTGCTGTTCGCGCTCGGGTTCATCGGGCTGTTCGTCGCGGGCGGGCTGACCGGGCTCATGCTCGCGATGCTCGCGATCGACGTCCACGTCCACGACACCTATTTCGTGGTCGCCCACTTCCACTACATCATGGTCGGCGGCACGGTGTCCGCGTTCTTCGGCGCACTCCACTTCTGGTGGCCCAAGATGACCGGGCGGCTCTACAACGAGGTGCTCGGGCGGATCGCCGCGATCGTCATCATCGTCGGGTTCAACCTCACCTTCTTCCCGCAGTTCCTGCTCGGCTACGAAGGCATGCCGCGGCGCTACCACGTCTATCCGCCGCAATTCCAGGTGCTCCACGTCTTCTCGTCGGCGGGCGCGGCGATGCTCGCGGTGGGTTATGCGATGCCGGCCTTCTACCTGCTCTGGTCGCTCCGCCACGGGCGGCGGGCGGGCCCCAACCCGTGGGGCGCGACCGGGCTCGAATGGACGACCTCGTCGCCGCCGCCGACTCACAATTTCCGCGAGCAACCGGTCGTCGTGCGCGAGCCCTACGATTACCCGCTGGCGCATCCTGCGAGCCGCAAGGATGGCTGAGACGACGCCCCTCCACGAACCCTTCCACGAGGCCGCGCGCCAGCGCGAGGCCGATCGGCTGGGCATGCTCATCTTTCTCGCCAGCGAGGTGATGCTGTTCGGCGGCATCTTCGCCGCGGCGATCGGGCTGAGGCTCGAAAACCGCGTCGCCTATGTCGAGGCGGCGCATCACCTGAAGCTCTGGTTCGGCACCGCCAACACCGCGGTGCTGCTGACCTCGAGCCTGTTCGCCGCACTCGCGGTCGTGGCGGCGCGGACGAAACAGCCGCGCTGGGCGGGGCGGTGGTTCGCCGTAACGGTGGCGCTCGGACTGGTTTTCCTCTGCACCAAGGGAACCGAATATTGCCTGGAATACAAGGAAGGGCTGATGCCCGGCACCGCCGGCGCACATTTCGAGAGCCATTTCGAACAGCTCTTCATGAACCTCTATTTCATCTCGACCGGGCTGCACGCGATACATGTCACGATCGGGATGGCGCTGCTCACCATCGCCGCGCTCTCGCGGCGCGCGCGCAACGACCAGAATGCGGTGCTGATCGGCAACGTCGCGCTCTACTGGCACCTTGTCGATATCGTGTGGATCTTCCTCTACCCCACGCTCTATCTGGCGGGCGTCAAATGAGCCGCGCAGTCGCCCGTCTCGTGCTCGCCTGGATCGGGCTTATGGTGCTGCTTGCGATCACTTTCGGCGCGGCGCACCTGCCGTTGGGCACGACGGTCAAGCCCTGGGTCGGCTACGTCATCGCGAGCGCCAAGGCCGCGCTCGTGCTGTGGTATTTCATGGAAATGCGCCGCGAGGCATCGCTCGCGCGGCTGGCGATGCTCGTCGGGTTCGTGTGGTTGGCGATGCTGCTGATGCTGACCGCGGCCGATTACCTCACCCGCGGCTGACGTTCACTCCGCCGCCTGCGCCTGCGGGGCCGCCTCGAACGCGCGGTAGCGGTCCTCGGCCTGCTCCATATAGCGCCGCGTGATCGGTACCGCGTCGCGGCGGCGGGCGAGCTGAACCTGGAAGTTGCAGTGATCGCTGTAGCGGAAGGCGGTGATCGCGCTTGCCAGATAATAGGTCCACATGCGGAAGAAGCGCTCGTCGTACAGCGCGACGATCTCGTCCTTCGCAGCGGCGACGCGATCGTACCAATGCTCGAGCGTGTAGGCGTAGTGAAGGCGCAGCACCTCAACGTCGGTCGCCCATAGTCGCGCCTGCTCGACGTGCGGCATGATCTCGGACAACGCGGGCGAATAGCCGCCGGGGAAAATGTACTTGCGCGTCCAGTGATCGGTCTCGCCCGGGCCGCCTGCGCGGCCGATCGAATGGATCAGCGCGACACCGTCGTCGGCGAGCCGATCGGCGACGACGTCGAAGAACCGCCCGTAATTGGGCCTGCCGACATGTTCGAACATGCCTACCGAAACGATCCGGTCGAACCGCCCCTCGACCTCGCGATAGTCGAGCTTCTCGAAGCGCACGCGATCCGCGACTCCCGCCTCTTGCGCACGCCGCCGCGCGACCGCGAGCTGCTCGTCCGAAAGCGTGATGCCGAGCACGTCGACATCGGCGACACGGTTGAGGTAGAGCGCCATTCCGCCCCAGCCGCAGCCGATGTCGAGCACGCGCTGACCGGGCCTGAGCAGCAGCTTGGCGGCGATGTGGGCCTTCTTGTCCGACTGCGCCTGCTCGAGCGTCTCGTGCTCGGGGTCGGTCCAATAGGCGCAGCTATATTGGCGATCGGCGTCGAGGAAGAGGTCGTAGAGCCGATCCGACAGATCGTAGTGGTGCGCGACATTCTGCCGCGCGCGCCCGCGCCCGTTGCGCTCGAGCACGGTCTTGAGCCACTGGTGCGAGCGGCCGATGAGATTTCGGCGCGCATTCCCGCGCTGCCAGCGCATGTTGTGGAGGACGAGATCGAGGAGCTGGCGGATGTCGCCGTCTTCAATCACGATTCCGCCGTTCATGAAGCCTTCGCCCGCGCCAAGCGCGGGGTTGCGGATCAGGCGCCACACCGTCGCGCGGTCGGCAATGCGCACCGCGCTGCGGCGCGCGCAGGGCTCGCCCCGGTATGTCGTCCGTTGGCCGTTCGGCCACGTCACCTCGAAGTGCCCCGACTGGATCAGCTTGCGAAACAACCGGTCGAGCAGGTTCATCATCCCTCCAGCGCGCTATTGCCCCTCTTGCCCAGCGAGAACGCCACCCCTTTTCTATCGTTCCCCGACATATAATCAAATCCCGGCGGCGCCGGTTACATCCGATCGATGAGACCTTCGAGCATCGGCCGCATCCGGCGCAGCTCGGTGCGGTGGCTCGCGGCGAGCGAATCGAGCATCGCACGGCCGTGCGGCGTGATCGCGACGCATACCTTGCGGCGATCATCCTTCAACTGGCGTCGGGCGACGAGCCCCAGCTTTTCGAGACGGTTGACGAGCTCGGTCGCGCTGTGCGGACGGAGCAGCAAGCGCTCTGCAAGCGTGCCCACAAGCATCTCGCCGCCCTCCATCGCACGCACCGCAAGCAGCGCCTGGTGCTGCTGCGGCGTCAGCCCGGCTTCGGCCGCGGCATCCTCGCTGAAGCGCAGGAAACGGCGGAGTTCGTAGCGGAAACGCGCGAGCGTCTCATAATCCTTGTCGCATACGGGATCGGGGGCCATTCCCCATCGTCGCATGGAAACGCTTGCCTTGCCATAGGTCGGTTTACGACATAGTGGACACGCACCTTCTAAAGCACGAAAGAATTGAGAGATGGACCGAACGCCCACGGCCTATGCGCCCGGCTTCGTCGCCCGGCCGCGCCTTGCCGATCATAGCGCCGACACGCGCATGCTGCTGCTCGCCGTCATGGCGCTGGTGGTGGGCACCGGCGGCGCCGCTTCGGCGTGGCTGCTGCTCCATCTGATCGCGATCGTCATCAACGCGGCCTGGTTCGGGCGCTTCTCTGCCGAGCCGGCGCTGATCCTCGACAACACCCTGGGCATCGCGGGGATCGCGATTCCCGTGATCGGCAGCGCGATCGTCGGACTGATGGCGCGCTACGGATCGGACAAGATCCGCGGCCACGGCATCCCCGAGGCGATCGAGGCGATCCTCTACGGGCAGAGCAAACTCTCGGTCAAAGTCGCGATCCTCAAGCCGTTGTCGTCGGCGATCTCGATCGGCACGGGCGGGCCGTTCGGCGCCGAGGGCCCGATCATCATGACCGGCGGCGCGATCGGATCGATCTTCGCGCAGCGCTTCCGGCTGACCGCGGCCGAGCGCAAGACGCTGCTCGTCGCCGGCGCCGCGGCGGGCATGACGGGCATCTTCGGCACGCCGATTGCCGCGATCCTGCTCGCGATCGAGGTGCTGCTGTTCGAATGGAAGCCGCGCAGCTTCGTCCCCGTCGTGGTCGCTTCGCTCACCGCGCTCGCGTGGCGGCCCTATCTCGTCGGGGTCGGGCCGCTCTTCCCCTTCGACGCGAGCATCGCGATCGACATGACGACGCTGGTCCTGGCGGCGCTGCTGGGCGTGGTTTCGGGCTTCCTGGCGGTGGGGCTGTCGAGCGCGCTTTATCGGATCGAGGACGGCTTCCACGCGCTGCCCGTCCATTGGATGTGGTGGCCCGCGCTCGGCGCGGTGATCGTGGGCATCGGCGGCATCATCGAACCGCGCGTGCTCGGCGCCGGCTATAACAGCATCCAGGACCTGCTCGACGGCTCGCTGGCGTTGAAGGCGATGCTGCTGCTGCTCGTGGTCAAGGCGGTGGTGTGGCTGGTCGCGCTCGGATCGGGCACCTCGGGCGGCATTCTCGCGCCCTTGCTCATCCTCGGCGGAGCCTTCGGCGGACTCGCCGGTCTGGTGCTGCCGGGAACGCCGGGCGTGTGGGCGATGATGGGCATGGCCGGGGTGATGGCCGCCGCGATGCGCGCACCGCTTACCGCGGCCTTGTTCGCGGTCGAGCTCACCGGCCATTTCGACGCACTGCCCGCGACCGCCGCGACCGCGGGGGCCGCCTATACGGTCGCCGTGCTCGTGCTCAAGCGCTCGATCCTCACCGAGAAGATCTCGCGCCGCGGCCGGCACATCCTCCAGGAATACAGCGTCGATCCGCTCGCGATCGCGCAGGCCGAGCAGATCATGACACGTGATCCCAGAACGCTCGCCGAAGAGATGTCGATCGCCGATGCGATCCGCTTCTTCGAGGCGGACGCCGAGCATCGCAGCTATCCGGTGGTCGACGAGGCGGGCCGTCCGATCGCCGTCGCCTCGCGCTCCGACGCACTGCGCTGGCGCCAGGCCGAGCTGGGCGACGACGTGACGCTGGGCGAGCAGCTTTCGGACAAGTCGCTCCCCGTCGTCCATCCCGCGACGCCGGCGACCGACGTCGCCAACCTGATGATCGCCGAGGACATCGGCCGCATCTGCGTGGTCGATCCGAAATCGGGGGCGCTGATCGGCATCATCGCGCGTCGCAACCTGCTGGGCGCGCGCGCCGGCAAGCTCCGCGAAGAACGCGAGCGCAGCGCGCAGGAGGCGCGGATCGCATGGCCGCGCGGCGAGCGGACCTAAAAGCCGAGCGCTGCCAGTTCCGCCGCCGCGCTCTCCGCATACCCGCCGCCGAACAGCCGGACATGGACGAGGAGCGGCCATAGCCGGTAGATCGGCAGCCGCTCCCGCCATCCCGGCGCGAGATCGAGCGCGTCGAGGAAGCGCGCGGGCGGGGCGTCGAACAGCGTGAGCATCGCGACGTCCACCTCGCGGTCGCCCACATAACAGGCCGGGTCGATCAGCCCCGTCACCGCCGCCCCCGCGACGAGCACGTTGCCGCCCCACAAATCGCCGTGGAGCAGTGCTGGCGTCGGCCGCTCGGGCAACAGCTCGCCCATCGCATCCGCCAGCCGCCCGACCCGGCGCGCAAGGGCCGGCGCGAGGTGCGGCAGATGGCAGCGCAGGCGATTATCCGCCCAGAAGCCCGGCCAGTCGGTGCGGCGGCCGTTGGGAATCGCGACGTCGCCAAAGGCATAATCCGCCGGCCAGCCATAATCACCGCCGCATGGGGCATGAAGCAGCCGCAGGGCAGCGGCGAGCGACTCCCAGCCATCCGACAGTCTGCCGTCGGACCGCAGCTCGGCCATCACCAGCAGGTCGCCCTCGGCCGCGATCATCCCGGGCGCGGGCGCGCCGGTGGCGGCGATCGCGCGCAGCATCGCGGCCTCGCGCTCGACCAACGCACCGGTTTTTGCGATTGCTGATCGGCCGTCATCGAGCCGCAGCCGCAGCACGGTCGAGAGGTCGCCACCCGAGACCGGCGTCGCCCGCGCCACCCCTGTTCCGAGCAGCGCCGCCAGCCGATCGATCTCCGCGATCACGTGGTCATCAGGCGCGCGACCACCTCCCGCGCCGCCGCGGTCACATCGGCCCAGGTCCGCTCGAATCCGGCGGCGTCACCGTAATAGGGATCGTCGACCGCGGTGCCCTCGCGCCCCGGCACCATGTCCATCAGCAGCGCGCAGGAGGCGGTCGCATCGTGCGGCTGCAACCTCGCAAGTTCCGCCAGATTCTCGGGATCGAGCGCGAAGATATGCGTAAACCGGCGAAAATCGTCGGCCGACACCTGCCGCGCGCGCAGCCCGGCTATATCCACGCCATGCGCCCCCGCCACCGCCTGCGCACGCGCGTCGGGTGGCTCTCCGACATGCCAGTCGCCGGTGCCGGCCGAATCGACCAAGAGGGGCAGGCCCGCCTTCGCAGCCTCGGCCCGAAGCGCGGCTTCCGCAAGCGGCGAACGGCAGATGTTGCCGAGGCACACCAACAGGACCGACGGGGTCTCTTGCATCCAACTCTCCAACCGACCTGTCCCAGCACAGGACAGGCCCGCGTTAACCAAGGAATGGGCTGGCCCAAATCGTAAACGATGCGTTAACTGGTTGCCATGCAGACCTCGACCGCCGCCGCTCTTACCCCGTCGCGCCACCCGTTTCGCCGCAGCCTCGGCATCGCGCGCGAGGAAGCCCGCGAACGGCGCGAGGATCAGGACCTCAAGCTCTTCGTGTTGAGCTTCACGGCGTTCTTCGTCTGCATCTACAGCTTCATTTTCTGACGCTCTTTGCGGTCCAGCGCATCGCCGCTCAATCGCACGCCAGGTGCAGCTTCTGCGCGAGCCACGCCGCGCCCAGGCACATCGCGGCGACGAGGAACAGCATGTCCTCGGGCGTGACGCCCGCCGCCGTCAGCCCCAGCACGGCGGCCGCGCCCACCACCATCGCCCCCGAATTGACGACGTTGTTGGCCGCTACGGTCCGCGCGGTCTGGTCCTTGGTGACGGTGGTGGTGAGGAAGGCGTAGAGCGGCACCACGAACATGCCCCCGGTGATCGCGATCCCCAGAAGGCTGAGCACGATCGCGATTGCGCGCGGCTCGGCGACGAAGGCGAGCACGCCATAGAGCGCGCCGCCCGAGGCGGGCGTCCAGGTGCGCACGAGCAGCGAGAAGAGCACGACGAAGCCCCCCATCGCGATCACCGAGGCCGGCGCGAACCTGGCCGAGATGCGTCCCTTGAGCATCGTGTTGATGACGACCGACCCGATCGCGATGCCGACCGAGAAGATCGCGATCACGAGGCTCGCGACGCGCTCGTCGGCGGTCAGGATGTTTTTCACCAGCGGCGGGAAGATGATGATGAGCACCGCGCCGATCGTCCAGAAGAAGCTGATCGAACAGATCGCCAGGAACAGCCGCGGGATGTGCATCGTCGCGCCGATCAGACGCCACGACGAGGTGAGCGGATTGGGGTTGATCTCGAGCTTGGGGCCCTCGCGCGGTGCGGGCGGCACCTGCCTCCCCGCGATCCAGCCGATCAGCGCCACCACCAGCACGCCGATCGCCGATCCCTCGACCGATAGCCAGCCCGCGAGCACGGTGCCCAGCAGGATCGCGAGATAGGTGCCCGCCTCGATCAGCCCGGTGCCGCCGAGCACATGATCGCGATCGAGGTGCTGCGGCAGAATCGCGTATTTGATCGGGCCGAAAAAAGTCGAATGCACGCCAAGGCACAGCACGGCGGCGAGCATCAATCCCATGCCGATCCGCGTATGCCCCGCCTGCGCGATCAGCAGCCCACCCGCGCCGGCCGCCATGATGAGGATTTCGGCCGTCTTCACCAACCGGATGATCCTCGCCTTGTCGAACGTGTCCGCAAGCTGGCCCGACAGTGCCGAAAGCAGGAAGAACGGCAGCAGCGACAGCCCGGTCGCAAGCGCGTTGAAGTTCGATTCGACCTGCGCATCGTTGAAGATCTGATAGGTCGCGAACAGCACCATCGCCGTCTTGAACAGATTGTCGTTGAACGCGCCGAAAAATTGGGTGACGAAAAGAGGCAGGAAACGGCGCTCCTTGAGCAATCCGAGCGCGCTGATCATAACGAGTGAGGGCCTTCGTGTGGCAAAGCGAACCAGGCGGGCATAGCCGAGCCGAAGCCGGACCCGCAAACCCGTAATCGCGTGCCCTTTCCCACGGCGACGCGCGCGGCTACAGCATCGAGGCGATGCTCACGTTACCGAATCTCCTCACGCTATCCCGGATTCTGGCGGTGCCGCTGCTCGTCGCCTTCCTGTGGTGGCCGCAGTGGGAATTCGGATATGCGGTCGCCTTCGTCCTCTACTGCCTGATGGGCGTGACCGATTATTTCGACGGCTATCTCGCACGCGCGCAGGGCGCCGTGTCGCGGCTCGGAATCTTCCTCGATCCGATCGCCGACAAGATCATGGTCGCAGCGGTGATCCTGATGCTGGTCGGCACGCACGACATCGGGGGCATCCATCTGATCGCCGCGCTCGTCATCCTGCTGCGCGAGATCGCCGTCTCCGGCCTGCGCGAATTCCTGGCGCAGCTCCGCGTCTCGGTGCCGGTGTCGCGGCTCGCCAAATGGAAGACGACGCTGCAACTGGTCGCGCTCGGCGCGCTCATCCTCGCAGGCGCCTTTCCGGGCGCGCCGTGGATCGGCGTCGCGGGGCTCATCGCGTTGTGGGGCGCGGCGGCGCTGACCCTGGTCACCGGCTGGGACTATCTGCGCGTCGGCCTCAAGCATATGGACTGAGGCGGCAATGGAGCTGCTCTACTTCGCCTGGGTGCGCGAGGCGGTGGGGACGGGGCGCGAGACGATCGAGGCGCCCGACGACCTCGGCACGATCGCCGACCTGCTCGACTGGCTCGCCGCGCACGACGAGCGCCATGCCGCCGCCTTCGCCGATCGCGAGCGCCTGCGCGCTGCGATCGATCAGCGCTTGGTCGGCCTCGACGCAGCGATCGCGGGCGCGCGCGAGATCGCGATCTTCCCACCGGTGACCGGCGGATGATCCGTGTCATCGTCACCGGCGATCCGATCGACACCGCCGCCGAGCTCGCGCGCATCGAGGCGCTCGGTGCGGGCGCGGTCGCGACCTTCACCGGCCTCGTCCGCGCCGACGACGGGGTATCGCTGCTCGAGCTGGAACATTATCCCGGTGCCACCGACGCTGCGCTCGAGACGCTCGCAACCGAGGCCGCCGATCGCTGGCAGCTCGCCGCCGCACTCGTGATCCACCGCGTCGGTGCGATGCGCCCCGGCGAGCGCATCGTCCTCGTCGCGACCGCCGCAGACCACCGCGACTCCGCGCTGGCGGCGTGCGCCTATCTCATCGATCGCCTGAAGACCGACGCTCCCTTCTGGAAGCGCGAGACACGTGCCGATGGCGCGACCTGGGTCGAACCGCGCGCCGCGGACACCGCAGCCGCCGAGCGCTGGCGCGGCTAAATTTCAGAAAATGCCGGGAAATGGTGGAGCCGAGGGGGATCGAACCCCTGACCTTCGCAATGCCATTGCGACGCTCTCCCAGCTGAGCTACGGCCCCATGCCCGAGGGAGCGTCGCCTTTAGTCAGGCCACGCCCCCTTGGCAAGCGTCAGTTTTCGTCCTTCTCGTCGGTCGTCTTGACGCCGAGATCGTCGTCCCCGCCCAGATCGACCTCGTCGTCGGGCGATGCCTCGTCGTCGTCCTCGTCGATGTCCAGATCGTCGTCGGAATCATCGTCGCCGCCGGCGAGCGCCTTGTCTTCCTTCTTGCGCGCGTCCTCGTTCTTCGGCTGCTCGAAGGGAAGCGGCTGCTTGGACTTGAGGATCGGCTCGGGCTCCCAGGTCGTCCCGCATTCGATGCAGGTGACGGGATTGTCCTTTCCAAGATCGTAAAAGCGCGTCGCGCATTTCGGGCAGGTACGTTTCGTGCCCCATTCCGGCTTGACCATGTGCCGCTCGATGCCTTTCGAAGATGGTGGAAGTACGGGTGTCGCCCGCCAAAGTGGGGCGCGCCTTGCCATAGCGCAACCGCGCTGTCAAAAGCCGCGCGCGATGCCGCACCCCCTCCCTCGCCCCCGCACGATCGCCGCGCGCGGCCCGCTTGCAGGGCGGCTGGCGGTTCCGGGCGACAAGTCGATCAGCCACCGCGCGCTGATGCTTTCCGCGCTCGCGGTGGGCACGAGCCGAATCGAGGGGCTGCTCGAGGGCGAGGATGTGCTCGCGACCGCCGCAGCCCTTCGCGCCATGGGCGCAGGCATCGAGCGGCAGGAGGATGGCTGCTGGGTGGTCGACGGCGTCGGCGTCGGCGGGCTGCTCCAGCCCGAGGCCGCGCTCGACATGGGCAATTCGGGCACCTCGACGCGGCTCCTGATTGGCCTCGTCGCGAGCCATGCGATTACCGCCACCTTCACCGGCGACGCCTCGCTGTCTTCGCGCCCGATGGGCCGTGTGATCGAGCCGCTCGGCCATATGGGTGCCGACATCACGGCCAGCCCGGGAGGGCGGCTGCCGCTGATGGTGCGCGGGCTCGTGCCGGCGGTGCCGATCGAGTACCGGCTCCCCATCGCCTCCGCGCAGGTCAAGTCGGCGGTGCTTCTCGCGGGGCTCAACACCCCCGGCATCACGCGCGTGATCGAACCCGTGCCGACGCGCGATCATAGCGAGCGCATGCTGCGCGGCTTCGGCGCAGAGCTCACCGTCGAGGAAGCGGAGGGCGCGCGCGTGATCTCGATCGCCGGCGAGGCCGAGCTCAGGCCGCAGCAGATCGTCGTTCCCGGTGACCCGTCCTCGGCCGCCTTCTGGGCCGTCGCCGCGTCGATCGTTCCGGGATCGGACGTGGTGATCGCCAATGTCGGCCTCAACCCGACGCGCGCGGGAATCTTCACCGTGCTGCGCGCGATGGGCGCCGACATCGAGGAGCTCGTCCCCCGAGAGGTGGGCGGCGAACCGGTCGCCGACCTGCGTGTCCGCCACGCGCCGCTATCGGCGATCGAGGTGCCGCCCGAGCTGACGCCCAACATGATCGACGAATATCCGATCCTCTTCGTCGCCGCCGCATTGGCCGGCGGCCGCACCGTCGCACGCGGCGCCGAGGAGCTGCGCGTCAAGGAATCGGATCGGATCGCCGCCATGGCCGAGGCGCTCACCGCCGTCGGGGTGCGCGTCGAGGAGTTCGAGGACGGCCTCGCGATCGAGGGGCGCGCCGGCGATCCGCTGCCCGGCGGCGCACGGGTCGCCTCGAAACTCGATCATCGCATCGCAATGTCGATGGCGGTGGCCGGACTCGCCGCCATAGCGCCGATCACGATCGACGACGCTTCGCCGGTCGCAACCAGCTATCCGGCGTTCTTCGATACGCTGGACGACCTCACGGGGCACGCATGATTATCGCCGTCGACGGGCCCGCCGCGTCGGGCAAGGGCACCATCGCGCGGGCGCTCGCGCATCATTACAAGCTGCCGCATCTCGATACCGGGTTGCTCTATCGTGCGGTCGCGGCGACCGTGCTCCACCACGAACTCGATCCCGCAATCGAGGCCGATGCGGTGGCGAGCTGCGATTTCGACGATTTGCTGCTCGGCGATCCCGAACTTCGTACCGACGCCGTCGGCCAGGCCGCTTCGGTCGTGTCGGCACATCCGCTGGTGCGCGCGTCGCTGCTCCAGCGCCAGCGCCGGTTCGCGCATCAGCCCGACGGCGCGGTGCTCGACGGGCGCGACATCGGCACCGTGATCGCGCCCGAGGCCGAGGTGAAGCTGTTCGTCAAGGCGACGCCGACGATCCGGGCCAAGCGGCGGCATACCGAATTGCGCGCCCACGGCTCCGGCGTGAGCTTCGACCGCGTTCTCGCCGACATCCGCGCCCGCGACCAACGCGACGCTGCCCGCGCCGCGGCGCCGCTGGTGCAGGCCCCCGACGCGGTGCTGCTCGACACGAGCTTCCTCTCGATCGAATCGGCGGTGCAGAAGGCGATCGACCTGGTGGAGCAGAAGCGCGGCGCGCAAACTAGAAAAGAATCGTGAGTCGTTGCGGCATTCAGGGTCGCTCCGGATTCCAGCTATCGAGATTCGCACTCGAGATCGGGAATTCGTGGCGATAAGCCCGAAAAGCATTGCGCCAGATCGGGATATTCGAGAATCTGGCCACCACGCATGCCGAATGCGCCGGTAACGACGGCCTTCTCCAAATCGGACGCCCGTTCGAGGCTAAAACTTACCGTGCAGCTCCGCATCCGGAAATCCGCAAAACCGCTGCCGTCCCGCCGCGTTTGGACGGCCCAGGCGCCTTCCCCCGAAACGCGTCGTTTGAGTTGCTCGAGATCCAATCCCGCCGCTCATTCCGCACCAGGAAGCATCGGCGCCGAAGACTCGAACCTAGGCGGAGGAGGTATCGCGCTCGTCGTCTGGAGGAGTCCGACAATCAGAAGCTGCGGTGTGATTATCGAAACCCCCATCTATGCTCCGCTCGCTCGGTTCATCGTGCATTACCTGCGGATGATATGGGAATTATTGGCAAACTTTGTCAAAGAGTGTGCAACCGCTGTCCTACAGCGCCGCTTTCTGCCAAGATCGACTCCATCGCAATCAGCGGCGAAAGGGGCGACATGGGAAGACCGAAGTTGACTCGGCCGCACGCGTTGCGTGCCGCAAACCCGGCGTTTCTCCCGACCGCTACCCTGCCGCACGGTCAAGTTGGTCAACTTCGCCCGTCCGCCTGCGCACCTTGCCTCGCGCCCGCGCAGGCGCTATGTGCGCGCCCGTCCGGCGGGTAGGTGCTCGCGGAGCAAGGCGCGACAGGCACGGCCTCTCGCGCCCTTTTCGCTTATCGGCGGTGCTCCTGTGCGTGCCAGGTCGTTCGGATGCCGCGTTCGCACGGGGCGTGCGCGGCAGTTCGGCCACAAGACCGCCGGAAACAACCGGCCGGCCGGAAACCGTTGATTTAGGAACATTATCTCTATGGCCACTATGGCAACCCCCACCCGCGATGATTTCGCGGCCATGCTCGAGCAGACGCTCGGCGGCACCGACAGCTTCGAAGGCCACGTCGTCAAGGGCACGGTCACCGCAATCGAAAACGATCTCGCCGTCATCGACGTCGGGCTGAAGAGCGAAGGCCGCGTGCCGCTGCGCGAGTTCGCCGCGCCCGGCCAGAAGGCCGATCTCAAGGTCGGCGACGAGGTCGAGGTCTATGTCGACCGGGTCGAGAACGCGAACGGCGAGGCGATGCTGAGCCGCGACCGCGCCCGCCGCGAAGCCGCCTGGGACAAACTCGAATCCGAATTCGCCGAGAACAGCCGCGTCGAGGGCGTGATCTTCGGCCGCGTGAAGGGTGGCTTCACCGTCGACCTTTCGGGCGCCGTCGCCTTCCTGCCTGGCAGCCAGGTCGACATCCGCCCCGTGCGCGACGTGACCCCGCTGATGGACATGCCGCAGCCCTTCCAGATCCTGAAGATGGACCGCAAGCGCGGCAACATTGTCGTCTCGCGGCGCGCGGTGCTCGAGGAAACCCGGGCCGAGCAGCGTTCGGGCCTGATCCAGTCGCTCCACGAGGGTCAGGTGATCGAGGGTGTCGTCAAGAACATCACCGATTACGGCGCGTTCGTCGATCTGGGCGGCATCGACGGTCTGCTCCACGTCACCGATCTTTCGTACAAGCGCGTCGGCCATCCGTCGGAGATGCTGGGCATCGGCGACACCGCGAAGGTGCAGATCATCCGCATCAACCGCGACACGCAGCGCATTTCGCTCGGCATGAAGCAGCTCGAAAGCGATCCGTGGGAAGGCGCGTCGGCCAAGTATCCGGTCGGCATGAAGCTCAACGGCCGCGTCACCAACATCACCGAATACGGCGCGTTCGTCGAGCTCGAGCCGGGGATCGAAGGCCTGGTCCACGTCTCCGAGATGAGCTGGACCAAGAAGAACGTGCATCCGGGCAAGATCGTCTCGACCAGCCAGGAAGTCGAGGTCGTCATCCTCGAGGTCGACGAGGAAAAGCGTCGCATCAGCCTCGGTCTCAAGCAGGCCCAGGCCAATCCGTGGGAAGCCTTCGCCGAAGCGCACCCGATCGGCTCGACGGTCGAGGGCGAGGTCAAGAACGCGACCGAATTCGGCCTGTTCGTCGGCCTTGACGGCGATGTCGACGGCATGGTCCACATGTCCGACATCGCCTGGGGCATTTCGGGCGAGGACGCGCTCAATCTGCACCGCAAGGGTGAGACCGTGCAGGCGGTCGTGCTCGACATCGACGCCGAAAAGGAGCGCATCTCGCTCGGCATGAAGCAGCTCGAGCGCGGCGCGCCGACGGCGACCACCGCGACGGCGGGCGGCAAGCTCAACAAGGGCGCGATCGTCACGGTCAACGTGCTCGAAGTCCGCGATGCGGGCCTCGAGGTCCAGGCGGGCGAGGATGGCCCGACCGGGTTCATCAAGCGCACCGATCTCGGCCGCGACCGCGACGAGCAGCGCCCCGAGCGCT
>CAMLGC010000002.1 GCA_946479505.1 uncultured Sphingomonadaceae bacterium
ATGCTCTACATCCGCGGCAACAAGTGGGATTACGACAATTGGGAACGGCTCGGCGCGACCGACTGGGGCTGGGACGAGGTGCTCCCGGTGTTCAAGCGCTCCGAGCACAACGTCGACGGCGCGGACGCGTATCACGGCGCCGACGGCCCGCTGTGGGTGAGCAACCAGGACTATGCGCATCCGGGCAGCCGCGATTTCGTGGAGGCGGCGCGGCGGCTCCAGATTCCGGTCAACGAGGATTTCAACGGTGCGCGCCAGGACGGCGTCGGCCTGTATCAGGTGACGCAGAAGAACGGCGAACGCTGGACGGCGTCGCGCGCCTATCTGGGCGATGCGAAAGCCCGCCCCAACCTCTCGATCGTGACCGACGTGTTCGCCGAGCGCGTGCTGTTCGAGGACGGGCGCGCGGCGGGCGTCGCCTATACGCGCGGCGGTGAGCACCGGACGATCCGGGCGCGCTGCGCGGTGGTGCTGGCGGGCGGGGTATTCGGGACGCCCCAGCTCCTGATGCTCTCGGGTATTGGCCCGGCGGCGCACCTCGCCGAGCATAATATCGCGGTGCGCCTGCCACGCGAGGCGGTCGGGCAGAACCTCCAGGACCATGTCGATTACGTCGCGAGCTTCGAGACGCCGGGAAAGGATTTCATGGGCCGCTCGCTCAAGGGCAGCCTCGCGATGCTCAAGGCGATCGTGCGATGGAAAGCATCGCGCTCGGGGCTGATGACGACGCCCTATGCCGAGGCGGGCGGCTTCCTCACCGTGATGCCCGACGCGCCCGCGCCCGACGTCCAGCTCCATTTCGTCATCGCCCCGCTCGAGGATCACGGGCGGGTGCCGGTCAAGGCGCACGGCTATAGCTGCCACGTCTGCGTGCTGCGGCCCGAGAGCACGGGCAGCGTGACGCTCGCCTCGCCCGATCCGCGCGCGGCGCCGCGCATCGATCCCGCCTTCCTCACCGAAGACCGCGACATGGAGGTGATGAAGGCGGGCGTGCGCGCGATGTACCGCATCCTCGAAACCCCGCCGCTCGCCGATCACCGGGGCCGGGACCGCTATCCAGTCGACCGCGACGACGATGAGGCGCTCGAGCACCTCATCCGCGCGCGGGCCGATACGGTCTATCACCCCGTCGGCACGTGCCGGATGGGCTCGGACGATCAAGCGGTATGCGATCCCCGACTGCGCGTGCGCGGCGTCGAGGGGCTCTACGTCGCGGACGCCTCGGTGATGCCCAAGCTCGTCTCGGGCAACACCAACGCCCCCTCGATCATGATCGGAGAACGCTGCGCCGATTTCGTGGGCGCGGATTTGGCGTAGAGCAGGGCGTTGGAAGGCCGCGCAGACTGTCATCTGCCGTTCAACTTCGGCTGCTATCCCTCACCCGCATGAACCGCACTGCCATGAACCGCCTCGGCCTTGCCGCCGTCATCCTTCTTGCCCCCGGCGGGTTCGTGCTCGGTGCAGCGCTCGCGGCGAAGGCGTGGCGCGACCGGCGCACGATCGACGAGGCCGACGCGGCGGGCGCGTAAGGAAGAAGGGCCGGCACGTCGCCGTGCCGGCCAGGATGTCCGCAGGGGGAGCTTCGTTCAATAGGTGTAGGCGCGCTCGCCATGCTCACCGAGATCGAGGCCTTCGCGCTCGACCTCGGGGGAGACGCGCAGGCCCGTGACGGCCTTCGCCACATAAATCGCGATCGCAGTGCCGATCGCCGCCCAGACGATCGTGGTCGCGACCGTCTGGAGCTGGATCCAGAGCTGCGCGCCGATCCCGACCGAGCCGTCGCCGGGCCCGCCGAACACCGGCGAATAGACGATCCCCGTCCCGATCGCCCCAACCATGCCGCCGATGCCGTGGATGCCGAACGCGTCGAGCGAATCGTCGTAGCCGAGCCGCGGCTTCAGCACCGACACCGCGTAGAAGCAGACCACGCTCGCCACCGCGCCGAGCACGATCGCGCCGAACGGCCCCGCATTGCCCGCCGCGGGCGTCACCGCGACCAGCCCCGCGATGATCCCCGAACAGAAACCGAGTGCCGATCCCTTGTGGCCGTTCGCGCGCTCGACGAGCATCCAGGCGAGCCCCGCGGCGGCGGGCGCGACGAAGGTGTTGAGCATCGCCAGCGCCGCCGATCCGTTCGCCTCGAGCGCGCTCCCCGCATTGAACCCGAACCAGCCGACCCAGAGCAGCCCGGCGCCGATCCCGGTCATCGTCAGCGAGTGCGGCGCGAGATAGTCGGTCCGGTAGCCGATCCGTTTGCCCAGGATCAGCGCCGCGACCAACGCCGAGACGCCCGCGTTGATGTGGACCACCGTGCCGCCCGCGAAATCGAGCGCGCCCTTTGTGAAGAACAGCCCGTTGGCCGCCCACACCATGTGCGCGATCGGAAAATAGACGATTGTCAGCCACAAGCCTGCGAACACCATCACCGCCGCGAACCGCATCCGCTCGACCACCGATCCGAGCACGAGCGCGACGGTGATCGCCGCGAAGGTCATCTGGAAGCAAACGAAAACATATTCGGGGATGGCGACGCCATCGGTGAAGGTCGCCGCGGTCGAGGCGGCGGTGATACCGCCGAGGAACGCCTTGCCGAACCCCGCGATCACGGCGTTCCCGCCGTCGCCGAACGCCATCGTATAGCCCCACATCACCCAGATTAGCATCGCGAGCGCAGCGACCGCGCCCACCTGCGTCATCACCGACAGCATGTTCTTGGTGCGCACCAGCCCGCCGTAGAACAGCGCAAGCCCGGGCAGGATCATCATCAGCACGAGCAGGGTCGCGGTCATCATCCAGGCGGTGTCGCCCTTGTTCACGACCGCAGAGGCAGCCGCCGGCGGCGCTTGCAACGCGGCGTCCTGTGCCCATGCGGGCAGTGCCGCGAACAAGGCCGCGCTGACCCCCGCCAACCCAACCACCTTCACGCCATCCGTCATCGCGTCCCCCTCGGCTGTTCGCGCAACGAAGCGTCGCAAGCGGCGTGCCAGAGTCGGAATCGGCGGCGGTCGGGTGGTTCGCTCCCGCAACAAGATGTCGCGGCTGGACGCGTTTTGTGCAGACGCGAAGCGCTGCCCAAAAATCAGGCAGGAGGCGGCGGTGCCTCGATGATCGCGCGCGCGGCCGCGAGGTCGGCGTCGTCCACCATTACGCGCACGGGGATCAGCAGCCAGCTCCCGTCGGCGATGCTCGCCCCCGCATCGAAGGCGACCGCAGGAATGCCCTCCGCCTCGAGCCGCCCGACGATGATGTGCGCCTCGTTGCGGTCTGTGCGGATCAGTTCGGCAAGTGCCATTATCAACGGGGTCCTCATGGTAAGGGGGCCGAGCATCGGAGCTCTTGTTGACGCGCATCCTTCATGCGTATCTCAAGCGTATGGCAAGTCGCCCCGCCCGATTTTCCGCCGCACCCCGCCGAAAAGCCGCGTCACGGTGCCGCTTCGGCCGATGGATGACCGGTTATCCGATATCGGCCGATTGCATCCGGCCTTCGAGAAGGCAAGCAGGTGATCGTGGCGGCTGACCTCGCCCGTGCCGTGCCCACGAACCGGCTCGGCGAGAAGGTCGCCTCGCTCGTCGAACCCGATCTCACGATCGACGCCGCGTTCGGCATGCTCATTTCGGGCTATTAAGCCCTCACACCGCCGTCCCGCCGACGGTCAACCCCTCGACCAGCAACGTCGGCTGCCCGACGCCCGCGGGCACGCCCTGGCCGGCCTTGCCGCACATGCCGATTCCCTCGTCGAGGCAGAAGTCGTTGCCGATGCCCTTCACCTTGGTGAGCACGGTCGGTCCGTCGCCGATCAGCGTCGCGCCCTTGATCGGCGCGCCCAGCTTGCCGTGCTCGATCTTGTAGGCCTCGGTGCACGAGAAGACGAATTTGCCCGACACGATATCGACCTGCCCGCCGCCGAACGACCTGGCGTAGATGCCCTTTTTCACGCGGCCCATCAGCTCGGCCGGATCGTCGCTGCCGCCGCGCATGAAGGTATTGGTCATCCGCGGCATCGGCGCATGCTCGAAACTCTCGCGCCGGCCGTTGCCCGTCGGTGCGACGCCCATCAGCCGCGCGTTCAGCCGATCCTGCATGTAACCCTTGAGAACGCCGTCCTCGATCAGCACGTTTTCCTGGGTCGGCGTGCCCTCGTCGTCGATGCTGAGCGAACCGCGCCGGTCGAGGATCGAGCCGTCGTCGATCACCGTCACACCGGGCACTGCGACGCGCTCGCCGATCCGGCCCGAAAAGGCGCTGGTGCCCTTGCGATTGAAATCGCCTTCGAGCCCGTGGCCGACCGCCTCGTGGAGCAGCACGCCCGGCCAGCCGGGGCCGAGCAGCACCGTCATCTCGCCCGCGGGTGCATCGACCGAGTCGAGGTTGACCAGCGCCTGCGCAAGCGCTTCGTCGACCGCGCGGTTCCAGACGTCCTCGCCCATCAGACGCTCATAGAGATAGCGCCCGCCGATTCCGAAGCTCCCGGTCTCGCGCCGCCCGTTCGCCTCGACGGTGATCGCGACGTTGAGCCGCACCAGCGGCCGGATGTCGGTCGCGACGAAGCCGTCCGGCCGCACGATTTCGACGACGCTCCACGATCCCGACAGCCCGACCGAGACCTGCGCCACGCGCGGATCGCGCGCACGCGCCGCGGCGTCGATCGCCTGGCACAAATTCACCTTGGCGGCGAAGGGCACGAGGTCGATCGGATCGGCCTCGGTGTAGAGGTGCCGGTTGGTGCCCTGCGGCGGCGGCGCCTTGGCGCGCGCGGACGGGTCGATCAGCGCCATCGTCTCGGCCGCGCGTAGAATCGCCGCCGATGAGAGCTCGTTCGCGTGCGCGAACGCGGTCGTCTCGCCCGAGACGGCGCGCAGCCCGAATCCGGAGTTGGTGTCGTAGGACGCGGTCTTGAGCCGCCCGTCATCGAACCCGAACGCCTCGGTCTTGCGGTATTGCAGGTAGAGCTCGCCGTCATCCGCTTTGTCCAAAGCGTCGGCGGTGAGGCGGAGCGCGGCGTCGGGATCGAGGCCGTGGCCGTAGAGGAAGCTGCGCGGATCGGCGGGAATGGTCATGCCCGCCGATATAGGGGCTTCAGCTCGCGTCGCCAGACGGGCTGGCGCCGGAGGCGATATCGGGCAGATGCTCCTGATCCGCGCCGTCGGCCGG
Organism: uncultured Sphingomonadaceae bacterium; assembly: GCA_946479505.1. The sequence continues at coordinate 5,155 of CAMLGC010000002.1, forward strand.
CCCGTTCGCGAGCACGAAGCGCCGGTCGCAATAGCCGCAATCGACATAGCCGTGCTCGTCGATCTCCAGGAACACGCGCGGGTGGCCGAGCGCCGCGGGAAGCCCTTGGCCGGTGCCGTCGCACGCGATGCGGCGCTGGGTGACTCGGATGGTTTCGGGCGGCGGGATCATGCGGTGGCCGATAGCAGCGGCGGATACGGCATACAATCCTCCCCGGCGGGGAGGATTGAGGTCGTGCGCCCTTGCTCCTAAGTGCGCTTCCATGACCGACGCCGCGATCGCCATCGACAGCCTTGCCAAAACCTATCAGGGCGGCAAGCAGGCGCTCGACGACGTCTCGTTCACCGTCCCGCGCGGCAGCATCTTCGGGCTGCTCGGCCCCAACGGCGCAGGCAAGTCGACGCTCATCAACATCCTCGCCGGGCTCGTCAACAAGACCAGCGGGGCTGCCTCGATCTGGGGCTTCGACATCGACGCGCACCCGCGCAACGCCAAGGTCTCGATCGGCATCGTCAATCAGGAAATCCTGTTCGATCCCTTCTTCACGCCGTTCGAGACGCTCGAGATCCAGGCCGGCCTCTACAGCGTCCCCAAAAACAAACGCCGCACGATGGAGCTGCTCCGCGCGGTCCATCTGGAGGACAAGGCACATGCCTATGCCCGCACGCTGTCGGGGGGCATGAAGCGGCGGCTGATGGTGGCCAAGGCCATGGTCCATTCGCCCCCCGTGCTCGTCCTCGACGAGCCCACCGCGGGCGTCGACATCGAGCTGCGGCGCCAGCTCTGGACCTATGTGCGCTCCTTGAATGCCGCGGGCGTCACGGTGGTGCTCACCACGCACTATCTAGAGGAGGCCGAGGAGCTGTGTGATCGAATCGCAATCATCAACCATGGCAGGCTCATCGCCAACGAGCCGACGCGCACGCTCGTCAACATGGCGCAGGAAAAGCTCGTCGAGGTGACGGTCGATCGCGACGTCGCCGCGCCGCCTGCCAACCGCTGCTTCGAGAAGATCGAGCTGCGCGGCGAGCGCGTGCTCGCGATCACCTATGCCAAGGACAAGGTCAATGCCGGCGAGGTCCTCGCCGCGGTGCAGGCCGACGGCTACGGCATCGTCGACGTTTCGACGAGGGAGGCCGATCTGGAGGACGTCTTCCTCAATCTTACCCGTGCGACTAACGGCTAGGCGCCGCCCAGATCATTCGCCATCGTTGCTGCTCGTCGTCGCTCGCGCATTTTCCACCTGCGCGCGCAGCACCTCGACCCGCGCCTGAAGCTCGGCCTGTTCGTCCGCGGATAGCCCGTCGCGGCCGAAGCGGTCCTGCATCACGCCGATCTGGCGGTTGTCGCGGCGCAGCACCTTGGCCTCGTGTTTGGTGAGCTGCCTGCTGTCCCGCCCGTGGTCGATGCTGTCGTCGATATCGTCGAGCTGGGGGCCGACGCCAAACGTCATCGGCACGATCCGGCGGCTGCCTTCCTCGTTCGGGGTGCCGACGATCCCGCCGAAGAGCTGCGCGGATGCGGGGGCGGCGATGAGGATGGCGGCGATCGAGAGCACAAGCATACGCATATCTCGTCTCCTCGAAGGTTTGTACCATGTCGGGCGTTCGATAGCGATGCCCCCGTCGCTTGCAGGAGGGGCAGGTTGGCATCTGTCCTACAACCCTGCTTTTGTGCCAAGGAAAGAGAATGGACATGCCGTTCCGCCCCGCCGCCGTTCCGGCCGACATGCCGGCTGACATGAGTCAACTTTACCCGCGAGGGACAGTCAACTTCGTCAACTTCGCCCCGGGACGGCGCGCATGAACACCAGCGATATCCTCATCATCGGCTCGGGCGCGGCGGGGCTCACCGCGGCGCTCAATCTCGCCGAACGGTTCAAGGTCACCGTGCTCGCCAAAGGCGCGCTCAACGAAGGCTCGACCGCCTGGGCGCAGGGCGGGATCGCCGCGGTGCTGGAGCCGGGTGACACCTTCCAAAGCCATATCGAGGACACGATGATCGCGGGCGCCGGACTCAACGACCGCGCGGTCGTCGAGTTCGTTGTCGAAAACGCGCCGCGGGCGATCGCGCGGCTGGTCGAGCTCGGTGTCCCCTTCAACACCGAGGGCGACGGTCTCCACCTCACCCGCGAGGGCGGGCACAGCCACCGCCGCATCGTCCACGTCAACGACGCCACCGGCTGGGCGGTGCAGGAGGCGCTCCAGCGCGCGGCAGAGGCGCACCCCAACATCACCCTCGTCCCCAACCGCGTCGCGATCGACCTCGCCACCAGCCGCCACGAGGCGCGCTATTCGGGCGCGGGCAACGTCTGGGGCGTCTATGCGGTCGACCGCGAAACCGGCGACGTCGAGTTGTTCACCGCGCGCGCGACGATCCTCGCGACCGGCGGGGCGGGGCGCACCTATCTGTTCTCGACCGCACCCAAGGGCGCGACCGGCGACGGCATCGCGATGGCGTGGCGCGCGGGTGCGCGCATCTCGAACATGGAGATGATGCAGTTCCACCCGACCTGCCTCTACAACACGCACGTCAAGAACTTCCTCATCACCGAGGCGGTGCGCGGCGAGGGCGGGCAATTGAAGCTGCCGACGAATGGCCACCGCTTCATGCCCGATTTCGATCCGCGCGCCGAATTGGCCCCGCGCGACATCGTCGCCCGCGCAATCGATCACGAGATCAAGCGGCTCGGCCTCGACTACGTCCATCTCGACATCAGCGCCCGCGGGCCCGAGTTCGTGAAGGCGCACTTCCCGACCATCTACGAGAAGCTGCTCGGCCTCGGCATCGACATGACGACCGAGCCGATCCCGGTCGTCCCCGCCCAGCATTACACCTGCGGCGGCGTGGTGATCGACCGCGACGGCCGCACCGATCTGCCCGGCCTCTACGCCGCGGGCGAGGTGACCCAATCGGGTCTCCATGGCGCCAACCGCCTCGCGTCCAATTCGCTCCTCGAATGCTTCGTCTTCGGCGAGGCCGCCGCGCAGCACATCGCCGCGCACTGGGACGATCTGCCGCCCCCGCCCGCGATCCGCCCGTGGGACGAAAGCCGCGTCACCGATTCGGACGAGGAAGTCGTCATCAAGCAGAACTGGACCGAGATCCGGCGCTTCATGTGGAACTATGTCGGCATCGTGCGCACCACCAAGCGGCTCGAACGCGCGGCGCACCGCATTAAGCTGCTCACCGACGAGGTCGCCGATTATTACGGCCATTTCCGCGTGACGCCCGACCTGATCGAGCTGCGCAACCTCCTCCAGACCGCCGAGCTGATCGTTCGCTCGGCGCTTCACAGGAAGGAGAGCAGGGGGCTGCACTACACGCTCGACTATCCCGAAACACTGCCGGAGGCGGTGGATACGGTGCTGGTGCCCTGAGCAATCTCCCCTTCTTCCCCGGCGAAGGGCGGGGCCAGTATCGGACGAAGAGCATGGCGCCCGATGGCGCGAAAATCGAGATCAGGCGTCGATCCCTCGAGTTGCACGGCTCGCCCCGGAAATCGTGGCATTCACCGCAGGTTGCACCAAATGCTATATCGTCATGCCGTCCAAAACAGCATGATTCCGCGAATAAGACGTTGGGGCGTAGAGTTGATCGGATGTTCGGGAGCGTGAGGATGATGAGACCCGCGGTGATCGTCGCGGCGGCGCTCGCCGTGCTCGCGGGCTGCCGGTCGGACGATCGCACCGGCGGCTCGGCGGTCGCGAGTGCCGGCCGGATGGCGCAACCGAGCTACAGCGTGAACGTGCCCGTGCCGCCCGCCCCCGTGCGGGCCACGGCGCCGCAGCCGCTGGTCGCCTCGATCGACGCGCTGGCGAAGCAGTTCGGCGGCAAGGTCGGGATCGCCGTCCAGAGCGTCAACCAGGGCTGGACCGTCTCAAGCAACGGCGACATGCTGATGCCGCAGCAGAGCGTCAGCAAGCTGTGGGTCGCGATCACGATGCTCGATCTGCGCGATCACGGCAGGCTGCGCCTCGACGATCCGATCACGATCACCAAGGCCGATCTCACATTGTTCCACCAGCCCGTCGCGAGTCTCGTCGACGAGGACGGCTACACAACGACGATCGGCGATCTCGAGCACCGCGCGATCACGACGAGCGACAATACCGCCAACGATCGCCTGCTCAACTATGTCGGCGGGCCCGAGGCGGTGCGCGCAATGATCGCGAAGAAGAACTTGGGAGACATCCGCTTCGGCCCCGGCGAGCGGCTGCTTCAGAGCCGCACCGCAGGGCTCACGTGGCGGCCGGAATATTCGCGCGGTTGGGCGTTCCAGAAGGCGCGCGCGGCGCTCTCGAACGACATCCGTGCGGCTGCGTTCAACGCCTATGTCGCCGATCCGATGGACGGCGCCTCGGCCAACGCGATCACCGATGCGCTCGCGCGGCTGGTGAAGGGCGAGCTGCTCTCGCCGGCCTCGACGCGGTGGCTGATCGAGACGATGTCCGACACGCGCACCGGCCGGGCCCGGCTGCGCGCGGTGCTGCCCGACGATTGGTCGATCGCGCACAAGACCGGCACCGGGCAGGATTTCGATCACCGCACCGCGGGCTTCAACGATGTCGGCATCCTGACCGCGCCCGATGGCCGCATCTACACGGTCGCGGTGCTGATCGGCGATACCAGCCGCCCGGTTCGCGAGCGCCAGCACCTCATCCAGTCGGTCGCGCGGGCGGTGATCGCCGACGACGGCGACCGTTCCGATATGGTCGTGGCGCAACAGCCCGCGTTGTTGTCGATCCTGAGGGGCGCAAACTAGTTTCGTTGGCCGCGCCGGTGGGTTAGAGCCGGGCGGGCAATGACCAACCACCTCTATCTGGTCGATGGCTCGGGCTACATCTTCCGCGCCTATCACCGCCTGCCCCCGCTCACCAACATCCGCGGCGAGCCGGTGGGCGCGGTCTATGGCTATACGACGATGCTGTGGAAGCTCGCCGACGAGCTCCACAAGGCCGAGGGCCCCACCCATCTCGCGGTGATTCTCGACAAATCGTCCAAGTCGTTCCGAAACGACATGTACGATCAATACAAGGCGAACCGGCCGCCCCCGCCCGAGGACCTCGTCCCGCAATTCCCGATGATTCGCGATGCGACACGCGCCTTCTCGCTGCCGTGCATCGAAGAGGAAGGCTGGGAGGCGGACGATCTCATTGCGAGCTACGCCAAGGCCGCGCTGGCGCAAGGGTGGCAGGTGACGATCGTCAGCTCCGACAAGGATCTGATGCAGCTCATCGAGCCGGGGCTCGACCTTTACGACACGATGAACAACCGGCGGCTGGGCGCCGATTATGTCGTCGAGAAGTTCGGCGTCGAGCCGGCGCGGCTCGGCGAGGTGCTCGCGCTGATGGGCGACAGCGTCGACAACGTGCCGGGCGTTCCCGGCATCGGCCCCAAGCGCGCATCCGACCTCATCCGCGAGCATGGCGACGTCGAGACGGTCCTCGCCGCGGCAGAGGGCATGAAGCCCTCCAAGATGCGCGACAATCTGATCGCGCATGCCGAGATGGCGCGGCTCTCGCGCAAGCTCGTGACGCTTGCCTGCGACGTGCCGCTCGAACGTCCGCTCGAGGAATTGACGCTCCAGGGGATTCCCGAGGCGCCGCTGCGCGCGTTCCTCGAGCATCACGGCTTCCGGACGCTGCTGCTCCGGTTGGGTCAGGTCGCCGACGCCCCCGCGCCTGCGCCTGCTGCGACGATTCCACAGGAGGAGGAGCCTCCCTGCGAGCACGACGCCTATGAGACGGTCGTCGACGAGGAAGTGCTCGATCGCTGGATCGCCGAGGCGCATCATCAGGGCTTCGTCGCGATCGATACCGAAACCACCAGCAAGGATGCGACCTGCGCCGATCTGGTCGGCGTCAGCATGGCGCTCGCCCCCAACCGCGCCTGTTACGTGCCGCTCGCCCATGGCGGCACCGACATGTTCGCCGAGCGCCCGCAGCAGATCGACCGCGCCGCCGCGCTCGCCAAGCTCAAGCCGCTGCTTGAGGACGAGAGCGTCCTCAAGATCGGGCACAATCTCAAATATGACATGACCGTGCTCGGCCGCTGCGGGATCACGGTCGCGCCGTTCGATGACACGATCGTGATGAGCTTCGATCTCGACGCGGGGCTGCACGGCCACAAGATGGACGAGCTCGCCGCGACCCACCTCTCGCACTCGTGCATCGCCTACAAGGAGGTGACCGGCACGGGAAAGAAGCAGCTCGGTTTCCACGAGGTCGATCTCAAGGCGGCGACCCGCTACGCCGCCGAGGATGCCGACGTGACGCTGCGGCTGTGGCGCCGTTTCAGGGCGCGGCTGCCGATCGAGGGCGCGACGCGCATCTACGAGATGGTCGATCGTCCGCTCGTACCGGTGATCGCGAGCATGGAGATGGCGGGGATCAAGGTCGACGCCGAGGCGCTGTCGCGGCTCTCGACCGAGTTCGCGCACCAGATCGCGGGGCTCGAAGATCGGATTCACGCGACGGCAGGCGGACCGTTCACGATCGGCAGCCCCAAGCAATTGGGCGACGTGCTGTTCGATCGGCTCGGCCTGAAAGGTGGGCGCAAGGGCAAATCGGGCGTCTATTCGACCGACGTCAACGAGATGGAGCGGCTCGCCGCCGACAAGGACCAGCCGCTCGGTGCGGACATCGCGCGGCTGGTGCTCGACTGGCGCCAGCTCAGCAAATTGAAGTCCACCTATACCGACGCGCTCCAGGCGCAGATCAACCCCGCGACGGGGCGTGTCCACACCAGCTATTCGCTCACCGGCGCGCAGACCGGGCGACTGAGCTCGACCGATCCGAACCTTCAGAATATTCCGATCCGCACCGAGATCGGCCGACAAATCCGCGACGCCTTCGTGGCGGAACCGGGCAACGTCATCCTCGCGGCGGACTATTCGCAGATCGAGTTGCGCCTCGCCGCGCACATGGCCGACGTGCCCGCGCTCAAGCAGGCCTTCGCCGAGGGCGCCGACATCCACGGCCTCACCGCGACCGAATTGTTCGGCGAGGTCAATCGCGACACCCGCGCGCGCGCCAAGACGATCAACTTCGCGATCCTCTACGGCATCTCGCGCTGGGGGCTTGCCGGCCGGCTCGAAGTGACGGTCGAGGAAGCGCAGGCGATGATCGACCGCTATTTCGAGCGCTTTCCGGGCATCAACCGCTACATCGCCGAAACGCTAACGATGGTGCGCGAACGTGGCTTCACCGAGACGCTGTTTGGCCGCAAAACGCACTTCCCGCGGATCAAGTCCAAGGTCCAGCACGAGCGCCAGGGGGCAGAGCGCGCCGCGATCAACGCGCCGATCCAGGGCACCAGCGCCGACATCATCAAGCGCGCGATGGCCCGCATGCCGCGCGCGCTCGCCGAAGCCGGGCTGCCGAACGTCCGCATGCTCCTCCAGGTCCATGACGAGCTCGTCTTCGAGCTCCCCGAAGCCGATGCCGAGCGTGCGCGCGAGGTGATCGGCGCGGTGATGGCAGGCGCGGCCGAGCCCGCGATCACGCTGTCGGTGCCGCTGGGGATCGATATCGGCGTCGGGCCGAGCTGGGGCGCGGCGCATTGATCGGTCCACTCGCACCATGACGGCGTCGGTCGAGGGGCACGAGGGGGCGACCGACAAGGCAGACATCGCGGCGCTCGCCAAGGGGGGCCGCACCAATGTCGCCGGGTTCGCGCTTCGGCTGATCGCGCGGCTACCGTTTCTGTTCATCGCAGGAAGGCTCTACGGGCCGGAACTCGTCGGCCGGTTCGCGCTCGCCGTCGTCGTGGTCGAACTCGCAGCGCTGCTCGCCACGCTCGGGCTCAAGCGCGGGCTGGCGCAGGCGCTCGCCACCACCAAGCGGCCGCACGTCCATGTCGTATGGGATGCGATGGCGCTCGCCTTCGTCATGTCGCTGATCGCGAGCGCGATCCTGATCGCCTTCCCGCAGGTGATGTACCCCGACAGCAATATCCACGGTTTCGACCGATTCCTGCCGTGCATCATCTTCGCGACGGCCTGGTCTGACGTCAGCCTCGCCGCGCTCGCCTATCGTCTCGACATAAAATCGACCGTGCGCGCGCGTGCGGTGGTCGAGCCGTGGACGATCAGCATCGCCGCGTTCGCGATGTCGTACGTGTCGTATCACGACGGTCTCGTGCTCGCCTATGTCGTCTCGATGGCGGCGGCGATGATCGCCTCGCTCATCCCTTTCGTGAAGAGCTACGGCCTGCCGTACGGCTGGAGCCCCGAGCTGTCCGAGCTGTTCCGGCTCGCGCGCCGCAACATGCCGCTCGCGGGCGCCGACGTGATCGAATGGGGCACGCGCAACGTCGATCGCTTCATCCTCGGCCTGCTCTTCGCGCCGAGTGTGGTCGGCATCTATTATATGGCGCAGCAGGTGGCCTCGCTGCCGCAGAAATTGAAGACGAGCTTCGAGCCGGTGATGGGGCCGGTCATCACGCGGAGCCTTGCCCAGAACGATTTGCAGGCGGTCGCCAACCAGGTGCGCCAGGTCGGCTTCTGGACGATGGCGGCACAGGCGGGGATCGCGTTGATGGGGGCAATACCGGGCGAAGCGGTGATGGGCATCGTCGGCCCCGAATTCGTCGCCGGCACCGCCGCTTTGGGCTTTCTCCTCACCGCCGAAGTGCTCGCCTCGACGGGCACGGTCTGCGAATCGGCGCTCGTCTATGTCGCGCGCCACCGCAATCTGATGATCTCGCTCGTGATGCTCGCCTTCCAGATCGCGCTCAGCTTCGGCCTCGTCGTCGCGATGCGCGAGGCGCATTGGCCGACCAACTACCAGGCGGCGGGGCCGGCGGTGGCGCTGATGGTGTCGGTGACGATTACCTCGCTGGTCAAGGCGCTGCTGCTGCGCGGCATCCTGAAGGCGCCGGTCACCGGCTATCGTTGGCCCCTCCTGTGGGCGGCACTCACCGCGATCCTGGTCGGAACGATCTTCACCTCGCTGCCGCAGCGCTACGAATGGAGCGAACTCGTGATCGGCATTCCCGCCATCGCCGCGAGCTATCTCTTCGTGCTGTGGAAATGGGCGTTCGGTCCAGAGGACAGAACGCTGTTTCGCAAGCTCCCGAGCGCCGACGACGCGGCGCTACCGGTGATCGAAGGAACCCGGTAGCGCGGGCGCCCTAATGCCGGAAGTGGCGCATCCCGGTGAAGACCATCGCCAGACCCGCTTCGTCGGCGGCGGCGATCACCTTGTCGTCGTTGACCGAGCCGCCCGGCTGGATCACTGCGGTCGCGCCCGCCTCGGCGGCGGTCAGCAGGCCATCGGGGAAGGGAAAGAAGGCGTCGGACGCGACCGCCGAGCCGATCGTGCGCGGCTCGCCCCAGCCTGCCTTGTCGGCGGCGTCCTTCGCCTTCCACGCGGCGATCCGCGCCGATTCGACGCGGCTCATCTGCCCCGCGCCGATGCCCGCCGTGCTGCCATCCCTGGCATAGATGATCGCGTTCGACTTGACGTGCTTGGCAACGGTCCAGGCAAAACGGCAATCGGCGAGCTCCTGCTCGGTCGGCGCCCGCTTGGTCACGACGCGCAAGTTCCCCTCGATCAGCGCGGCGTCGCGCGACTGGATGAGCATGCCGCCCGCGATCGACTTCATCACGAGACCAGGCCGCGCCGCATCGGGCAGGTCGCCAGCGAGCAGCAGGCGCAGGTTCTTCTTGGCCGCGAAGATCGTGCGCGCCTCCTCGTCCGCATCGGGCGCGATCACCACTTCGGTGAAGATCGTGGTGATCGCGCGCGCGGTTTCCGCGTCGAGCGGGCGGTTCAAGGCCACGATCCCGCCGAACGCCGAGACGGTGTCGCATGCGAAGGCGGCGTTGTACGCGTCGATCAGGCTGCCGGCGGTGGCGACGCCGCACGGGTTGGCGTGCTTGACGATGACGACGCTGGGCTCGGCGTCGCGAAATTCGGCGAGCAGCTCCAGCGCGGCGTCTGCATCGTTGTAGTTGTTGTAGCTGAGCGCCTTGCCCTGCACCTGTTCGGCCTGCGCGATCCCGCGCGTGGCGCCGGTGGGAAGGTAGAGCGCAGCAGACTGGTGCGGGTTCTCGCCGTAGCGCAGCTCGCTCGCCTTGGTGAGCGGCACCGACAGCGACTGCGGGAAGCGCTCGCCTTGATCGGCGAAGGCGAACCACGAGGCGATCGTCGCGTCATAGGCCGCAGTCGCGGCAAACGCCTTGGCGGCGAGCCGCTTGCGGTCGTCGAGCGTGGTCGTGCCGCCTTCGACCAGCGGATAATCGGCCGGATCGGTGACGATCGCGACAAAAGCATGGTTCTTCGCCGCCGAGCGCACCATCGAGGGACCGCCGATGTCGATATTCTCGATCACCTCGTCGCGCCCTGCGCCCTTCGCCACCGTCGCCGCGAACGGATAGAGGTTCACCACCACCAGATCGATCGCGCCGATATCGTGCTCGGCCATCGCGGCGGCGTGCTCCGCATCGTCGCGCACCGCGAGGAGGCCGCCATGAACCTTGGGGTGGAGCGTCTTGACGCGGCCGTCCATCATCTCGGGAAAGCCGGTGAGATCCGAAATGTCGCGCACGGTGAGCCCCGCGTCGCGAAGCGCCTTCGCCGTGCCGCCGGTCGAGACCAATTCAACCTCTTTTGCCGCGAGCGCCTTGCCCAGATCGACGATGCCGGTCTTGTCCGACACCGACAGGAGCGCGCGCTTGATGGGAATGGCGGTCATGCAAAGGGCTTTCGGCTGGTGTGGGATGCCCGCCTCTTAACCCTCAGCCCGCGCGCTTCAAGGTCCAGCTCACATGCGTGCCGCCTGCCGCAGCCTCGCCCGAGACGACGAGCTGCTGCGTGCGCACCGGTCGGCCGGCGCCGTCGATCCACAGGCTCGGCTCGATCGCGAGGCTGCCGCCCTTGCAGCGGAACTGCCACACCGCGCCGCCGGGGAGCCGCAGCAGCGCCGCCTGCCCGTCGGCGGTCTGCGCCGGCTCGACCCGCGCGCCGAGGTGAAATCGGATCGCGAACGGCGTCTGTTGGCGCTTGGGGCTGCGGCGGCCCGCCGGGAGCAGCATGTCCTCGCCCTTGAGTTCGCGGCCGTCGCCGGTCAGCACGAGTTGGCGGCGGTGGACGAAGCCGAGTCGCCGCGCATAGCCGTCATGGCTCGCCTCGAGCCGGCTCGCCGCCTCGCTCTCCTGCCGCGCGAGCTCGATCTCGGCGACGCCACGCCCAAGCGTCCCATCGGGCAGGATTGCGGTCGAATTGGTGTCGGCGAGCGTCAGCGTCGAATGCGCGGCGGTGGTGCGCAGGCCCTCCGTAAGATCCTTGGGGAGCTGCGCGGTGCCCGCGCGCGCGCCGCCGCAATTGACGATCAGCCGCACCGGCCCGTCGGACATCTCGAAGGCGAGCGTCGAGGCGCAGCCGCCCTCGACCAGCCGTGAGACGGGCGGGGGCGCGGCATCGACTACCACCACTGCCTTGCCCGCGGCGATCCGCTGATAGCCCCAGTCGCGCGCCTGACGCAGCGGGCGCGTGCGGATGCCGGTGCCTTCGATCAGCCGATCGATCTCCTCCGCGGGCGTCGGCCCTCCGCCCTGCCAGCTCGACAGGCTGTGGTCGCCGTGGGTGATGCCGAGCAACGCAGGCACCATCCGCGCGAGCGTCGCGTCGATCGCCGCGGGAACGGTCATCCGCCGCGCCTCATAGGTCTTGGCGAGCATCGTGAGAACGACGATCAGCGCGACCTGCCCCTGGGGGCTGCGCGATACGATGCCGCCATCGTCGAACACCGACTGGTCGAGCGCCTTGGCGATCCCTGCCTCACCCACCGCGCGCCGCGCTTCGCCGCCCGGGATGAGCAGCCCTGCGGTGAGGATGCCTGCCCACGCCGCGACGCGGCGCACGCCGGCGGGCTGCTTGTCGGCGACGCGGTCGATGTGACGTGCGCCGCGCGCAAGCGTGTTCAGGACGCGCGAGCGATAGACGAGGTCACCGCTCGACAGGATAAGCGGCGCGTGCGCAGCCCAATATTGCAGCCGCCGGCCCCACAGATCGGGCCGCCACGCCGGATCGGCGACGGTATCGGCATGCGCGGCGAGCCAGCGGCGCATGATATCCTCGGCGATCGGCGCTGCTTGCGCGCGCGGCGCAACCGACGAGAGATCACGCAGCCAGGTAAAGCTGTGGAGCCAGTCCTCGAAAGCGGGCGAACCGTCGGGGCGCGAAAAATCGAGCCGGTCGATTCGGCGTTCCTCGCCGCGAAACGTCATCCTGCCGTCGAGCAAGGCATCGCCGCGCTCGACATCGCCGAAGAATGGGTCGTCGGGCACCGCGATCAGCTTGAGCGGATAGCGCCCGCGCAGGCGTAGGCTGTGGATCGGCGTGGCCCAGGTGAGGCGGTGAAAGCGATCCTGGAGGCGCTCGGCGAGCGAGAGGCCCTTCTCGCCGCCCAACCGGATCAGCCGCTTGCCTTCCTCGATACCGTCGGCGGCGGAATCGTCCTCGCCCCGACTCACCCGCCCCTGAGCGCCCGGATATTGTCGGCATAGGCGGCCGGGCCGCCCTTGAAGGTAGCGGTGCCCGCGACGAGCACGTTCGCGCCCGCAGCGATCGCGCGCGGCGCGGTCTCTCGGTCGATCCCGCCGTCCACTTCGAGGTCGATCGGCTTGCCGGTCTTGTCGATCATCTTGCGAATCGCCTCGATCTTGCGGAGCTGGCTGTCGATGAAGCGCTGCCCGCCGAACCCCGGATTGACGCTCATCACCAGCACCAGATCGACCTCCTCGATCAGATAATCGAGCATCTTGGCCGGAGTTCCCGGATTGAGCACCACGCCCGCGCGCTTGCCGAGGCGTTTGATCTCCTGGACCGTGCGGTGGACGTGCGGCCCCGCCTCGGGGTGGACGGTGATCGTGTCCGCGCCGGCCTGCGCGAACGCTTCGAGAAAGGGATCGACGGGCGAGATCATCAGATGGACGTCGAAGGGCTTGGTCGTGTGCGGCCGCAGCGCCTTCACCACGGCGGAGCCGATCGTGATGTTGGGCACGAAATGGCCGTCCATCACGTCGACGTGGATCCAGTCCGCCCCGGCTTCGTCGATGGCGCGGATTTCCTCGCCGAGCCGCGCGAAGTCGGCGCTGAGGATCGAGGGAGCGATGCGGATGTCGGCCATGAACCGCGCATGTAGCATGCGCCCCATGCGCCGCAAGCCGCTCGATCAGCCGACTCGCATCATCCGTGCGATGAAGAAGCCGTCGCAGCCGCCCGCGTCGGCGAGCGCGCCGGGCAGGGTGCGCAGCCAGCCGCGCTGGTGGGGCGCAAGGTCGTCGGGGAGCTCGTCGGCGAGCGCCGGGTCGATCGCGAAATCGGAATGATCGGCGAGGAAGCGTTCGACCTGCGCCTCGCCTTCTAGCGGCTCGAGCGAGCAGGTGGCGTAAACGAGCAGCCCGCCGGGGCGCACCATCGCCGCGGCGCGGGCGAGCAGGCGTGCCTGGAGCGCCGCCATTTCCTCGATGATCGCGGGGCGGACGCGGTGGAGCACGTCGGGGTGTCGGCGGAAGATGCCCGTGGCGCTGCATGGCGCATCGAGCAGCACCGCATCGGCGGGCGTCTCGGGGCGCCATTCCAATGCGTCGGCGGCGATCACCTCTGCGGTCAGGTGCGTGCGCGTCAGGTTGTCGCGAAGTCGCGCGAGACGACTTTCGGAGACGTCGATCGCGGTCGTCCTCCAGCCTTGCGCCGCAAGCTGCATCGTCTTGCCGCCGGGCGCGGCGCACAGATCGATCGCGTGGCCCTCGCCGTGCCCGATCAGCCTTGCAGGGAGCGAGGCGGCGATGTCCTGCACCCACCAGCGGCCTTCATCGAATCCGGGGAGCACGGTGACGGCGCCCGATTCGGCGAGCCGGAGATGCCGCGGCATCAGGCTGGCGCCCCCGAGCTCGGCCATGAGCCGGTCGTGCGGGTCAGCGAATGTCAGGTCGAGCGGCGGCGGTGCGGCAATCGCCCGCGCAGCATTGACGACGACGCGCTCGCCCCATGCGTCGCGCCAGCGTGACGCCACGGCGTCGGGGAGCATCGGCACCTCGGGAAGCGTCGCATTCCTGCGCATCAGCGTACCGAACACGCCGTGGACGAGCTTGCGCGGGCCGCCATCGACCAAAGGCAGCACGGTCGCGATCGCGGCGTGCGGCGGCGTGCCGAGCGACAGCGCCTGCGCGAGCGCGATCCGCAAGACGGTGCGCGCCTTGGCGTCGTCGGGGAGCGGGCGCTGGGTCGCCGAATCGATCAGCGCGTCGAGATCGGGAAGGCGGCGGAGGACCTCGGCCGCGATGGCGTGTGCGAGCGCACGGTCCTGCGGCGCGAGCCCGCGTGCCGCGGGGCCGAGCGCGGCTTCGAGCGGCTCACCGCGGCGGAGCACGCCGTCGAGCACGCGCAAGCTCGTGCGCCGGGCGGGAACGCCGGGCCCGTCGGCGGGTCTGCCGCGCGCCATCAGTTGCGCAAGGGATCGAGCGCGGCGCGGCGGCGCGTGGCGGGCACGTTCGCGACTGCCGGGCGGCGCGGCCCCGACAGCGGGCGGCCCGGCACCACCGCCGTCAATAGCATCGCGGTCTTGAGCTGGTTCACCTTGGCAATGCTCCCTTTCGGCACCAATGTGGGCCTTGCCCGTTCAGCCTTCAATTCCTCGGGAGACCTGTATGGGCAAGCGACCGCCCCACGTTAAGCCGCCTGCCTACCTTTCCAAGAGCCCGCCGGTGCCCAGGCCCGATCCGACGCCGCCGCCGGCGGCCGATCCGCTCGGCACCAACCCGGTGCGCTATGGCGACTGGGAGCTCAAGGGAATCGCGGTCGATTTTTGACGCGACCGCTCTTCGCGCGCGCCTTGCCCGGTGGGCCGCCGCCCGCCGCGTTCGCTGGGGTGCGGGCATCGCGCTCGGCATCGTGCTCGCGCTGGTGCTGCTCGTCGGAGCGTTTCCGTGGGGTGCGCTCGAGCCGGTGGTCGAGGAGCGGCTGAGCGAAGCCTATGGCCGGCCGGTGACGATCGGCAATCTCGAGCGCGCCGATATCTTCTCCTTCACCCCCACGATCGTGATCCACGACGTGCGTATTCCGCAGCCGCGATGGGCGGGCATCGGCGAGTTCGCGCGGGTGGACACCGCGCGGGTGCGCTTCGGCGCATGGGGCGCTCTGGTCGGCCAGCCGGCGCTGCGCGCGGTCGAGATCGACGGTCTTCGCCTCGCGCTCGTCCGCGATGAGGAAGGCCGCACCAATTGGAGGAGCGGCGAAGGGGGCGGCGATACGCTCGCGCTCGATCGGCTGCGCCTTGCCGATTCGCGCGTGCGCTACGACGATGCGGTGCAGGATCGGCATGTCGAGCTTGCGATTGCCGCCGATGCGAAGGGGCTGCGACTCAACGGCAAGGGCACGATTCGCGGAGCGTCGGTGCGAATCGCGGCACATGGGCCTGCGGTGTCGTCGGCAGGCTTGTGGCCGTTCCAGGCATCGATCACGGGCAACGCGCTGGCGATCGCTGCCAAGGGCACGATGGCGCACCCGCTCGACACGCGACACATGGCGTTCGACATCACCGCGCGCGCGAACGACCTCAAACTGCTCGACGCGGTGATCGAGGCGGGGCTGTTCGGCACGCAGCCGGTGCGCCTCGCCGCGCGCGTCGCGCGCGACGACTCCAGATGGAACGTGACCGGGCTTCACGGTACGATCGGCCGCTCACCGCTCACCGGCCATGTCACCGTCGACAAGGAGAACGGCCGCACCAAGATCGACGGCGCGGTCGCGTTCGAGCGCCTCGATTTCGAGGATCTTGCCTCGGACGAGGGCCTTGCCGCCGCGATCGCGCGCGAGCGTGCCGAAGGGCTCAAGCTCGTTCCCGACACCCGGATCAATCTCGCGCATATCGGCCCGACAGACGGCACGATCGACATCGCCATCAAGCGCATCGTCAGTCGTCGGCGCCCGTCTTCGCTTCGTTGGCTGACGGGCACGCTGACGCTCGACCATGACATACTGATCGCTGCCCCGTTCACGCTCGGCCTTGCCCGCGGCACGGTCGAGGGTACGATCAAGGTCGACCAGCGCGGTGGCGGGCCGGTGCCGACCGTAACCATGGCGCTCGATCTCAAGGGCAGCACGCTTTCGGCGATCGCGGGCGGGGGCGGCGCGGTCGATGCGCGGTTGTCGGGCAAGCTGCGGCTGGTCGGCGCAGGCGACACCTTCCGCGAGGCGGTCGGCCGATCGGACGGGCGCGTCGCGCTTGTCGCGCGGCAGGGCTCACTTCCGGCCAAGCTGGCGTCATGGCTCGGCTTCGACGTCGCGCGCGGGCTCACCACCGGCGACGAGGAGCGCGCGAGCCTGCGCTGCGCAGTGCTCGCGCTCGACATGGCGGCCGGCACCGGCACGCTTGATCCGATGGTGATCGATACGTCGCGTGCGCAATCCCGCGGGCAAGGCACGATCAGCTTCCCGTCCGAAGCGCTCGCGATCCGCATCACCGGCGCACCCAAGGGCAAGAGCGTGCTGCGGCTCCCCGGCGCGATCCTGATGACGGGCACGATCCGCAATCCCAAGGTGCATACCGAAGAAGGGACCAAATCGATCGGCAACATCCTGAAGGCGATCGGCCAGTCGATCGTCGGCGATCAGCCCCCGCGCGCCACCGACGCCGATTGCGAGGCGCTCACGAATCGCGTGCTGAATTTCTAGCGTGCCGATCGCGATGCGAAGTTGACGAAGTTGACGAAGTTGACGGTCCCGCGAGGGGCACCGTGCATCCGCTTTCTCATGCCAACGAGCCGCCGTTCTTACCGGAATGGCGCCGTGTAGGACAGCTTTGCGCGGATCAGATCGCGTCGCGGCGGAGCGCCTCGGCGAGCGTGTCGCGGATTTCGCCCAGGCGCGCGCTGCCTGATGCGGCTGCGCGTGGCGCATTGCCGGCCTTCAGCATCTGCTGGACGCCCTTGATCGTGTATCCCTCGCGGTTGAGGAGCGAATCGATGCGGCGCACCAGCGCGACATCCTCGGGCCGGTAATAGCGCCGGTTGCCCGCGCGCTGGAGCGGCCGGAGCTGGGGAAAGCGCGTTTCCCAATAGCGCAGGATATGCTGCGCAAGCCCGGTATCGCGCGAAAGCTCGCCGATCGTGCGGAACGCGGTGTCGGCCTTTTCGGGGGCGCCGGGCACCCTTTTTCTATCCCGCTTCGACGATGCGGTCGCGCATCATCTGGCTCGCGCGGAAGGTGAGGACGCGGCGTGGCGCGATCGGCACCTCGACGCCGGTCTTGGGATTGCGGCCGACCCGCTCGCCCTTGTCGCGCAGCACGAAGGTGCCGAAGCCCGAAACCTTGACATTCTCGCCCCTGGCGAGCGCACCGCACATGTGCCGCAGGACGCCCTCGACCATCTTGCCCGAATCGGCGCGGGACAATCCCACCTGCCGGTGAATCGCCTCGGCGAGATCGGCTCTCGTCATCGTTCCGGCTTCGCTCATCGCAACGCGTCTCCTCCACCCGCTCATAAGAGTAACACACTGTGCAAGCGGCCGGAAAGAGGGTTTGTTGCGCTGGTGTGGCGTTTCAGCAAGCCGAACGAGCGAAATACAAAACGCCTTCAGAAACGGACGACTGCCGCCCCCCAGGTAAATCCGCCGCCCATCGCCTCGAGCACGACGACGTCGCCGGCCTTGATCCGCCCGTCCTTGACCGCCGTATCGAGCGCGAGCGGGACCGACGCGGCCGAGGTGTTGGCGTGCTCGTCGACGGTGACGACGACCTTCTCGGGCGCGAGCCCCAGCTTGCGCGCGGTTGCATCGAGGATGCGCGCGTTCGCCTGGTGCGGCACCACCCAATCGACGTCGGCCGATTCGAGCCCCGCCGCGCCGAGCGATTCCTCCATCACCGCGGCGAGGTTGACCACCGCGTGCCGGAAGACCTCTCGCCCCTTCATCCGCACCTTGCCGACGGTGCCCGTGGTCGAAGGGCCGCCATCGACATAGAGCAATTCGTTGTGGCGTCCGTCGGCATGGAGCCGGGTGGCGAGGATGCCGCGCCCTTGCGCCTCGTCGCCTTCCTCTGCCTCGAGCACGATCGCGCCCGCGCCGTCGCCGAACAGTACGCAGGTGGTGCGATCCTCCCAGTCGAGGATGCGGCTGAACGTCTCGGCGCCGATCACGAGCGCACGGGCATGGCCGCCCGCGCGCAGCATCGAATCGGCAACCTGGACGGCGTAGAGGAAGCCCGAGCAGACCGCGGCGACGTCGAACGCGACGCAATCGCCGATCCCCAGCATCGCCTGCACCTTGGTCGCCGACGAGGGGAAGGTCTGGTCGGGGGTCGCGGTGGCGAGCACGATGAGGTCGATTGCCTGCGCGTCGAGCCCGGCGGCAGCGAGCGCGGCCTTGGCAGCATCGCAGGCGAGCGTCGCGGTGGTCTCTTCTGGCCCCGCAATGTGGCGGAAGCGGATGCCGGTGCGCTCGACGATCCATTCGTCGGATGTGTCGACCGTCTCCGAAAGCTCGGCGTTCGACACGCGACGCGCGGGCAAGGCCGAGCCGGTACCGGCGATAACCGACCGGCGCGTCACGCCGCCTCGGCCCGAATGTTTCCGAGATCCTCGGTGATCCGGCGCGTGAGATCGTCGCGCACCATCTTGGCGGCGGCGCCGATCGCGGTCGCCACGCCCAATTCGGTCGCGCCGCCATGGCTCTTCACAACGAGGCCGTTGAGGCCGAGGAAAACCGCGCCGTTATGATTGTTGGGATCGAGATGATGGCGTAGTAGATCGGTCGCGGGTTTCGAGATCAGGAAGCCGATCTTCGACCGCGTCGAGCTGCGGAACGCGCGCTTGAGGAGGTCGGCGACGAAGCGTGCAGTGCCCTCCGCGGTCTTGAGCGCGATGTTGCCCGAAAAGCCGTCGCACGCGATCACGTCGACCTCGCCGCGCGACAGCCGGTCGCCCTCGACGAAGCCTCTGAAATCGAGCGGCAGGTGGGTGGCCGCGCGCAACACGGCAGCAGCGTCGCGAATCGTGTCGGTGCCCTTCTGGTCCTCGGTGCCGATGTTGAGCAGCGCGACCCGGGGCTCCGCCAACTCCATCGCCGTGCGCGCATAGGCGGCGCCCATGACGGCGAACTGGACGAGGTTGCGCGCGTCGCATTCGGTGTTGGCGCCGAGATCGAGCACGCAGACGTCGTTGTCGCCGAGCGTCGGCAGCAATGCCGCGAGCGCGGGTCGATCGATCCCGGGCATCGTGCGGAGCGCGAGCTTGGCCATCGCCATCAGCGCGCCGGTATTGCCCGACGAGACCGCAGCGCCCGCGCGGCCCTGCTTCACCATGTCGATGGTGACGCCCATCGAGGTCGTCCTGGCGCGGCGGATCGCCTGGCTCGGCCGCTCGCTCGAGCCGATCGTGTCGGGCGCGTGGACGATTTCCGAGTGCGCGGTCAGATTGGGGTGGGTCTTCAGCCCCTCCCGGATCGCGGTCTCGTCGCCGACCAGGATGAACTCCATGCCCTCGAACCGCCGTCGCGCGCGCGCGACGCCAGCGAGCATCACCGCCAGCCCCTCGTCGCCGCCCATCGCATCGACGGCAATCCGGGAGCTGGTCGGCACGCGCGCTGAACTCCTGTTCGTGGTAGGGCTGGGTTCAGCCTTCGACCGAGACGATCTCGCGGCCGTTATAATGGCCGCAGGCGGCGCACAGATTGTGCGGGCGCTTGAGCTCGCCGCAGTTCGGGCACTCCTGGAACGCGTGCGGCGTCAGCGAATCGTGGCCCCGGCGCATGCCGCGCTTGGAGGGCGAAGTTTTTCTCTTGGGGACGGCCATTTCGGCACCTTGCCTCGTTCAGTAAATACCGGGGCGCGATAGGCCCGAACGTGGCGGGAAGCAACCGAGGCTCGAAAAGGCCGCGGAAGGCACCACGGCCGGACGCATCGCGAAGCGTGGCGCTATAGCGATTTCGCGCGGCGTTGCAAGCGGCGCGACGCCGTGCGATCGCATGGCGTGCAAACCAGGAGGGGAGGGACGGCGTGGCACTCATCACCTTGCCGGTAACGTTGGTGACCGCAGGCGGCGCGGCGCTGATAAACGCGTGGCTCGCGATGCGCGTCGGGCAGGTGCGGCGCGCATCGGCGGTCAGCATCGGCGACGGCGGCCATCTCGCGCTCGCGACGCGGATGCGCGCGCAGGCCAATTTCGTCGAATATGCGCCCTTCATCCTGATCCTGATCGGCGGAATCGAATTCGCCGAAGGCCCGTCGGTTCTGCTGTGGATCGTCTCGGCCGTCTTCCTGATCGCGCGGGTCGCGCACCCGCTGGGGATGGACGGGCTGCGTCACGGGCGGATGGCGGGGACGATCGTCACGCTCGCGCTGCTTGTCGGGCTCGGGCTCTACGCGATCTATCTCCCTTTCCGAGAGCCGCCGCGCGCGCAGGTCGAGGTGCCGATCGAATCGCTGCCGCCGATGCGAGGGTAATCAGCGCGCCATTGCGGCATCGCTGACGAAGGGATTGTGCCGCCGCTCGTGCGCGAAGTTGCTCGTCGGGCCGTGGCCCGGGATGAACGCGGTGTCGTCGCCCAGCGGCCAGAGCTTCTCGACGACCGAGCGCAGCAGTGTCTGATGGTTGCCGAGCGGGAAATCGGTGCGCCCGATCGAGCCCGCGAACAGCACGTCACCGACCAGCGCCAGCTTTGATGCGGGATGGTGGAAGACGACGTGCCCCGGCGTGTGGCCGGGCGTGAAATAGACGTCGAGCGTGACGTTGCCGACCGTCACCTGATCGCCCTCGTCGAGCCAGCGGTCGGGTTCGAAGGGGACACCCCGGATGCCGTAGTTGCGGCCATCCTCGTCGAGCCGCGCGATCCAGTATCGATCCTCCTCCTGCGGCCCCTCGATCGGCACGTCGAGCTCGTCGGCGAGCGGCTTGGCCTCGCCGCAATGGTCGATATGGCCGTGGGTGAGCAGAATTTTCTCGATGGTGACGCCATGGTGCGCGGTCGCGGCCCTGAGCTTGGGCAGATCGCCGCCCGGATCGACGAACGCCCCCTTCATCGTCTCGGTACACCAGAGCAGCGTGCAGTTCTGCTGGAGCGGGGTGACGGGAACGATCGCGGCGCGGAGCGGGGGCTGGGACATGGGGGCGAAATAGCTGCCGGGGCCGGGCGTGCCAAGCACGAGGCTTGCCCGACCGGGGCGTTGGCGTGCATCTGGGGCGGCGATGCTTGCCGACGACATCCCCTTCGTCCTGCTCGACGACGCCGGCGCCGACGGTGCGGGCGCGACGCTCTATCGCGCGCCGGTGCGAATCGTCGAAGCGAACACGCCCGAGGAGGTGCGGCCGGCGCTCGCGGCGTTGCGCGAGGCGCGGCGTGAGGGGCTGCATGCCGCGGGCTATCTCGCTTATGCCGCGGGACCGGGGATCGAACCCCGGATCGCGGCGACCGCCGGCGATTCGCCGCTCCTGTGGTTCGGGCTGTTCGAACGCGCCGAGAAGATCGCGGCGGAAGAGGTGGGGAGGCTGCTTCCCGATCCCGCGGGCGCGTGGTGTTCGCCGCCGCGGCCGCTGATCGAGGAAGACGACTATGCCCGACGCCTCGCGCGCGTGCTCGATGCGATCGTCGCGGGCGACATCTACCAGGCCAACCTGACCTTCGCGGCCGAGGTGAGAATCGCGGGCGATCCGCTGGCGCTCTATGCGCGGCTGCGCGCCCAGGCACGCGCACATTACGGCGCGGTCGTGCGAACCGAGCGCGCGCTTCTGCTCTCCCTTTCCCCCGAGCTCTTTTTTCGGCTCGATGGAGAAAGGCTGCTCGCGCGCCCGATGAAAGGCACCGCCGCGCGCGACGACGATGATCGCGCCGCCGTCGAGCGCCTCGCCGCCGATCCCAAACAGCGTGCCGAGAATTTGATGATCGTCGATCTGCTGCGCAACGATCTCGCACGTGTCGCCCGACCAGGCAGCGTCGCGGCACCGCGGCTGTTCGCGGTCGAGACCTACCCGACGATCCACCAGATGGTGTCCGACGTGACCGCCGAGCTCGCGCCCGGCCGCGACGCGGTGGACGTGGTCGAGGCGCTGTTCCCGTGCGGGTCGATCACCGGCGCGCCCAAAATCCGGGCGAGCGAGGTAATCGCGGAGGTCGAGGCGTCTCCCCGCGGCGTTTATACCGGCGCGATCGGGCGGATCGCCGCGGACGGCGACGCGATCTTCAATGTCGCGATCCGCACGCTCGAGCTGGTCGACGGCGGCGATACCGCGCGGCTGGGGCTCGGTTCGGGGGTCGTCGCCGATTCGTGTGCGACCGACGAATGGTCCGAATGCCTGGCCAAGGGCGTATTCGTCACCGTGGGCCAGCGCCGGTTCGACCTGATCGAGACGATGGCGTTCGACCCCGACGAGGGGATTGCGCTGCTCGACCGGCATCTCGCGCGGATGAAGGCGAGCGCGCGGGCCTTCGGCTTTTCCTTCGATCGCCACGCGACGCGCAACGAGCTCCAGGCGGCGACCTTCCGTCTGCGCAACCGCTGCCGCGTCCGGCTGCTGCTCGGCCCCAGCGGCGCGATCGCGATCCAGGTGTCGCCGATCCCGCGCGTGCCGGAGGGACCGGTCGAGGTCGCGATCGTGCCGCTCCCGGTAAGCCCGCGCGACGTTCGCCTCGCGCACAAGACCAGCGACCGCGGCTTCTACGATCGCGCGCGCCGGCAGGCGGGCACGGCCGAGGTCGTCTTCGCCGATCGTCAGGGCTTCCTCACCGAAGGCAGCTTCACCAACCTGTTCGTCGAGCGCGATGGGCGCCTCGTCACACCGCCCGCGTCACGCGGCCTTCTGCGGGGCGTGCTCCGCGCCGAGCTGCTCGAAAACGGGCGCGCGGTGGAGGCCGATCTGACCCGTGACGACCTCGCTGGCGGCTTCTTTGTCGGCAACGCGCTGCGCGGCCTCATCCCCGCTGTTGCAGTTGCGAACAGGCCGGGTCTATAGCGCCCCCGCTTTTCCTCGGGGAACACGCCCATGCAACCTTCCGCCGCGCTTGGCCGCATCAAGCCATCGCCCACGCTCGCGATCACCAGCAAGGTGATGGAATTGAAGCGCGCCGGAGTCGACGTGATCGGGCTGGGCGCGGGCGAGCCCGATTTCGACACCCCCGATTTCATCAAGCAGGCCGCGATCGAGGCGATCCGCGCGGGTCGCACCAAATACACCAACGTCGACGGCACGCCCGAACTGAAGGCCGCGATCGCCGCCAAGTTCGAGCGCGACAACGATCTCGCCTACGAAGCGAACCAGATCACCGTCAACGTCGGCGGCAAGCACACGCTCTTCAACGCGATGGTGGCGACGCTCGATTCCGGCGACGAGGTAGTGATCCCCGCACCCTATTGGGTGAGCTACCCCGACGTCGTCCAGTTCGCGGGCGGCGTGCCCAGGTTCGTCGAGGCGGGCGCCGAGCAGGGCTACAAGCTGTCACCCGAGGCGCTCGACGCCGCGATTACGCCCAAGACCAAGTGGGTGATCCTCAACTCGCCCTCGAACCCCACCGGCGCCGCCTACACCGCCGACGAATTGAAAGCGCTGGGCGCGGTGCTCGAGCGGCATCCGACCGTCTGGATCTTCGCCGACGATATGTATGAGCATATCGTCTATGACGATTTCGAATTCGCGACGATCGCGCAGGTCTGTCCGTCGCTCTACGAGCGCACGCTCACGGTCAACGGCTGCTCGAAGGCCTATGCGATGACCGGCTGGCGGATCGGCTTCGCGGGCGGCGCGCCGTGGCTCATCAAGGCGATCGCGAAGCTCCAGTCGCAATCGACCTCGAACCCCTGTTCGATCGCGCAGGCCGCCGCGGTTGCCGCGCTGACGGGCGACCAGAGCTTCCTGAAGGAGCGCGCGCAGGCATTCCAGGGGCGGCGCGATCTCGTCGTGTCGATGCTGGGTCAGGCTGACGGCGTCACCTGCCCGCGGCCCGAGGGTGCCTTCTACGTCTATCCCGAAATTTCCCAGCTCATCGGCAAGACGAGCCCGGGCGGGAGGGGCATCGACAGCGATTCGGCCTTTGCCGAATATCTGCTCGAAGACGCCAAGGTCGCGGTCGTGCCGGGTGTCGCATTCGGCCTATCGCCAGCGATGCGCATCAGCTACGCCACCTCCGACGCGGTGCTCCGCGAAGCATGCGAGCGCATCCAGGCCGCCTGTGCTGCTCTGAGATGAACGGGCCGCCCAGCATTCGTTAAGCCCCGCATACTATATCTTTCGTTGAAGCCGGCCGAACAGGTTCCGACCTGTCGGCGAGTATTGAATGTGCGGTTCGCGCAGTGCGCGGCCGCAGGATGGAAAAAGGACAAGAACAATGCGGACCATCCTGAAGTCCGATTTTTTCTGGCAGTTCCTCGGCGGCTTCGCGCTCGGCGCGATCGGGCTCGCCGGGATGCATCTTGCCGAACCTGCGAGCATGCCGGTCGATACGTCGGCCCCCATCGCGGCGGTCAACTGAGCGCGGCTCAGCCAAGGTTCACCTGCGGATGCTAAGATAGCGGCTCATCATGGCTGCGCGGATGTGCGCGCGCCCAAGGAGAGCCCCATGTTTCGCCCCCTCGTCGCCCTCGCCGGGCTGGGCGGCCTCGCCGCCTTCGCACTCAACACCACCCCCGCGGCCGCCGAGCACGCGGTCGCCATTCCTGCACCCGCCGTCGACGTGCCGTCGTCCGGCCATCGCCAGACCGCCGTCCTCGCGGGGGGCTGCTTCTGGGGGATGGAGGCGGTGTTCGAGCAGGTAAAGGGCGTGACATCGGTGGTGAGCGGCTATGACGGGGGCAGCAAGGCGACCGCCAGCTACGCCGATGTCAGCACCGAAAAGACCGGCCATGCCGAGGCGGTGAGGATCACCTACGATCCGGCCCGCGTGAGCTACGGCACGCTGCTGCGCGTCTATTTCTCGGTCGCGCACGATCCGACGCAATTGAACCGCCAGACCCCCGATCGCGGCCCCAGCTATCGCTCGGCGATCTTCCCGCAGACGCCGGCGCAGAAGAAGGTTGCCGCGGCCTATATCGCGCAGCTCGCCCGGGCGCATGCCTTCGACAAGCCGATCGTGACGCGGATCGAGAGCGGCACCTTCTATCCGGCCGAGGCGCACCATCAGAATTTCTACCGCAAGAACCCGCGCCATCCGTATATCGTGCATTGGGACAAGCCGAAGGTCGCCGCCTTCCGCGCCGCCTTCCCGAAGCTGGCCGCGTAGCGGCGTTGCAGGAAGGGCGGCGAAGGCCTAAATTGCCCTCATGAACACCTTCCTCGCCATCCTGCTCGTCGCCGCGATGATCGCGACGGTCGTGGCGCTCGTCCGCGGCATCGTCACCTTCCTGAAGACGACCGAGGCGGAGCTCAACGGCACGCAGCCCACGGCGTCGAGTCTCAAGTCGAACAAGATGATGCAGTTCCGCATCTTCTTCCAGGCACTGGCGATCATGATCGTGGTGCTGATCCTGTTCGCCGCCGGCCGCACCTGAGCGGGTTTCTCCTGGTCAAACTCACCAAGATCTACACCCGCAAGGGCGATACCGGCACGACCGGGCTGGTCGATGGGTCGCGCCTTCCGAAGGACGATCCGCGCATGGCGGCGATCGGCGATGTCGACGAGGCGAACAGCGCCATCGGCGTCGCCGTTTCCGCGCTCGGCGAAATGGGAGCGCGTGCGGCGCTTACGCGCCTCCAGAGCGACCTGTTCGATCTTGGCGCCGATTTGGCGACTCCGGGCGATGATTTCGCCCCGTCGGACATGGTGCTTCGCATCGTGCCCGCGCAGGTCGCGCGGCTCGAGGTCGAGATCGACGCGATGAACGGGGGGCTGGCGCCGCTCACCAGCTTCATCCTGCCGGGCGGCACCCCCGCTGCTGCCGCGCTCCACCTTGCGCGGGCGATCACGCGACGCGCCGAGCGGTCGGCGGTCGCGGCCGCGCAGAGCCTCGCCATCAACCCGCACGCGCTCGCCTATCTCAACCGCCTGTCCGACTGGCTGTTCGTCGCGGCGCGGGTCGCGAACGACGCAGGAGAGGGCGACGTGCTCTGGATTCCCGGCGCAACCCGCTGACAAGGGGGTAGCGTCCCGGGCAGAAACGCTTCATGCTGGCCGATCGCCATAGCCCTCCCCTCCAAGCGAGAGGATGACGGTGCCCGCCGCCGCTTTCGCCCTCGATCCGTCGACCCTTGCGAGTCGCTTTGCCGCTGTCCGGGCGCTGAGCCGCGCGCTCGCCGCGCCGCTGTCGGATGCCGACGCGACCGTTCAATCGATGGAAGATGCGTCGCCCGCCAAATGGCACCTCGCGCACACAAGCTGGTTCTTCGAGACCTTCGTGCTGCGCGACCATGTGCCCGGCTACGCGCTCCACGACGAGCGATTCCCCTTCCTGTTCAACAGCTATTACGAGGCCGAAGGCCGGCGCCACGCGCGCAACCGCCGCGGCATGGTGACGCGGCCGAGCCTCGATGAGGTGCTCGCCTATCGTGCGCACGTGGAGACGGCGCTGCTCGATGCGTTGCCCTTGCTTGCGGCGCCGGCGCAAGCGCTGGTCGAGCTCGGCTGCCATCACGAGGAGCAGCATCAGGAGCTGCTGCTCACCGATATCCTCCACCTGTTCAGCCGTAACCCCGTAGAGCCTGCGCTCTGGCCGGCGACGCGCAAGCAGCCGGTGGCGATGCCGGGGCCGATCGGCTGGATCGAAGGGCTGGCGGGCGTGGTTGAGATCGGCGCCGCCGGCGACCGCTTCGCCTTCGACTGCGAAGGGCCGCGCCATGCCGAACTGCTCCACCCCCACGCGCTCGCCGACCGCACTGTCACCAACGGCGAGTGGATCGCGTTCATCGAAGAGGGCGGCTATCGCGATCCCGCGCACTGGCTTTCGGATGGCTGGGCCTGGGTCCAGGCCGAAGAGATCGCCGCGCCGCTTTATTGGCAATGCGGCGACGAAGGCTGGACGCGCTTCGGCCTCGACGGTCGCCGCGCGGTCGATCCGGCCGCGCCGGTCACGCATGTCAGCTTCTACGAGGCCGATGCCTATGCGCGCTGGGCGCACGTACGGCTGCCGACCGAGGCCGAATGGGAAGCGGAGGCCCAGCGCCACGATTCGCGCGGCGGCAACCAGCTCGACACCGCCGGCCCGGTCGAGCCGCGCCCTGCCGAAAGCCCCGCTTTCTTCGGTGACGTCTGGGAATGGACGGGCAGTGCCTATCGTCCCTATCCGGGTTTTCGCGCGGCCGAAGGCGCGGTTGGCGAATATAACGGCAAGTTCATGAGCGGGCAGATCGTGCTCAAGGGCGGCTCGTGCGCCACCCCGCGCGGGCATGTGCGCAGCTCCTATCGCAATTTCTTCTATCCGCATCAGCGCTGGCAGTTCACCGGCGTGCGCCTCGCCAGGGACTGCTGATCTTGACGACGATGACCCAGAACGGCCGCCCCGATTCCGCCTTCCGCACCGACGTGCTCGACGGTTTTGCAGCGAAACAGCGCGCGGTGCCCGCCCGCTGGCTCTACGACCGCCGCGGCTCCGAGCTGTTCGAGGCGATCACCGAGCTTCCCGAATACTACCCCACCCGCACCGAGACGGCGATTCTTCGCGACAGCGGCGCCGCGATCGCGGCCAAGGTCGGTCGGGGTCGCGCGGTGGTCGAGTTCGGCTCGGGTTCGTCGGCGAAGACGCCGCTGCTGCTCGGCGCGATCCACCCGGCGGCCTATGTGCCGATCGATATATCCGGCGATTTCCTGCGCGATTCGGCTGCGGCGCTTGCGAAGGAGGTACCGGGGCTGCCGGTGATTCCGGTCGAGGCCGATTTCATGCACCCGATCGCGCTGCCGCCGCGAATCGCCGATCTCCCCAAGCTGGGCTTCTTCCCGGGCTCGACGATCGGCAACCTGGTGCCGCGCACCTCGGTCGATCTGCTCCGTGCGATGCGCGAATCGCTCGGCGACGAGGCGATGCTGCTGATCGGGATGGATCGGGTAAAGGGGGAGGAGGTGCTGCTCCCCGCCTATGACGATGCGGCCGGCGTCACCGCCGCGTTCAATCGCAACCTGCTCGACCGGATCAATCGTGAGCTGGGCGGAACGATCCCGCTCGACGCTTTCCGTCATCGCGCGATCTGGAACGAGACGCTGACGCGGATCGAGATGCATCTCGAGGCGACCCGCGATGTCTCCTTCATGATCGACGGCCAGGGCTTCGCGATGAAGGCGGGCGAGACGATCCATACCGAGAACAGCCACAAATACGGCCCCCGCGACGCGCGGATGCTGCTGCTCGCGGGCGAATGGACGCCCCTTGCCGAATGGACCGATCCCGACGACCGCTTCGCGCTGCTCCTCGCCGAGGCGCGGCCGCGACGGAAGGCGCCGTAGTTTTCCGGGTGCAGCGGGGCTGATCCCGATTGCGGGCCGGCGCCGCCTCGATCAGCGCCGCACCACGCGCGTGCGCCAGGTGGTGAGCATGTTCGGATTGCCCCGGCACTCGCCCATTTCCGCCTGTTCGGCCAGCCGGAGCATCGTGCCGTCCCACACGAAATCCTGCTGCACGCCGCAATCGCCCAGCCCGCGGGCTTTGGCGTAGCTCGTCAGCACGCCGTCGGCGACGCTGCCGTTGACCACCTCGGGGATCGTCGCGACCACGCCGTTTTCGGTGAAACCCGTCGGCGCATCGACCTTTGCCGGCGCGGCCTTGCCGTCCTCGAGCACGAACACCGCCGAGCTCAGATTATAGGCGCCCGCGCTGCACGGAATCAGCACCAGGGTCGCGCCCTCGCCCAGCGGATATGCCTCGGGCGCGAGATCGCGGATCATCAGATCATCGCACTCCGCGCGCTTCTTGAGCTCGGCGACCATCATCGCGTCGATCTGCGGGCTGCCGGTGGCGACCGGTGCGGCGACGATCACGGGCAGCGCCGGTTCCGCGGGCACGGCGGTCGCGGGGTCGTTGCCTTTGGCGACGATCGCGGTGACGGTATCGGCGCGGCCCTGCGCGGCGTCGATGAACCGCAACGCCGCGGAGGCGCCCGCGAGCGACAGGCGGGCGATCGGCGCGCCGCCGGGATCGCGGACCGTCAGCGTGTGGCCGATGGCGAGCGCATAGGCGATCGCCGCGGCGGCGTTGCCGGTGAGCGATGTCGTGCCGTCGCGCACTGCCGGAAAGGCGCCGCCGACGGGCGCGCCGTCGATCGCGATGCGCGCAGGGGAAACGCCGTCCTGGTTGGGCTGAAGCGTGACGCTGATCGCGCCGTCGGGGCCCGCGTCGCGGGTGACGGCGAGGTTGACCGGATAAAAATCGCCATCTTCGGGCGAAAGCGAAGCCATCGAGCATTGCCCGCCATTGTCGCACGCGACCGTCCAATCCTCGAAGGTGCGCGCCTCCGTCGGGTCGGGCGCGGCATGGCTGTCGACGATCGGTGCAGGCGTCGGGGTCGGCGCCGGTGTGATGGCGTTCACGGGTGCAGCGGTGTTCGCATGCTCCGGCTTGGACGAGCAGGCGGCGAGCAGGGCGAGGGCGGCGACGGCAATTCTCTTCATCGCTGCGCACCCTAGCAGGGCTGTCGCGTCGCGCAAAAGCGGCTTATGCGCTTCCGCGGACACCAAATTTGCAAGGAGCATCGAAATGCAGGCGGTCGGCGTGATCGGGGCGGGGCAGATGGGCGCGGGCATCGCGCAGGTCTCCGCGCAGGCGGGCTATCGCGTGCTCCTGGCCGACGTTTCGAAGGAGCGCGCCGAGGCGGGCAAGGACGGAATCGCGAAACAACTCGATCGGCTCATCGGCAAGGAGAAGATCGACGCGCAGGCGCGCGACGAAGCGCTCGAGCGGATCGAGCCGGTCGACGGCGTCGCCGGCATGTCGGCGTGCGGGCTCGTGATCGAGGCGGCGACCGAGCGCGAGGAGATCAAGCGCGCGATCTTCGCCGATGTCGGCAGGGTGCTCGGCCATCAGGCGGTGCTCGCATCGAACACCTCGTCGATTCCGATCACGCGGCTTGCGCAGGCGGCGCCGGACCCTGCGCGCTTCGTCGGCGTGCATTTCTTCAATCCGGTGCCGGTGATGGGGCTGATCGAGCTCATTCGCGGCCTCGCCACCTCGGACGAGACGGTCAAGGTCGTCGAGACCTACGCCGCTGCGCTCGGCAAATGGGTGGTCCACGCCAATGACGCGCCGGGCTTCATCGTCAACCGCGTGCTGATGCCGATGCTCAACGAAGCCTGCTTCGCACTCGGCGAGGGCGTCGCGACGATCCCCGATATCGACGCCGCATGCACGCTCGGGCTCAACCATCCGATGGGCCCGTTCACGCTCGCCGACTTCATCGGGCTCGACACGTGTCTTGAGATCACCAAGGTGCTGTTCCACGGCACCGGCGATCCCAAGTTCCGCCCCGCGCCGCTGCTCGTCAAATATGTCGAGGCCGGCTGGTACGGCCGCAAGACCGGGCGCGGCTTCTACGATTATTCGCAGCCCGAGCCGGTGCCGACGCGGTGACGGTCTAGCCGATCAGCAGCCCCGCCAGCGCCGCGGACATTAGGTTCGCGAGGCTGCCTGCGAGCAGCGCGCGGATGCCCAGCTTGGCGATCATCGGGCGCTGGTTGGGCGCGAGGCCACCGGTCACCGCCATCTGGATCGCGATCGACGAGAAATTGGCGAAACCGCACAAGGCGAACGTGACGATCGCGACGGTGCGGGGGCTGAGCGTCGCCTGAACCTTGCCCAAGTCGATATACGCGACGAACTCGTTGAGCACGACCTTCTCGCCGAAGAATCCTCCGGCCGCGCCGGCCTCGTTCCACGGAATGTTGAGCAGGAACATCACCGGCTTGAAGACATAGCCGAGCAGTCCCTGGAAGGTGAGGTCGGGGATACCCACCAGATTGCCTACTCCGGTGAGGATGCCGTTGGCGAGCGCCACCAAGGCGACGAACGCGAGCACCATCGCGCCCACCGCGACGGCGAGCTTGACGCCGGTCTGCGCGCCCTGCGCAGCGGCCATGATGATGTTGGCGGGCTTTTCCTCGTCGTGCGTCGCCTCGGCGAGCGCGATCTGCTCACCTTCCGGATCGTCGCCGAGCGGGAGCTCACCCTCGACCGGCCCCTCGGGCGCGTCGGGCATGATGATCTTGGCCATCAGGATGCCCCCCGGCGCGGCCATGAAACTGGCGGCGAGGAGATAGTCGATGCGGATGCCCATGGAGGCATAGGCCGCGAGAATCGTCCCCGCGACGCCCGCCATCCCGCTCGTCATCACGGTGAAGAGCTGCGCCGGCGTCAGGCTGGCGAGATAGGGGCGGATGACGAGTGGCGATTCGCTCTGCCCGACGAAGATATTCGCCGCCGCGCACAGCGATTCGACCTTGGAGACGCCGATCACCTTCTCGATGCCGCCGCCGATCCAGCGCACGACGAGCTGCATGATGCCGAGATAATAGAGGATCGAGACGAGGCTCGCGAAGAAGATGATGACGGGAAGCGCCGCGATCGCGAAGCTGTTGCCGCCGATCTCGGGGCTCGCGAGCGGGCCGAAGATGAAGTCCACGCCCGCCTTGGCATAGCCGAGCAGATTGGCGACTCCGCCCGACAGGAAGCCGAGCACCGATTGGCCCCAGGGCACGTAGAGCACCAGCACCGCGATTCCCGCCTGGAGCGCGAAGGCGGCGCCGACGACGCGCGGGCGGATCGCACGGCGATTGGTGGAAAGCGCGA
Source organism: uncultured Sphingomonadaceae bacterium (assembly GCA_946479505.1). The sequence goes on from CAMLGC010000002.1 coordinate 36,849, forward strand.
AGGCGATCGCCAGGATCACCAGGATGCCGGCGATACCGATGAGGAATCGTGTCATGGAAGGATGCTGCCCGCGCTTGGAACCCGTGGAACACGCGGCCCCCCGGCTGCGCGGGGGCAGACCATACACGGCGTTCGCGACAAGGCTAGGGAGTATCGACCGCAGGAGCACAAGCGCCTTTTGCATCGCCTGCGTTTTGGCTAGCACGCATGGATGAACCAGCCCGCCCCCGCGATCCCGCGCTCGCTTTTCGCTTTCTCGATCTTCTACGGCGGCATGGTCTGCATCGCGGGCGTGCTCGGCAACAAACAGGTGTCGCTCGGGCCGGTGTCCGATTTGGGTACGCTGCTCGGCATCGGCCCGCTTGCGGTCGAGGCGGGCATTTTCGCCTTCCTGCTGCTCGTCGTCACCTCGAGCGCGGTCGCCGAGCTCCACGGCCGCGCGCTCGCCAACCGGCTGGTGCTGCTCGGCTTCGTGCCGCTGATCGTCTCGATCCTCCTTTCGATGGTCGTCCTCGCCGTCCCCGCCGCCGACGCGATGGACCCCGCCCGGCGCGACGCGTTCGCGACGATCATGGGCGGCACGCCGCGCATCTGGCTCGGCGGCATCGTCGCCTACGGCATTTCGCAGACGCTCAACGTCACCATCTTCGCCGCGTTGAAGGGCCGTGAGGGCAACCGTTTCCTGTGGCTGCGCGCGGCGCTCGCGAGCGTCCTGAGCCAGGTGGTCGACACCCTGCTCTTCGTCACGATCGCGTTCGCGGGCGTGTTCCCGATCGGCGAGCTGCTGGTCGGGCAGATGATCGCCAAGGTCGTGCTCTCGGCCGTGCTGGTGCCGCCCGTCATCTACCTCTTCGTCGCGATCGGGCGGCGGCTGGACGGGACAATTGCTTCCTGAAGCTCCAGCTTCCGCTGGGGGGGCGGGAAGGCTAAGGGACCGCGCATGACCGATCACGCCCCCACGCCTGCGTTGCTCGCCAAGGCCGAGACGCTCACCGAGGCGCTGCCCTATCTCCAGCGCTATGCCGGGGCGACCTTCGTCGTGAAGTACGGCGGCCATGCGATGGGCGATCCCGAGCTCGCGCGCGATTTCGCCGAGGACGTGGTGCTGCTGAAGGCGGTCGGCATCAACCCGGTCGTGGTCCACGGCGGCGGGCCGCAGATCGGGGCGATGCTCAAGCAGCTCGGCGTCGAATCGCGCTTTGTCGACGGCTTGCGCGTCACCGATGCCGAGACCGCGAAGGTCGCCGAAATGGTGCTGTCGGGCGCGATCAACAAGGAGATCGTCGCCTGGATCGGTGCCGCCGGCGGGCGCGCGGTCGGGATTTCGGGCAAGGACGGCGGCTTCGTGCGCGCCGCCAAGGTCGCGCGCACCACGCGCGATCCCGACAGCAATATCGAGCGCGCGCTCGATCTCGGCTTCGTCGGCGAGCCCGAGGCGATCGATCGCGCGGTGATCGACACGATCTCGGCCGCCGGCATGATCCCGGTCATCGCGCCGATCGGGATCGGGGCGGATGGGCACACCTACAACATCAACGCCGACACGATGGCGGGTGCAGTCGCGGGCGCGCTCGGCGCCAAGCGGCTGTTCCTGCTGACCGACGTCGCCGGCGTGCTCGACAAGGCCGGCAAGCTGCTCACCGATCTCACCCCCGCCGACATCGCCCGCCTTCGCGACGACGGCACCATTTCAGGCGGGATGATCCCAAAGCTCGAGACCTGCGTGGCCGCGGTCGATGCCGGCGTCGAGGCCGCGGTCGTGCTCGACGGGCGGGTGCCGCACGCGATGCTGCTCGAAATCTTCACCCGCCGCGGCGCGGGCACATTGATCGGGCGGTGAGGCTGGTTTTCAGCCTCGCCCCTTTCCTGTAACGATCCGCGCAACGCTTACTCGAAACCCCGGAGGCACGGTTGCTCGCCGTCATTCAGATTCTGATGATCCTCTTGAACGTCCTGTGGTGGATCATCATCATCCAGGCGATCATGTCGTGGCTGATCGGCTTCAACGTGATCAACACCTATAACGAGTTCGTCCGTGCGGTGTGGCAGGGGCTCAACAAGCTCACCGAGCCGCTCTACCGCCCGATCCGCAAGATCATGCCCGATTTCGGCGCACTCGATCTGTCGCCGCTCGTGGTGCTGCTCGTCATCTACATCCTCCAGGCGGTGGTCCTGCCCAACCTCGCGATGGCGCTCGTCGCGCCGCCGACGTATTGAGGAGCGCGCGATGACGGCGCAGATCATCGACGGAAAGACCTTCGCGCTCGGCTTGCGCGAGCGTGTGGCGGAGCAGGCGGCGGCGTTCACCGCGAAGGCGGGACGCAAGCCGGGGCTCGCGGTGGTGCTCGTCGGCGAGGATCCGGCCTCCAACGTCTATGTCCGCTCGAAGGGCAAGGCCACCACGGCTGCGGGCATGGAAGGCTTCGAGCATCGCCTTGTCGATACGACGACCCAGGCAGAGCTGCTCGCGCTGGTCGACCGCCTCAATGCCGATCCTGCGGTGGATGGCATTCTCGTCCAGCTCCCGCTTCCCGGCCATATCGACGAACGTGTCGTCGTCACCCGGATCGATCCCGACAAGGACGTCGACGGATTTCACCCGATCAATGCCGGGCGGCTCGCGACCGGGCTGCACGGCTTCGTTCCCTGCACTCCGCTCGGTTGTCTGATGCTCCTCAAGGAGCAGCTCGGGGACCTTTCGGGCAAGGACGCCGTCGTCGTCGGCCGCTCGAACATCGTCGGCAAGCCGATGGCGATGCTGCTGCTCAAGGAAAGCTGCACCGTCACGATCGCGCATTCGCGCACGCACGATCTCTCGGGCGTCGTCCACCGCGCGGACATCGTCGTGGCGGCGGTCGGGCGGCCGCATCTCGTCAAGGGCGAGTGGATCAAGCCGGGCGCCACCGTGATCGACGTCGGCATCAACCGCACCGCCGACGGCCTGGTCGGCGACGTCGATTTCGATGGCGCGGCGGGCCATGCGGGCGCGATCACGCCGGTGCCGGGGGGTGTCGGCCCGATGACGATCGCGTGCCTCATGCGCAACACGCTCGTCTCGGCGTGCCGGCGCGAAGGCGTGGAGTACGACCGGGACGCGCTCGGATGAGCATGGCGGCCCTCACCGAGCTCTTCGTCTCCTCGCTCATCACCTTCTTCGTCGTCATCGATCCCCCCGGCTGCGCACCGATCTATGCGGGGCTGACCGCGGGCGCGAGCGCGGCGCACACGCGCGCGATGGCGATCCGCGCCGTGCTCGTGTCGGCGGCGATCCTGCTCGTCTTCGCGCTTTTCGGGCGCGATATTCTCGACGCGCTTGGCATCAGCCTCGACAGCTTCCGCATCGCCGGCGGGATCATGCTGTTCCTGATCGCGCTCGAGATGGTGTTCGAGAAGCGCACCCAGCGTCGCGAGGACCGCGCGCAGAAGATCATCGACACGCCCGAGGTGGAAGACGTCTCGATCTTTCCGATGGCGATGCCGATGATCGCGGGCCCCGGCTCGATCGCGAGCGTGATGCTGCTGATGTCGCAGGGCCACGGCATCGAGCGCACGCTCGTCATCCTTGCCGCGATGGGCGCGATCCTCCTGCTCACGCTCGGCGCGCTGCTGCTCGCGGGCCCGCTGATGCGGATCATGGGGCAGAAGATCGAGGCGGTGATTACACGGCTGCTGGGTGTGCTCCTCGCCGCGCTCGCCGCGCAGTTCGTGATCGACGGAATCATGGCGAACATCGCCGCGGCGTAAGAGAGCACGTCGGCGACACGCCTAATCGATTCGGAGCCCTCGCCTCGGCTCGCCCAAACGTGTATGCTCTCACCTGAGCGGGCCGGGCCTGGAGAGGCACCGATGACCACGCTTACCCAATCCACCGACGCCATTCCCGCATCCCCGGTTCGTCGCGTCGACGCGGCCGATCTTCGCTGGGCGCTGGGCGAAGGCTGGCGCGATTTCCGATCGATGCGCGGCGACGTGCTGTTCGCCGCCTTGCTCTACCCGCTGATCGGCATCGTCACCGCCGCGATCGTGCTCAATTCGCGGCTTCTGCCGCTCTTCTTTCCGCTCGTCGCCGGGCTGTCGATCCTCGGACCCGTCGTCTCGTCCGGCTTTTACGAGCTCGCGCGCCGGCGCGAGGAGGGGCGCGACGCGCGCTGGGCGCACTTCCTCGACCCGATTCGTGAGCGCCGCCGCGGTATCGTCGAGCTGACGCTTTGGCTCGTGGTGCTCTTCCTCGTCTGGCTCGGCGTCGCCTGGCTGATCTACGAGGCGACGTTGGGGCGGCTCTATCCCGCGGACCTCGGCGGCTTCGTGCGCGACCTGTTCACGACGCGCGAGGGCTGGGCGATGATCGTGCTCGGCAATCTCGCGGGTGGCGTGCTCGCCGCGGTAACGCTCGCGACGACGGTGGTCGCTGCGCCGATGGTGGTCGACAAAAACATCGAGGCGGACAGCGCGATCGCGGTATCGGTGCGTGCCAGCCGGGCCAATCCGGGCATGATTCTGCGCTGGGGGCTAATCGTCGCGGGGCTGCTCGTGCTCGGATCGATCCCGATCTTCATCGGTCTCGCGGTCGTGCTGCCCGTGCTCGGCTACGCGACCTGGCACCTCTACACGCGGCTGATCGAGCGGTGAGGGTCAACCGTCGCTGACGCGCTCGATATCGGCCCCCACTGCCGAGAGCTTCTCCTCGAGCCGCTCGTAGCCGCGATCAAGGTGATAGACGCGCGCAACCTGCGTCTCCCCTTCGGCGGCGAGCCCCGCGAGGATCAGGCTCATCGAGGCGCGCAGGTCGGTCGCCATGACCGGCGCGCCGATCAGCGTCTCGACGCCGCGCACCACCGCGGTGCGGCCGCGAACCTGGATGTCGGCGCCCATTCGCGCGAGCTCGGGCACGTGCATGTAGCGGTTCTCGAAGATCGTCTCGGTGAGCACGCTCGCGCCCTTGGCCTTGCACAGCATCGCCATGAGCTGCGCCTGCATGTCGGTCGCGAAGCCGGGATAGGGCGCGGTCGAAAGCGTCAGCGGCGCCAGGCCGTTCGCCGCCTCGACATGCACCCCGTCCTTGTGCTCGGTCACCGTCACGCCCGCATCGGCGAGCGCGTGGAGCGTCGCGCGCATGTCGCCCGCATTGGCGCCGATCAGGTCGAGCGCCCCGCCGGTGATCGCGGCGGCGCAGGCATAGCTTCCGGCCTCGATCCGGTCGGGCATCACGCGGTAGGTGGCGCCGTGGAGCCGATCGCGGCCCTCGATCTCGATCGTCTCGCTGCCGATGCCGGAGATGCTCGCCCCCATCGCGACGAGCAGGTTGCACAGGTCGACGATCTCGGGCTCGCGCGCGGCATTTTCGATGCGCGTGCCGCCTTTGGCGGTGACCGCCGCCATCAGGGCGTTCTCGGTGGCGCCGACCGACACGACCGGGAAGGTGACGCACCCGCCCGCAAGCCGCCCGCCGGGCGCCGTCGCCCTCACATAGCCGGCGGCGAGCTCGATCTCGGCGCCCATCTCCTCGAGCGCCTTCAAATGCAGGTCGATCGGCCGGTTGCCGATCGCGCAGCCGCCGGGCAGCGACACCGTCGCCTCGCCCGCGCGGCCGACGAGCGGCCCCAGCACCAGAATCGAGGCGCGCATCTTGCGGACGATGTCGTACGGCGCCTCGGTCGCGGTGAGCCGGCCCGCGCGGATCGTCATCACGCGCCCGAAATCTTCCGGTCGCGCGCCCTCGATCTGGGTCGAGGCGCCGAGCTGGTTGAGCAGATGCCCGAAACTGTCGACATCGGCGAGCCGCGGCAGGTTGCGCAACGTGACGGGTTCGTCGGTGAGCAAGGCGCACGGCATCAGCGTCAGCGCGGCGTTCTTGGCGCCCGAAATCGGAAGACGGCCCTGAAGGCGATTGCCGCCGCGGATGAGGATACGGTCCATGGGCGGCGCTTCTAGGACGCAGTCCCGCAAACGGCAACGATCGCGCACGTGCCGGATTTTGATCCGCTTACGCGGGAGCAGGCCGGTGCCGCACTGATTCGGCAAAACCGAATCCAACAACAGACGCCGTTTCGCAGCCGCATTGATCGACTTTAAGGCGGCAAGATCAATGCCCTGCTTTGGTCGGCGCACGAGCAGGGGGTTGATGCGTGCCGTCCAGTTGTTTCGCCGATCGGCTCGGCGAGCTGATCGAGTTGACGCTTTCGGAACGACGCGCGCTGGCTCAGCTCGAAGATCGCGAGCGGGCGCTGCGGCGGGGTGCCGTCCTGCGCCGTGAAAACGATCGTGCGAACGACCTGTTCATCCTCAAATCGGGGATGATGATGAGCTACACCCTGCTCGACGACGGCAGCCGCCAGATCCTGCGCTTCCTCTTCCCTGGCGACCTGTTCGGCATTTCGGGACTGATCTATCGCGATTCGCCCGAAACGCTCGCGGCGCTCGCCGATTGCGTCGTCTGCCCGTTCGGGCGCCGCGCATTCGGCAGGCTGATGGTCGAGCATCCACGGCTCGCGGCAATGGTGCTCGTTTACAGCCAGATCGAGCGCGCCGCGCTCACCGACCGGCTTGCTGCGTTGGGCCGTACCTCGGCCAAGGCGCGCGTGGCGGCGGTGCTGCTCGATCTGCGCAATCGGCGCCGCGCCGTCGACAAGACGGTCAGCGGCAGCTTCTTCCTCGGGCTCACGCAGGAGGAGATCGGCGATGCGACCGGGCTCACCGCGGTCCACGTCAACCGCATGTTCCGCCAGCTCGAGGAGGAAGGATTGATCGCGCGGGAGAACGGCCGCGTCACCTTCATCGACGAAACGGCGCTGGCGCGCACCGCCAACTACGTCGACCGCTACGAAGGTCTCGACCTCAGTTGGCTTCCGGAGGCGCGATAGGCGCGCAGTGCCTCACGCCTTTTCGAGCGTGCATTGCAGCGGGTGCTGGTTCTCCCTGGCGAAGTCCATCACCTGGCCCACCTTGGTCTCGGCGACCTCGTAGCTGAACACGCCGCACACGCCGACGCCGCGCTGGTGGACGTGGAGCATCACCCGCGTCGCCTCTTCAATCGACATGCGGAAGAAGCGCTGGAGGCACAGCACGACGAACTCCATCGGCGTGTAATCGTCGTTGAGCATCAGGACGCGATAGGGCGTCGGATGGCGCGTGCGGGTGAGCGTGCGCGTGGCGAGCCCGGTGCCGGTGCCACCGTCGCCATCGTCTTCGTCGCCCGGCTCGGAAGCCATGGTCGCGGGAATGCTGGGTTTCTCGATCATGCAGGGGAAAAATATGGCAAGCGACGCCGCAAGGGCAAGGCCGACGACCCGCGTTCACCGTCTTTTTGGCTGTCGCGGGCAAACAAAAAGGGCGGTCGCCTCTCGGCAGCCGCCCCGCTTGGTGATCTCGGGATCGACGCTTACGCGCCGATCTTGATCTTCTCGGCGGCGACCGCAGCGCGGTTCGACAGCGGCTGAGCCACTTCGCCCGTGAGCTTGAGCAGCGCCTCGGCGTTCTTCGAGGTTTGGGCGACGAGCGAATCGAACGCGGTGCGCGCATAGTCGCTCTGGAGCTTGAACAGCTCGGTCGGCGACTTGACGGTCGCGACCTGCTTCATCGCGGCGGTCGCGCCCTCGAACGACTTGCGGCTGTAGTCGGCGGCGTCCTGGCCGAACGACTCGAAGCCCTTGGTGGCGATCTTCGACGATTCGGTGAGCGCCTCGACATTGCCCTTGGCGAAGTCGTTGAGCTCGTCGAACAGCTTGGTGCCCTTCTCGAACGCGGCGGTCGCGCGATCGCCGAAGTCGGCAAACAGCGCTTGGGCGTTGGCGGCGGTCTTTTTCATGGTGTCTTCCATTTGTATTTCCTTCCGAGCGGCGGCCGCGGGCGCGGCGGGCGCGGGTGATTCGGTGATCGTCGCGGCAATCGCGGGGAGCGGTGTCGCCGGGGCGGGCGTCTGGCGCTTGTTCGGCGCCGCAGCACGCTTTTTCGTCGACCTGGCTGCGCCGGCGGTCTGCTTGGACGAACGATCCTTGCGGGCCATCGGGGCTCCTTCTCGTCTATTGCTGCATTGCACAATAAGCGATCGGCGTTGCGATTGCAAGAGAAATTGTGCGATGCAACATTGGGCGCCGAACCGCTACCGCATCCGCACATAGCTCCCCGGCGCGTCTTCGATCGGCCCGAGCTTGCCCTTGCCGGGCACCCGCGCTCCCTCCACCGGCACCGTGTCGGGATCGCGCTGGCGCAACCACGTGACCCAATCGGGCCACCAGCTTCCCTTGGTTTCGGTCGCGCCTTCGACGAACGCGTCGAGCGTCTCGGGCTCCTCGTCGTTGGTCCAATATTGATACTTCCCCGCCGCCGGCGGGTTGACGACGCCTGCGATATGGCCCGAGCCCGCCAGCACGAAGCGGATCGGCCCCTTGAAGTGGTCGGTGATGTTCCACACGCTCTCGGCCGGTGCGATATGGTCCTCGCGGCCGGCCTGGACGTAGGTCGGTGTCGTCACCCGCGTCAGGTCGAGCGGCGTCCCCGCGACCGCGAGCGCGCCCGGGCGGACGAGCAGGTTGTCGCGATAAAGATCGGTCAGGTAGCTCAGGTGCCATTTGGTCGGGAGGTTGGTGGTGTCGCCGTTCCAGTGGAGCAGATCGAACGGCGTGTAGTCCTGCCCCAGCAGATAGTTGTTGGTGACGTAGTTCCAGATGAGGTCGCGGCCGCGCAGCAGGTTGAAGGTCGCCGCCATATAGCGCCCGTCGAGATAGCCCTCGGGCGAGAGTTGCTCGATCATCCGGAGCTGGTCGTCGTCGACGAACAGCTTGAGCTCGCCCGCCCGCGCGAAATCGACCTGCGCGGTGAAGAAGGTTGCGCTTCTGACCTTCGCCGCCTCGCCGCGCGCCGCGAGCACCGCGAGCGTCGCCGCGAGCGTGGTGCCCGCCACGCAATAGCCGATCGCATGCACGCCTTCGACGCCGAGCAGGTCGCGGATGGTGTCGATCGCGTCGATCTGCGCGGTGACGTAATCGTCCCACGCGACATCCTTCATCGATGCGTCGGCCGATTTCCACGATACCATGAACACGCTCAGCCCCTGGTCGACCGCCCATTTGACGAAGCTCTTCTCCGGCCGAAGATCGAGAATGTAGTAGCGGTTGATCCACGGCGGAAAGATGACGAGCGGGGTCCTCGTCACGTCGTCGGTGGTCGGCGCGTAGTGGATCAGCTCGTAAAGCGGCGTGCGGCGCACGACCTTTCCGGGCGTGGTGGCGATGTTCCTGCCGATCTCGAACGCGCCCGAATCGGTGTGGGTGAGCTGGCCCTTGCCCATGTCGGCGAGCATGTTGGCGAGGCCTTTGAGCAGATTCTCGCCGCGCGTCTCGATCGTCTTTTCGAGCACCTGGGGGTTGGTGACGGGAAAATTGGTCGGGCTCATCGCGTCGACGAAGCTCTTGGCGGCGAAGCGCAGCCGCTCCTTCTGGCCGGGGTCGATACCCTGGAGCGTGTCGACGCTGCGCAGCAGATGGTCCGCGATCAGGAAATAGCTTTGGCGAATCCAGTCGAACACGGGGTTGTCGCGCCATTGCGGCGCCTGGAAGCGCTTGTCGCTTGCGTGGGAAGCCGGCTCTTCGGCCGCTTGCGTGCTCGCCGGATCGAGCAGCCGCTGCCACAGATTCATGCTGTCGAGCCAGAATTCCTGCGCGCGCGCCATCGTCGCCTTGTCGGTGAAGCCGGGGATGGTGGGCAGTGCGGGCACGTCGTCGAGCGTGTGGAGACCGTGCTCGAGCATCATCTGCTGGGCGCGGCCCATTACCCACGTCCAGTGCTGCATGTCCTCGAGGGTCGGGATCGGCGGTGTCTTGCTGTCGTCGGCCACCCTCATCTCCTCTGGCAAGCGGATCGGCGTCTGTCCTATATCAACGCGCTCGCGCCGCGCGATCTCCCGTATGGCGCATGGAGGGTCGAATGTCGGAGGAATTCTACCGCAGCAAGCGGCTGCCGCCCTATGTCATCGCCGAGGTGAACGCGATGCGGGCCGCGGCGCGCGCGGGCGGTGAGGACATCATCGATCTCGGCATGGGCAACCCGGACCTGCCGCCGCCCGATCATGTCATCGACAAACTGTGCGAGGTCGCGCGCAAGCCCGACGCGCACGGCTATTCGCAGTCGAAGGGGATTCCCGGGCTGCGGCGTGCGCAGGCCGGCTATTACGCGCGCCGCTTCGGGGTCGATCTCGATCCCGAGAGCGAGGTCGTCGTCACGATGGGATCGAAGGAGGGGCTGGCGAGCCTCGCCACCGCGATCACTGCGCCGGGCGACGTCGTGCTCGCGCCGAACCCGAGCTATCCGATCCACACCTTCGGCTTCATCATCGCCGGTGCGACGATTCGCGCGGTGCCGACCACCCCCGACGAGGCCTATTTCGAGAGCCTCGAGCGCGCGATGGCGTTCACCGTGCCGCGCCCCAGCGTTCTCGTCGTCAACTATCCGTCGAACCCGACCGCCGAGACCGTGGACCTCGCCTTTTACGAGCGCCTCGTCGCCTGGGCGCGCGAGAACGAGGTGTGGATCCTCTCCGATCTTGCCTATTCCGAGCTCTATTATGACGGCAGGCCGACGCCCTCGATCCTTCAGGTGGCGGGCGCCAAGGACGTCGCGGTCGAGTTCACCTCGCTCTCCAAGACCTATTCGATGGCGGGCTGGCGGATGGGATTCGCGGTCGGCAACAAGAAGCTGATCGCGGCGATGGCGCGGGTGAAGTCGTATCTCGATTACGGCGCGTTCACGCCAATCCAGGCGGCGGCGTGCGCCGCGCTCAACGGCCCGCAGGACATCGTCGAGAAGAACCGCGCGCTCTACCACAAGCGCCGCGACGTGCTGGTCGAAAGCTTCGGCCGCGCCGGGTGGGATATTCCCAGCCCGCCCGCCTCGATGTTCGCCTGGGCACCGCTCCCGCCGGCGCTCGCCCATATGGGTAGCCTTGAATTCTCCAAACAATTGCTCCTCCATGCGCATGTCGCCGTCGCGCCCGGCGTCGGCTATGGGGAGAATGGTGAGGGCTATGTCAGGATCGCGATGGTCGAGAACGAGCAGCGGCTGCGCCAGGCGGCGCGCAACGTGAAACGCTATCTCCACAGCATGGGCGTCAACACGCCCACGCAGCAGACCGGCTGAAGCGGATGCTGCTGTTCCGGGGCGCCGAGAGCCATCCGCGCTCGCTCGTCAAGGCGGTGAGCTGGCGCGCACTCGGCAGCATCGACACCTTCGTGCTGAGCTATCTGTTCACCGGCAGCACCGGCGCTGCGGCGTCGATCGCGGGAACCGAGGTGTTCACCAAGATCATCCTCTTCTATTTTCACGAGCGCGCCTGGTCGCTCGTCCAATGGGGCCATCGGGCGCATCCGATGGACGCGAAGCGCGATCAATCGGGCGAAGGAGCGATGGTCGCGGCGGACCTCGAATAGGTCACGCGCACGTCTCTTTTTGCTGTCGTCCAGCATCGTATTGGTATGTACCCTTCCGCGCATCCGCGCAGCCGAAACGCTGCGCCGCCGCGGCTATTCCGCCGCCCGCGCGTGGGGCTCGTCGTCGGCGACATCCTCGGGAAGCGACCAGATCAGCTCGTGCTTGGTGAGCACCCGCCCGTCATAGGCGCGGACCTCGATCGGCCCGATCGGCCGCCGATCGCGCGCGTCGACCAGCACCGGGGTGGCGGGGATACCGGTCTCCCAGCGCTCGCCCCATTGCCTCAGCGCGATCATGGTCGGCAGCAGCGCCGCGCCCTTGTCGGTGAGTCGATATTCGATCTTGCGCCGATCCTCGGGCAAGGCTGCGCGCATCAGAATGCCGTGATCGACCAGCCGCGACAGGCGGTTGGCGAGGATGTTGCGCGCGATCCCGAGCTCGGACTGGAATTCCTCGAAATGATAGAGCCCGTTGAAGGCCGCACGCAGGATCAGGAACGACCAGCGCTCGCCCATCGCCTCGAGCGCCGCCGGCAGGCTGCACTCGGCCAGATCCCGAAGAGGTTCGCGCAGTTTCTCGCCCATCGAACTGCAAGCCTATCCCAAATTTCGTTGGTTGAAAATGGGATATAAGTTTCTAGTTGCAACTCGCATCCGCAATATATAAGTAGCGAATCGCAACCTAATTTATGGAGGATCTCATGTTGCGTCTCGTTTCGTTCGCCGCGGCTGTGGCGACCTCGCTCACGCTGCTCCCGGCCAGCGCCGGGCATGCCGCACCGCGCGGCTATTATGTCGCCACCGCCGCGCAAGCGCCCGACAAGGCCAATTTCGTCACGCGCAACACGATCTGGTCGTGCGACGGCCCGGTCTGCAGCGCAGCCAAAGCGGCGGAGCGCGACACCTTCGTCTGCGAGCGGATCGCGGGCGAGGTCGGTGCGCTCAATGCGTTCGCGGTGGGTGGCGCCGCGTTCGACGCCGAAGCGCTCGCGAAGTGCAACGCGAAGGCGAAATAGGCCTCGGCACCGACAATCATGTTGCAAAGCAGCGGCACGCGGCCCCATCTTGGCCGCGTGCTGCGGCAATACGAACTTGTCGATCGGGTATTGGGCTACGATCCGCGCGCCGATGAGGCGCTTCTGAACCGCGCCTATGTTTTTTCGATGCACGCTCATGGCAGCCAGAAGCGTGCGAGCGGCGACCCCTATTTCAGCCATCCGATAGAGGTCGCGGGCATCCTGACCGACCTCCACCTCGACGATGAGACGATCGCGACCGCGATCCTCCACGACACGATCGAGGACACCGTCGCCACCCCGGCCGAGATCGAGAAGCTGTTCGGCGGCAACGTCGCGCGGATGGTCGACGGCGTCACCAAGCTGTCCTCGATCGAGGCGCAGACCGAAAACGAGCGCGCGGCGGAGAATTTGCGCAAGTTCCTGCTGGCGATGTCGGACGACATCCGCGTGCTGCTGGTCAAGCTTGCCGATCGCCTTCACAACATGCGCACGCTCCACCACATCGCATCGGAGGAGAAGCGCCGCCGCATCGCGCGCGAGACGATGGACATCTACGCCCCGCTCGCCGAGCGGATCGGCATGTACGAGTTCATGAAGGAGATGCAGACGCTCGCCTTTCGCGAGCTCGAGCCCGAGGCGCACGAATCGATCACCAGGCGCCTCGCCGTGCTGCGTTCGGACGATGACGACCGGATCGCGAAGATCGCGTCGGGCCTTCAACAATTGCTCGCGCGCGCCGGGATCGAGGCCGAGATTTCGGGCCGCGAGAAGCATCCCTTTTCGATCTGGCGCAAGATGTCCGAGCGCCACGTGAGCCTCGAGCAGCTTTCGGATGTGATGGCGTTCCGCGCGATCGTCGGCACCGAGGAGGAATGCTATCGCGCGCTCGGGCTCATCCATCGCCGCTGGCCGATGGTTCCCGGGCGCTTCAAGGATTATATCTCGACCCCCAAGCGCAACGGCTATCGCTCGCTGCACACGACGGTGATGCACACGGGCAACATGCGTGTCGAGGTCCAGATCCGCACGCGTGAAATGCACGCCCAAGCCGAATACGGGCTCGCGGCGCACTGGGCCTACAAGCAGGACGCGGTGCGCCCCGACACGCAGGTCCGCTGGATTCGCGACCTGATCGAGATTCTCGACACCGCTGCCAGCCCCGAGGAGCTGCTCGAACATACGCGGATGGCGATGTACCAGGATCGCATCTTCGCCTTCACCCCCGCGGGCGAGCTCATCCAGCTTCCCAAGGGCGCGACCCCGATCGATTTCGCCTATGCCGTCCACACCGATTTGGGCGACCAATCGGTCGGCGCCAAGGTCAACGGTCGCGTCGTGCCGTTGCGCACGGCGATCGCGAACGGCGATCAGGTGCAGATCCTGCGCTCGAAGGCGCAGATGCCGCAGGCCAATTGGCTCAATTTCGCGATCACCGGCAAGGCGCGCGCGGCGATCCGCCGGCATCTGCGCCACAAGGAGCGCGACGAGACCACAGCGCTCGGGCGCAAGATCTACGACGATATCGCCCAGCGGCTTCCCGCGCCGATCGGCGCCGACGCGCTCGATCATGCGGTCGCCCGGCTCAAGCTCGCCGACGAGGCGGCGCTGATGGAGGCGATCGCGCGGCGCACGATCACCGACGAGGAGGTGATGGAGGCGCTGATGCCCGGCTCCGCCAGCGCCGAGGCAATGCGCGAGATGCCGCCGCAATCGACCGCGATCTCGATCAAGGGGCTAACCCCCGGGGTGGCCTACACGCTGGCCGAATGCTGTCATCCGGTCCCCGGCGACCGCATCGTCGGGCTGCGGCGCCCCGGCCAGGGGATCGAGGTCCACGGGATCGACTGCGACCGCCTTGCCGACGGCGAGGATGTCGACTGGGTCGACCTCGCCTGGGGCGACCGGTCCGAGGGCGGGATCGCGCAGATCAGCGTCGAGGTGAAGAACGAGCCCGGCGCGCTCGGCATCGTCTCGACGATCATCGGGGCGCAACGGGCCAACATCATCAACCTGCGGCTCGACAATCGCGACACCACCTTCCACTCGAACGTCATCGAGATCGAGGTGCATGACGCAGCCCACCTGATGCGCGTCCTCGCCGCCCTGCGGGCCGCCGACGCGGTGAGCAAGGCCGAGCGGGTGTAGGCAAGAGACGACGCTCGCCGCCATCGAAGCATCGACCTGCACCGAAATTTCACCCGGCGCTCATCACGCGCCGAAATGGCGGCACTAACGTCAGCCCCTCGTCCAGGCATGGAGGCAATCGATGACAGGCGGTATGACGAGAGAGGGCGTAAACCCGTGGAGAGCGGCCGGCTGGTCGATCGCGGCGCTTTTGTTGCTGGCGCCGCTGGCCGCAATGCGGTTCACCGATGAGGTGAGCTGGACCGGGTCCGACTTCATCTTCGCCGCCATCCTGATCGGCGGTGTCGGGCTCGCCTTCGAGCTCGCCGTCAGGACCACGCGCAATCTCGCTTATCGCGGTGGCGTCGGGGTTGCCCTCGCGGCGGCGTTCCTCACCATCTGGGTCAACGGTGCGGTCGGCATGATCGGGTCGGAAGATAATCCGTACAACCTGCTCTTCCTCGGCGTCGTCGTGGCCGCGTTGGCCGGCGCGATTATCGCCCGTTTCGGCGTCGGCGGAATGGCCGTTGCCATGGTGATCGCTGCGGCCGCGCAGGCATGCCTCGGCCTGGGCGGCCTCTCCGCCGACCTGCGCGGCGGCATCCTGAGCACGGCATTCGCCGCCCTATGGCTGCTGTCGGCGGGGCTGTTTCGTAACGCGAGGGCGCCGGCCGCAATCTAACGCATGACGCGCAGGCACCGAATCGCTACAGAGCGCGGCCATGGAGCGGCCCCAGCTTTCCGTCGTCATTCCCTGCTATAACGAGCAAGGCTGCCTCGACATGCTGCACGCGCGCGTGTCGGCCGCGGCGCGCGGCGTGGTTGGGCAGGATTATGAGATCGTGCTCGTCAACGACGGCTCGCGCGACGAGAGCTGGGCGGTCATGCAGCGACTGGCCGCGGCCGACCCGCATCTCGTCGCGATCAACCTCTCGCGCAATCACGGCCACCAGCTCGCGCTCACCGCCGGGCTCGATCTGTGCGCCGGCGAGCAGATCCTCATCATCGATGCCGATCTCCAGGACCCGCCCGAACTGCTCGGAGAGATGCGCGAGACGATGATCCGCGAGGAAGCCGACGTCGTCTATGCCGTGCGTCGCAAGCGCCAGGGAGAGACATGGTTCAAGCGCGCGACCGCAGCCGCGTTCTACCGCCTGCTCGACCGAATGACCGATACGCCGATCCCGCTCGACACGGGCGATTTCCGGCTGATGAGCCGGCGCGCGCTCGACGCCTTGCTCTCGCTTCCCGAACAGGCCCGCTTCATCCGCGGCATGGTCGCCTGGATCGGCTTCCGCCAGGTGCCGCTTCCCTATGACCGCGCCGAACGGCATGCGGGCGAGACCAACTATCCGTTCGGCAAGATGCTGCGGCTCGCCTTCGACGCGATGACCGGCTTTTCGACCGCGCCGCTCCGGCTTGCCAGCCATGCCGGGCTGTTGCTGACGGGCGCCTCGCTGCTGCTGCTGGTGTATATCGCGGTGGGTTGGCTCACCGGATCGGCGGTGCAGGGATGGACCTCGACGATGCTCGTCGTCGTATTGTTGGGCGCGGTGCAGATGTTCGTGCTCGGCATGATCGGCGAGTATCTCGGCCGGCTCTACGTCGAGGCCAAGCGGCGCCCGCTCTATCTCGTCGCCGACGTGGCCGGGCCGGTGCGGGGCGAGGCGCGGCTGGGCTATCGGGCAGAGTCCGTCGCCCGCCTGCCGGAGGAGAGCGCTAGGGCTTCGACGCGAGGGTGATGATCGAGAGGCCGGGCGGCAGCGGCACCCGGCCGACGAGGTGGCGCTCGAGCCCGAACACCTTCTCCAGCGCCGTATTGAGCGGCGCGGCCGGCGGCGAATCGTCGCTATCGTCCTTGCCGGTGAGCCTGCCCATGGCACGCGCCGCGACCGCGACGGGAAAGAGCAGCGAGTTGAAATAGCGCAGGCCGTTGTGGGTCAGGCCGGCCGCCGCGAGGGCCTTGCCGAGGCTCGCCTTGGAATAGCGCCGGTGATGGTGGTTCACCACGTCGTGCGCGCTCCACATCCAGCCGTGCGCGGGGACGGTGATGAGGATCTTGCCGCCGGGCGCGAGGCATTCGGCCATACCGCGCAGCGCACCGACATCGTCGCCGATATGCTCGACCACGTCGAGCACCGCGATCAGGTCGTAGCGCCCCCGCTCGACGCCGGGCAGGCCCGGAAGCGGTGCGGCGCCGACGGGCTTGCCGAGCCGATCGGCGGCGATGGCCCGCGCGGCGTCGTCGATCTCGATCGCGTCGACCTCGCCGAATTGGGCGAGCATCGGCAGGTTGTGGCCGGTGCCGCAGCCGATCTCCAGGATGCGGGCGTCCTTCGGCAAGTCGGCGCTGCGCTTAAGATAATCGGCAAGAATGCCGCGGCGCGCCCGGTACCACCAATGCACGTTGTCGTGTGCCGCCATGCGATCGTAAACGATGCGTTCCATCAGCGGAATACCCAGACGCGATTGAGAAAGAAGGTGACGAGCGGCGTCACGCAGAGCACCGGCACCAGCGGCCACCACCAGGCGCCGGCGAGCATCGCATCGTCGGTCAGGAGCCATACCCAGAAGGCATTGATCGCGTAGCTCACCAGCGAGACGAGGAAAAAGCGCCAGCTCGTCCGCGTTGCCGCCGCGCCGTGCCCGCGAAAGCTCCAGTTGCTATGCAGCAGATAGCCCGAGGCGACCGCAACCAGATAGCCGCAGATATTGGCGACCTGCTCGGAGGTGATCCCGAACCCGGCCAGCGGCGAATAGACGAGCGTATAGAGAAAGGTCGCGATCCCGCCCGAAATGCCGAAGCGGACGAGCTGGCCGAGCACGCCGCTCGTCCGCCAGTGCTCGACCTGTCTCAGGAGTGTCGCCACGTTCGCCTTGCCCTTTGCCCGACCGCCGCCCTAATGCGGCGGCGAGCGCGAGGGAAGCATTTTGACCGACACGGAAAGCCGCGGCTTGAGGCCGCTCGACGAGCTCGACCGGCATTGGCTGCGGCTCACGCTGATCGCGTGGGCGGGCATTGCGATCTGGTACGTCATCCAGCGCTGGGGCGCGATCCACTGGCTCTCGCTCGGCGACACCGACGACAATATGCGGCTGATGCAGGTGCGTGGGTTGCTTGGCGGTCAGGGCTGGTACGATCTGACGCAGTATCGGCTGAACCCGCCCGTTGGCTTCGACATCCATTGGTCGCGGCTCGTCGACCTGCCGATCGCGGGGCTAATCCTGCTCTTGAAGCCGTTCGTCGGCACCGCCGAGGCCGAGCGGCTGGCGTGCGGGATTGCGCCTCTCCTGCCGCTCAGCCTAGCGATGGGGGGGCTCGCCTTCACGGCGCGGCGGCTCGTTCACCGACTGAGCTGGCCGCTGGCGTTGCTCTTCCTGCTGTTCTGCGGCGTGACGATTCCGATGTTCATGCCGATGCGGATCGACCATCACGGCTGGCAGCTCGCCTTGTTGAGCCTGACGGTCGCAGGGCTCGCCGACGCGCGGCGCCGGCGCGGCGGGCTGCTGGTAGGGAT
Organism: uncultured Sphingomonadaceae bacterium; assembly: GCA_946479505.1. Next base: position 54,930 of record CAMLGC010000002.1, read on the forward strand.
TGCGAGCGCGGCATCGCTGACGATCGGGCTCGAAATGCTGCCCTATTGCGCGATGGCGGGGGCAATCCTGGCGCTGCGCTGGATCTGGGACCGTGACGAAGCGCCGCGCCTCGCCGCCTATGCGGTGTCGCTGGGCGGAGGGAGCGCGGCGGGATTCGCCGCATTTGCGTCGAACGCCAACCAGGTCCTGCGCTGCGACGCGCTGACGCCGGTGTGGCTGAGCGTCATGATCGCCGCGGGCGGACTGCTGCTGGTGCTCGCGCTCGCGAACCCGCGCGCGCGCTGGGTGCGGCTCGTGCTCGCGCTCGTCTGCGGCGGGGCCATCGCGATCGGATTCGCGCTCGTCTTCCCGCAATGCCTCGGCCGCCCCGAGCAGGTCTCGCCCGAGCTCGCGCGGACATGGCTCGATCATGTTCGCGAGGCCAAGCCGATCTACGAGCATCCCTTCCGCGTCGCCTTTCCGATCGCGGTGCTGCCCGTGATCGGCGTGATCGGCGGGATCATCGCGACGGCGCGGGCCCGCGGTACCGACGCGTTCGTCGGCTGGGTCGCGGTGACGCTGTTCGGGGCGTTCGCCTGCGCGATGCTGCTGTGGCAGGTCCGCGCCGGGCCGGCCGCGCAGCTTCTCGCGGTTCCGGGCGTCACCGCGCTCGCCTGGATCGCCTTCCCCTGGTTGCGTCGACAGCGCTCGGTGCTGGTGCGCGTGCTGGGCCCCGTCGTGGGGTTCGTCCTCATCTCCGGCTTTTTCGCGAGCCTGATGGTGAGCTATCTTCCGATCGATCGGCCGGGTCCGCGCATGAAGCTCATCAATCACGCGAGCCGCGTTTGCCCGACCATCCCCGCGATGAAGCCGCTGAACAAGCTGAAGCCGCAGACCGTGTTCACCTTCGTCGATCTCGGCCCGCGGCTGATCACGATCACGCACCACAATGCGGTCGCCGGCCCCTATCATCGCAACGGCGAGGCGATCCTCGACGTCCAGCACGCCTTCGGCGGCAGCCCCGAGCAGTTTCGCCGGATCGCGAAGAAGCATGGCGCGACGTTGCTGCTGGTCTGTCCAAACATGCCCGAATCGACCGTCTATCGCGCGCGCTCGCCCGGCGGCTTCTACGACCAGCTCGCGCATAACAAGACGTTCGACTGGCTCGATCCGGTGCCGCTGCCCAAGGGGTCGCCGCTCCGGGCGTGGCGGATCGAGTAGGCGTTCTTTGTTGAGAGCGGCGCCGGCCCACTCCCCCACCCGACCTCCAACGGCAGTATTCTATGGGAGGTCGGGTGGGGGAGTGGGCCGGCGCCGGTTCAGCGAAGTTGCAAAGACTCACACTTTCTTCAGCGCCGTATCGAAATCGGCGATCAGATCGTCGGCATCCTCGACGCCGATCGAGATGCGCACGAGGTTGTCAGTGATGCCGAGCGCCTTCTTGCGGCTGTCCGCGACCGAGATGTGCGTCATCGCCGCGGGATGGCTCGCGAGCGTCTCGGTGCCGCCGAGGCTGACCGCGAGCTTGGCGATCTTGAGCGCGTCGAGGAACGCGAAGCTCTCCTTCTCGCCGCCCTTGATGTAGAGCGAGAAGGTCGAGCCAGCGCCGGTGCAGTGGCGGCGGTAGATGTCGGCCTGCGCATCGTCCTTCAAGAAGCCGAGATAGCCAACCTTCTCGATCTTCTTGTGATTGCGCAGGAATTCGCAGACCTTCGCGGCATTCTCGCCCGCGCGGGTCATGCGGAGCTCGAGCGTCTCGAGGCTGCGCAAGAGCATCCAGGCGGTGTTGGGATCGGTGATCGTGCCGATCGTGTTGCGCATCGCGCGGATCACGTCGATATGCTTCTTGGTGCCGAGCACCCCGCCCGCGACCAGATCGCTATGTCCGCCCGCATATTTGGTGAGGCTATAGACGACGATGTCGGCGCCGTGCTGGAGCGGCTTCTGCCAGAGCGGCCCCAGGAAGGTGTTGTCGATCGCGATCGGCGGCGCGTCTTCGCTGTCGCCCCAGATCGCGTCGCGGCTAGCGCGCACCGCCTCGACATCGACCAGCGCGTTGGTCGGGTTGGCCGGGCTTTCGAGGTAGATGAGCGCGACCCGGCCCGAATTGGCCTTGGCGAGGACCTGGTCGATCTCCTCGCGGCTGGCGCCGGCGGGAAAATCGAGGAAGTGGACGCCGAACTTGCCGAGCACGCGCGCGATCAGCGTCTCGGTCGCGGCGTACAAGGGCCCCGAATGGACGATCGTGTCGCCGGGCTTGACCATCGCGAGGAAGAGCGTCGCGATCGCGGACATGCCGGAGGAGAAGGTGAGCGCGTCCTCGGCGTCCTCCCAGACGCCGAGGCGATCTTCGAGGATCTCCTGGTTGGGGCCGTTGAAGCGCGAATAGACGAGGCCCTCGGCCCCGCCCGGGCGCTTCCCGGTGATTCCTTCGAAGTGGCGCTTGCCCGCCGCGGCATTGGGGAAGACGAAGGTCGAGGTCGCGAAGATCGGCGGCTTCAGCGAGCCTTCCGACAGCATCGGATCGAAGCCGTGGCCCATCATCAGCGTCGACGGCTTGAGCTTACGCCCGGCGATCTCGTCGACCTCGGGCTTGGGGTTGCGCCGGGGCGTCGTGCCGGTGAGCACGGCTTCGTTCTCGTCGGTGATGTCGGTCATGTGCCTTCCCTCGAACCCTCTCGCCTCGTCAGATGAGGTGGTATCTAACGATACTATTCGCCGGGCGATAGCGTTCCGTCAGGAAAGGCCGATCAGCGATATCTGGCGGCCGTAGCTCGGCTCGTCCCGGTGCGTCGCGCGGCGATAGCTGTAGAAACGCGCCGGTTGCGCATAGGTGTCCTCACCCAACGCCTCGACGCAGCCGATACCGGCGGCGGCGAGGCGGTGCGCGACATAGGCTTCGAGATCGAACTGGAGGTGGCCTGTGCGGCCCGACGCAAAGAAGCGTTCGCTGACGGGATCATCGGCCTCAAAACGGCTCGCGAAGGCGGCATCGACCTCGTAGCTCGCACGCGCGATGCACGGGCCGATCGCGGCGGCGATGCGGGTGCGGTCGGCGCCGAGCCGCTCCATCGCCGCGATCGTCGCATCGGTAACGCCGCCGAGCGCGCCCTTCCACCCGGCATGTGCCGCGCCGACGACGCCGGCGCGCACGTCGGCGAAGAGCACCGGCGCACAATCGGCGGTGAGGATGCCGAGCGCGAGGCCGGGGCGATCGGTGACGAGCGCGTCGGCGTGCGGCCGCGCGTCGCGCTGGAACGATTCGGTGACGATCACCGCGTCGGCCGAATGGACTTGATAGCCAGTGACGAGCCGCGCGCCTGGCAAGACCGCCTCGATCGCGATCACGCGGTTCGCCGCGACCGTCTCCGCATCGTCGTCCGAGCCGGTGCCGACATTGAGCCCGGAATAGGCGCCAGTCGAGACGCCGCCCTTGCGGCCGAGAAAGCCGTGCGGCGCATCACCAAGCGCGCTCGCGCGAAGCACCTCGACGCTCACAGCACGAGCCGCATCAGCCGATCCTCGTCGGGATGCTCGCCGACCATGAAGGTGTAGCCGCCGATCTCCTCGAAGCCGTAGCGTTCGTAAAAGCGCCGCGCGCGCGCGTTGTCGACATAGACCGAAAGAATCATCTCGCTCCGGCCCTGCGCGCGGGCGTGCTTGAGCGCCCAGTCCATCAGCACCGGGCCGACGCCCTCCCCCTGCCAGCCGCCGAGCACGTAGAGCTGGTGGAGCTCGATCGCGTCGGGCGGCCAGTCGCCCGGAAAGGCGACGGGGCCGAGTTTGACGAAGCCGATGATCGACTCGTTCTCGGTCGCGAGACGGATCGCGAAATCGGGGTGGCCGATCTGCGACGGGAGCCCTTCGTCGCCGAACGCCTCCTTCAGGAAAGCGGCGAGATCGGAGGCGCGGTAGAGCGTGCCGAAGGTCTCGGTGAAGGAGCGCGCCGCCATCGCGGCAAGCGCGAGACCATCGGTCCGCACGGCGTCGCGATAAGCGATCATGCGAACCCCGCGGGCGCGGGCCAGTTGGGGGCGGCGACGCCGAGCACCTTGAACAGCGCGCCCATCGCGTCGGGCGCGACCAGCCGGTCATGATCGGCGTGGACCGACGCCGCGCGATCGGGCGCGGACGCGGCGAGCCGCGAGGCGCGCGCGCCGATGCCGAGTGCGGTCAGGAACTGCCCTTGGTCGACCGGGCCGAAGACCTGCGCGCCGGCTTGCGTCGCTGCCGCGGCGAGCGTGCCGAAATCGACATGCGCGGTGAGGTCGTGCTCGCCCGGGGCCTCGAACGGGTTGGCACGTTCATGTCCGCGCACTGCCTGGAGGGTGTCGCCGATCGCGGGGCCGGCATAGCCGTAATCGATCACCAGTGCGCCGCCGCCTTGGCTCGCGAGCCGCGCCGCAAGATCGCGCATCACCGCGATGGCGGCGAACGAAGTTTCGAGCACCGAACCGGGAACGGCGTCGCGAAGATGTTCGGGGATCACCTCGTCCGGGACCGGTGGGCCGGCGATGGGGAGGAACAGCGTGTCCTGGCACGCGACCAGGCGCTCGTGCCACCGCTCGCCGGCGCGGACGAGCTGGCGGATTGGAAGCGCGTCGAAGAATTCGTTGGCGACGACGAGCAGCGCGACGTCCTCGGGCAGCGTCGAGAGGTCGGCGTGCCACGTCGCGTGCGCCAGCCGCTCCTTCTGCGCCTTGCGCAGCACGGGGCTGGTCTCGACGAGATGCACCGGCGGCGCGAGTGCGGCCTTGGCCATCGCCCGCAGCGCATCGACCGCGAGCGTGCCGCGCCCCGGGCCCAGCTCGACATAGGCAACATCGGGCCGGCCGGTGCGATCCCACCAGTCAGCGAGCGCGAGGCCGACGAGCTCGCCGAACATCTGGCTGATCTCGGGTGCCGTCACGAAATCGCCGCCCGCGCCGAACGGGTCGCGCGTCGCGTAATAATGCGCATTGGCGGCGGCCATGAATTGGCTGAGCGGCATCGGCCCCGCTAGCGTGATCGTGCGTGCGAGGCGATCGGGGAGGCTGCCGTCCGACGACATAGTCACTGTTCCCCCGCGAAGGCGGGGGTCCAGAGTTGCACGCGTGACGCCCAGTTCTCCTGGACCCCCGCTTTCGCGGGGGAACAATCTTGTCTCACGCGACGCTCTCGCTCCCGGCGATCGGCTCGACGCGACGCCGCCGCCCTGCGCTCGTCACGATCAGATAGATCCCGCCCAGGATCATCGGAATGCACAGGATCTGGCCCATGTGGATCGTGGTTGCGAGGAAGGTGCCGGAGAACTGCTCGTCGGGCTCACGGAAGAACTCGATGAAGAAGCGCACGCAGCCGTAGCCGACGAGGAAGATGCCGGTGAGCTTGCCCGGATCGGTGCGCGCCTTGGTCTTCCAGAAGAACCACCACAGCAGCAGGAACAGCCCGATTCCTTCGAGCCCCGCCTCGTAGAGCTGGCTCGGGTGGCGCGCGATGTCGTCTCCGGTGCGCGGGAAGATGATCGCCCAGGGCAGGTCCGAAGGCTTGCCCCACAATTCGCCGTTGATGAAATTGGCGATGCGGCCGAAGAACAGCCCGAACGGCACGCAGCACGCCACGTAATCATGGATGCGCAGCCAATCGAGGCCCTTGCGTTTCGCCAGCAGGATCATCGCAAGGCTGGTGCCGATCACCCCGCCGTGGAACGACATTCCGCCGTCCCACAATTTGAGCATCTGCAAGGGATCGAGCAGCATCTGCGGCGCGTAGAAGAGGACGTAGCCGATCCGCCCGCCAAGGATCACGCCGATGGTGACATAGAAGACGAGATCGTCGGCATGTCGCTTCGCCATCGGCGCGCCGGGCTGTTCGAGCAGCTTGAGCAGATACCACCAGCCGATGAGGATGCCCGCGATATAGGCGAGCGAATACCAGCGCAGGATCGCATGCCCCTGGATCGAGAGCAGCACCGGATCGAGCCCGAGATCGGTCCAGCGGATATGCTGCGTGGTGGCGGCGGCTTGAGCGAGAATTGACAGGATCAAAGGCTTTTCCCCGTGGAGGCATGCCCTCATAATGAGCGCAGGCGACAAGACCAAGAGGAGAGCATGACCGAGCTCGACCGGCTGATGGATGCGGGGATCGCGCGGCTGACCGCGGCGGAGGGGCCGCTGCCGCTGACGCATGTCGAGGTGCGTGGGCAGCGCTTGCCGAGCATCGCCTCGGCGCCGCCCGCGCTGCCGCATTATTTCGCACATTATTGCGCCGAGCACGCAGAAGCGACGTTCATTGTTTCAGGCGACGAGCGGCTGACCTTTGCCGAGGTTCACGAACAGGCCGAGCGGGTGGCGAAGGCGCTTGTTTCGCGGTTCGGTGTAGAAAATGGCGACCGAATCGGCATCGCGATGCGCAACTCGCCCTCGTGGATCGCGCTCTACATGGGCGTGCTGATGGCGGGCGGGATCGCGTGCCTGCTCAACGGCTGGTGGCAGGCCGAGGAGCTGGCGGAGGCGATCCGCGACGCCGATTGCCGTTTCGTCTTCGCCGATCCGCCCCGCGACGAGCGGATCAGCGGCGTCGAGGTGATCGCGATCGACGATCGCCCGCCGCTCGGGCAAGCGCTCGCCCCCGTCACCGACCGCGCGACGCGCGACGCGACGCTCCCCGAACTCACCGGAGAGGACGACGCCACCATCCTGTTCACCTCGGGCTCGACCGGGCAGTCGAAGGGCGCGCTGTCGGATCACCGCGCGATTGTGCAGGCGACCTTCAACTATCTGGCGCAGGCGCTGGTGATGCTCGGCATCGCGACCGAGCAGGGCAACCCGCCGCAGGGCCAGCCCGCGATGCTGCTCAACGTGCCGCTCTTCCACGTCACCGCCGAGGTGCCGGTGCTGCTCCAGAGCTTCGCGATGGGAAGGAAGCTCGTGCTGATGCCCAAATGGGATGCCGAGGAGGCGATGCGCCTGATCGAGGCCGAGGACGTCACCTATTTTGTCGGCGTGCCGCTGATGAGCTACGAGATCCTGACGCATCCGAACCGCGGCAAGTACGACTTATCGAAGGTCACCGATTTCGCAGCGGGCGGGGCGCCGCGTCCGGTCGAGCATGTCCGCCGGATCAGGGACGAGATGGGCGGCGCCGCGCCGCTGATCGGCTACGGCCTCACCGAGACCAACGGCGCGGGCTGCGGCAACTGGCGCGACAATTACCTCGCCAAGCCCGAGTCGACCGGCCGCGCCTCGGCGCCGCTGATCGCGCTCGCGATCGTCGATGATACAGGCCGGGTGCTGCCGCAAGGCGCGCGCGGCGAGGTCGCGATCCGATCGATCGCCAACTTCAAGCGCTATTGGAACCGCCCCGAGGACACCGCAGCCGCCTTCACCTCCGACGGCTATTTCCGCACCGGCGACCTCGGCTATCTCGACGAGGACGGCTATCTCTTCATCGTCGATCGCAAGAAGGACATCATCATCCGCGGCGGCGAGAACATCTCGTGTCTCGAGGTCGAGGCCGCGATCTACCGCCACCCTGCCGTCGCCGAATGCGCGGTGTTCGGCCTGCCCGACGAGAAATACGGCGAGGTGCCCGCCGCGGTGATCCACTATCGCGACGGCGAGCGGCTCACCGATGCCGAGCTGTGCGACTTCCTCGCGCAGCACATCGCCCCGTTCAAGCTGCCCGCGCGCATCTGGGTTTCCGACGAACCGCTTCCGCGCCTCGGCACCGAGAAGATCGACAAGGTGGCGCTGCGCGATCGCTACCGGGCGATCGGCAGGGCTTCGACAAGTCCGGCATAACCGGATTAGAACATCCGTTCACATCGTTTGGGGAATCCGCCGCCATGAATCGCCTCCGTTCGCTTCTGTTCGTCCCCGGCGACCGGCCCGATCGGATGGAAAAGGCGCGGGGCTCGGGCGCGGACGCGCTGATTCTCGATCTCGAGGATGCGGTGGCGATCGAGGCGAAGCCGCGCGCGCGCGAGGCGGTGGCGTCGTTCCTCGCGAATTCCCGCGACCTGCTGCTGTTCGTGCGGGTCAATCCGCTGGGGAGCGACCTTTTCGAGGACGACCTCGCGGCGGTGCTTGGCGCCGTTCCCGACGGAATCGTTCTCCCCAAGGCCGACGGTGCCGATTCACTGCGCGCGCTGGACGCGCGCCTGTCGGGCGCGACGCGCATCCTGCCGATCGTCACAGAGACGCCGGCGTCGATCTTCGCGACGGGCACCTATGGCGGCGTCACGCGCCGCCTGGCAGGCCTGACCTGGGGTGCGGAAGACCTGCCGGCGGCGATCGGCGCCACGACCTCGCGCGAGGCCGACGGGCGCTATACGCCCCCTTACGAGCTCGCACGGTCGCTCACGCTGTTCGGCGCGCATGCCGCGGGGGTGGCAGCGATCGAGACCGTCTATCCCGACTTCCACGACCTCGACGGGCTCGCCGCCTATGCCGCGCGCGGGCGGCGCGACGGCTTTTCGGGCATGATGGCGATTCACCCCGCGCAGGTGCCCGTCATCAACGCCGCCTTCACGCCGAGCGAGGACGAGATCGCCCGCGCGCGCCGCGTGGTCGATCTGTTCGCCGCCAATCCCGGCGCGGGAACGCTCGCACTCGACGGTACGATGCTCGACGCGCCGCACCTGAAGGCGGCCGAGCGGCTGCTCGTCTCAGCCGGCCTGTGAGCGCTTGAGCCTGATCCACGCGCCAAGCGCCCACCAGCCGAGCGCCCAGAGCGCGCCGAAGCTCCAGCCGGCGATCACGTCGCTCGGCCAGTGGACGCCCAGATAGACCCGGCTGCACCCGATCGCGATCACGAGCAACACCGCGACGACGAGGATGAAGCTGCGCTGCGCCCGGCCCTCGACCACTTGGACAAGCAGCGTCGCGAGCGTGAGATAGACGATCGCGCTGTTCGCCGAATGGCCGCTCGGGAAGCTCTTCGACGAAACGTCGACGAGATGATTGATGACCTCGGGACGCGAGCGGGCGACCACATATTTGGCGAGATCGACCGCGATCGAGCCCGAGAGCGTTGCGGCCAGCGCCAGCGCCGCGGTGAGCCACAGCCGATGGAGCGCGAGGAAGCCGAGGATCAGCACCACGGCGAGCGTAAGCACGGTGCCGCCGCCCAGCGTGGTGATGTCGACCATCGCGTGCTCGAACCGCGGCGGGCCGATCGGCGCAGCGGTATTCCCGCCCTCGCGCATCGCAAGCAGGAGCGCGCGGTCGAACGCGAAGACGTGGCCACGCCCGATCGTCCAGCCGAGCAGCACCACGACCAGCGTGGCGACCGCGATTGCCGCCATCGCCCCCAGCAGCCAAGGCGGATGCCGAACCGCCTCGGGCACCTGGCCCGGCGCATCGGCGCCCTCGGCATGCGGAAGCGGATTATCGGCCATGCGGCGTGCATACGCCGCGGGTTGCGCGGGCGCACCCCCCTGATAGGCTGTGCCGACAACAAGGAGAGGAACGATGCAAAGCGAAAGTGATCGCGTGCGCGGCGATCTCGATGCAATCGGAATGCGTGCTTCGGGCACGGCGGTGGGCCTGCTCGCGCTGATAAGGGAGCTTCTCGAGGCGGGTGTGCTCGGCCACGATTCGATCGAGCGCATCCGCGAGGCGATCATCGCCGACGTCGCCGGCCAGCGGCCGCGCTCGCAAACCCAGGCCAATTTCGAACGCAGCGTGCGCGAGCGGATGGATCATCTGCTGCCGCTGGCGCCGGACGCGCAGGCGCCTGCGCCGCATTGATCCGTTCGGGTTCGGCAACGCTGAAACCGGTCCGCTTCAGCAATCAGGCCAGGAATGGTGGGTCCGCCGGGGCTCGAACCCGGGACCTCTCGATTAAAAGTCGCTTGCTCTACCAACTGAGCTACGGACCCGCACCATGCCGGCGCGTTACGCACCGCGCGCGTGGCGGTCAACCGCACGGCGCCGCTGCGCCAGATGCCGAACGCTGAGGCCGGTCAACGGGTCCCGCCAGCCCGGCGCGAGCGCGAGCAGCGGATCGAGCACGAAGGCGCGGTCGCGAAAATGAGGGTGCGGAATGGTGAGCCGTGTGCCCGACCAGGCCCCTTCGGACCACAGGATGATATCGAGATCGATCACCCGCGCCCCCCAGCGCCGGCCGCGGCGGCGTCCGAAAGCGCGCTCGATCGTCTTGAGCCGGCAAAGCAGGGCAGGGGGGCTTTCGCCGGTCTCGATGATCGCGGCCGCGTTGGCGAAGCGGCGGGTGGAAGGGCCGAGCGGCGCCGTCTCGACGATCGGCGACGCGGCCACGACCCCGCCGATCGCATCGAGCGCCGCCGCGATCTCATCGCGCGGGCTCCCGTGCCGGCCCCGCCGGTTCGAACCCAGCGCCACGACATAGCTTGTCCTCGCCATGCCCGTCTGCCTATCCGGGCGCGATGCCGCTACCAAGCCCCTTGCCCATGACCGAACCCTCGCGGGATTGTCCGCTCTGCCCGCGCCTGGTCTCGTTGCGCGAGGCGTTGCGCGTCGAGCATCCCGATTGGTGGAACGCGCCGGTGCCCGCTCTGGGCGATCCGGGGGCGTGGCTCGCGATCGTCGGTCTGGCGCCCGGCAAGCATGGCGCCAATCGGACGGGGCGGCCCTTTACAGGCGACTATGCGGGCGACTTGTTGTTCGCGACGCTGGAGAAGTTCGGGCTCGCCGAAGGCCGCTATGCCGCGCGCCCCGATGACGGGCTGACGCTCGCCGGCGCGGTGATCCTCAACGCGGTCAAATGCCTGCCGCCGCAGAACAAGCCGACTCCGGAGGAAATCCGTACCTGTCGGCCGTTCCTCGACCGACAGGCGCATGCGCTGCCCAACGTGCGCGTGTTCGTTGCACTCGGCCAGATCGCGCATCAGTCGGCACTCAAGGTGCTCGGCGGCAGGCCGAGTCAGGCGCGGTTCGCGCATCTTGCGGAGCATGCGATGCCCGGCGGCGCGGTGCTGATCGATAGCTATCATTGCTCGCGCTACAACACCAATACCCGCCGACTGACACCGGAGATGTTCGAAGCGGTCTTCGCGCGTGCGCTCGCGGTGCGCGCCGAGATGGGCCTTTGAGCGCATCGGTGCTATGATCTCCTCCCGCTAGAAGCGAGGAGAGGATCATGCGAATCGCGCTTGTCCTGCTGCCGTTGATCGCCGCGCCCGCGCTCGCGCGCGACGAGCCGCCCAAGCCTCCGCCCGCCAAGGCCGATGCCGCAGCCTGCGAGAACCCGAAGCTCCACCAGGCCGAGCACGACGCGCCGGTTCGCGCCCATCCGCTCGATCAGGAGCCTGGCGCGCGGCAGGAAATTGCCGTGGTGCGCGCGATCGACGGCTGCATCACGCCGATCATCGTGCGCGAGAATGTCGGCGGCGAGAGTCGCTGAAATCAGGCTGCGCGGCGTTCTGGGGCAGGTTCGTCGTCATTGGCGGGCGGCGGGGCGGCGCGCGTGCGGCGACGGCGCGGACGCGGGGTGCGGATGCGCACCTTGGCGAACCGCTCGCGCAGATGCGCGCCGGTCGTGCGCAGGCGCAGCGTCGAGGCGGTCACGATCGCGGCCATTGCAACGTCGAGCCAGGTCGATGCCTCGGCCATGGTCAGGAGGGTGGCGATCTCGGGCGCCGCCATGCTCATCAGCCGGATGCCCTCGTAATCGAGGATCAGGAACACCAGCCCGATCACGCCGGCAAGCGTCAGCGCGAGCAGCACATGGCCGCGTGTGATCCGGTCGATCTGTCGCGCCGGCATCTCGATCAGCCCGCGCTCCAGCATTCGGCCGATCGGCGTGCCGCGCCCCGCGATTAACAATGCCCACAGCCCCAGCAGCGTGACGATCGTGGTCATGTCCGCGTCCCCCTTTACCTCAATAGGCGCGGGCGATCGCGAACTCGACCGCCTCGACCATCGCGTCCTTGGCCTTGCCCGCGCCGAACATCCCGAGCGCGTCGATCGCGCGCTGGCCGTAATGGCGCGCGCGGGCGAGCGTGTCGTCCACGGCGCGCGTGTCGCGGATCAGCCCAATCGCGTGCGCGAGATCGTCATCGCTCGCGCGGCGGCCCTCGATCGCGTCCTTCCAGAAGGCGCGATCGTCGGCCGAGCCGCGCGCATAGGCGAGAATGACGGGAAGCGTCACCTTGCCCTCGCGGAAATCGTCGCCGGCATCCTTCCCCATCGTATCGGCGTCCGAGACATAGTCGATCGCGTCGTCGACGAGCTGGAAGGCGATCCCCAGGTTGCGGCCGTATGAATCGAGCGCGGCCTCGGCCGTTTCGTCGCGCTCGGCGACGACGGCGGCGATCCGGCATGCGGCCGCGAACAGCGCGGCGGTCTTGGCGCCGATGATGTCGAGATAGCGTTCCTCGCCCAGATCGATCCGCCGCGTCGCGGTGAGCTGGTTGACCTCGCCCTCGGCGATCACGGCGCTCGCGTTGGAGAGAATCTTCAACACCTTCAGGCTGCCGTCCTCGACCATCAGCTCGAAGCTCTTCGAGAACAGGAAATCGCCGACGAGCACGCTCGCGGGATTGCCCCAGATGATGTTGGCGGTGCGCTTGCCCCGGCGCAGGTCCGATCCGTCGACGACGTCGTCGTGGAGCAGCGTCGCGGTGTGGATGAACTCGACCGCCGCGGCGAGCCGGTGGTGGCGCGCGCCGGTATAGCCGAGCAGCGCCGCGCTCGCGAGCGTCAGCATCGGCCGCATGCGCTTGCCGCCGCCCGCGATCAGATGCCCGGCAAGCTCGGGAATCAGCGGAATCTGCGATTGCATGCGGTCGAGGATCACCGCGTTGACGAGGTTGAGGTCGCCCGCCACCAGCGCGATCATCGGCTCGAGCGAGGGTTGCGGGGGGCCGTCGAGGCGGTGGATGGTGGCGGTCATCGTGCGGGCGATGTGGCGGCGTTCGACGCCAAAGGCAAGCGTTCGGGGTTGCGCGCGCGGCGGCGCTTCCCCAAAAGGCCGCGCTGTTCAGGCGCAAGGGAGCCGCGGATGACCGACGACACGCTGGCGCAATACCGGCAGAGCATCGACAATATCGATGCCGCGCTCGTCTTCCTGCTCGCCGAGCGCTTCAAGGTCACCAAGGCGGTCGGCCGCTTCAAGGCGACCGAGGGCATGCCGCCGGCCGATCCCGCGCGCGAGGAGCGCCAGATCGAGCGCCTGCGCCGCCTCGCGCACGAGGCCGATCTCGATCCCGAATTCTCCGAGAAGTTCCTGCGCTTCATCATCGACGAGGTGATCCGCCACCATGAGCGTCTGCGCGAAGGGGGGTGAGGCTACGCGCCGTCGTTCCGTCGCCGAACTCCCTTCAGCCGGTGCCAGACGAACGCGACGCCGGCGAGCACGATCAGCGCCAGAATCACCGCATCGGCCGAGTGGAACGCCGCCTTCACGCGGGGGTCGCTGTCCCATTTTTCGCCGAGCACCATGCCGACCCAGGCGAGCCCGAAACACCACGGCCACGAGCCGATGAAGGTGTAGAGGTGGAATTTGACGAGCGGCATTCGCGCGATACCCGCCGGAAACGCGATGAACGAACGGATGACGGGCAGCAACCGCCCGATCAGCACCGCCGCCGAGCCCCAGCGCGCGAAGAAACGGTCGGCGGTGTCGAGCTCGCCCGGGCCGATCAGCACGAACCGTCCCCACCGCTCGATCGCCGGCCGCCCACCGCGCTTTCCCAGCTCGTAGGCGACGATCGAGCCGAGATTGCAGCCGAGCGCCCCCGCGGTCGCGGCCAGCACGAGATCGAATCGGCCGGTCGAGACCAGATAGCCCGAAAAGGGCATGATGACCTCCGACGGCAGTGGGATGCACGCCGATTCGATCGCCATCAGGATGAGGATGCCGAGATAGCCGGTCGCCGAGATCACGGCGATGATGATGCCCGCGAGCCAGGCAAGGATGGTTTCGATCATGCGTGAGGGGCATTCCCGAAGCGGGCGTGCTTTTCCAGCCGAAAATCGGCCGGTCTATTTGAGCAGCTTCGCGACGTTCCGCAGATCCTCGACGAATCGCGCGAACTCCTCGTCCTTTTTCGTGCGGTCGGGGATGCGCAACAGGTAGCTCGGGTGGACCGTCACCCAGCCGGTGCCGCCTTCCGGCAATTCGTGCGCCCGGCCGCGATTGCGGCCGATCGTCATCGCGCGCCCGAACACCGATCGCGCCGCGGTCGTGCCCATCGCCACCGTGACGTCGGGCCTGATGATCGCGCTTTCCTGCTCGAACCACCAGCGGCAGGCGGTGATCTCGCCGGCATTGGGTTTGGAATGGATCCGTCGTTTGCCGCGCTGCTCGAACTTGAAGTGCTTGACCGCGTTGGTGACGTAGGTTCGCGTGCGATCGACACCCGCCTCGGCGAGCGCACGGTCGAGCATCTGGCCAGCGGGCCCGACGAAGGGCGTGCCGGCCAGATCCTCCTGATCGCCCGGCTGCTCGCCGACCAGCATTATCGCCGCATCGACCGGTCCTTCACCGAACACCGTCTGCGTGGCGTTTCTGTAGAGATCGCACCGCGTGCAGCCCTTCGCCTCGTCGCGCGCCGCCGCCCATGCGGCTGCCGCGTTGCCGCCGGCGCCCGCGCGGCCGCCACGGGTCATGCGCGCTCGTCGCTCCCCGGCGGATGGCGCTTCGCCTCTTTCAGCTCCTCGGGCTTGCGCTCCTCATAGGTCTCGGCGAGCTGCTCCTCGGTCGCGTCGTCGAGCTCCTTGGCCGCGGCGGGGAACATCTCCTTTTCCTCCTCGTCGATGTGATGCTCGTAGCGCCGGCGCATGTGGTAGAATTTCTCCTCCCACTCGTCGGACGCCATTTCGAGCTTCATCATCTCGCCGAGCACGTCGTCGACCTCCTTGTGCTCGGAGACCGAATGGCGCGCATCCTCGCGCAGATCGGGGTTGCCGAGCATCGCGGCGTAGAGCGATTCCTCCTCGGCCGCGGCGTGGCTCTGGAGATCAAGGCGAAACTTCTCGAACAGCGCCTTGCGCTCCTTGGTCGCGCCCTCGAGCTCGCCCAGGTTCTTCATCATCTCGCGCTGGCGGTCGTGATCCTTCTTGAGGTCGCGATAGATCTGAGCGTCGGGCATGCGGGTCTCCTCTCGTTGCGCGGCATCAACCGCGCACAGACCCGCTTGTTTCCGATGCGATTCGTTCTCAGTCGCCGCCGGGCTCGAGCGCTCGCGTGAGCGGCCGGCCGACCAGCAGCACGATGATCGCGCCCGCAAAGCCGATTCCCGCATCGACCAGCCAGAAGGCGACCGGGCCGAGGGCGGCGTAGAAGCTGCCGATCCACCCCATCAGCACCGACCCGACGAACAACGCGAGGAACGCGCCGCCCATCAGGGTTGCGTTGACCTTGGGCGGGGCGGCTTGCGAGATGAGCGCGAGCAGCGTCGGCCAGAACCAGAGAAACGCCACGCCCATGCCCGCGAACGGCAGCACCGCGATCAAGGCGGGCACCTTGCCGGGGAGATAAAGCGCCGATGCGAGCGCGAACAACGCGGCCGAAACGCCCGCGAGCGCCGATCCGATCCCGATCTTGCCGATGTCGCTTGCTTCGCTGCCGCGCCGTGCCTGCCAGCGCCACAAAACGACAAGCGGAAGTGCCGCGACGATGCTGACAAAGGCGTCGATCGAGTTGAACCACGCTGCGGGAACGTCGCCGAGCGGGGTGGCGAGCGAGGCGTGCTGGTCCACCCACAGGATGCCGACGTTCCAGATCATCGAATAGGCGATGTTGGGCAGGATGGTGAGCGCGATCACGACGATCAGCATCCAGGTGCGGCGCTTCTCGGGCGTCGTCATCGGCGGATAGACGATTCGCTCGGCAGGGCCGCGGTCGGCGGGAAGATGGCGCACGCCCGCGAGGTAGATCAGCATCGCGAGGATCATGAACGCGCCCGCGCAACCGAAGCCGACATGCCAGCCGTAGCGCGCGGCGAGCAGGCCGCATACCAGCGGCCCCGCCACCGCGCCGACGTTGATGGCGGCGGAAAAGATCGTGTAGCCCTGCGTCCGGCGCGATTCCTCGACCACCGGATAGAGCCGCCCGACCTGTGCCGAGATGTTGCCCTTGAGCGCGCCCGAGCCGAGGATGAGGAGCAGCAGCGCGACGAGGAAGCTCGCGTCGAACGCCATCGCGATATGCCCCGCGCTCATCAGCGCCGCGCCCAGGATCACCGTGTTGCGCGTGCCGAGCCAACGGTCGGCGACGAAGCCGCCGATGATCGGCGTGAAATAGACGAGCCCCGAATACCAGCCGAAGATCAGCGAGGCGAGCGCCTGGTCGCTCCTGCCCGGCGCCACGCCAAGCAGCCCGCGCAGCCAATCGAGCCCGGCCACGTGCTCGACATGGCCGGGCAGGAAGAGCTGCTGGACCATGTAGAGCACGACGAGCGCGGTCATGCCATAATAGGAAAAGCGCTCCCACGCCTCGGTGAAGGCGAGATAGGCGAGGCCTTTCGGATGGCCGAAAAAGGCGTGATCTGCCGCCGGTTCTGCCGCCATTTATTCCCCCCGTCATGCCGGACTCGTTCCGGCATCCACTGTTGTTTCAAAATCCGGGCACCCGATTGTGGTGCTGCCGTGGACCCCGCAACAACTCCGGGGTGACGAACGCGTGAATTGCTAGCCAAAAAAAGGACGGTGCGCATCCCCTACCACCACCCTTGCCCCCGCGCCGTTCGCCGCTAGGCTCGCGTCCCGACAACGGACGGAGGGCAAGGTGGCGATCGAGGAGATGGAGGCGCTGCCGGGCACGCGCGAGCTGTACGATCAACCGCAGTTCATGGGGCATCCGGTCGGGCTCTACTATATCGCCTTCACCGAAGCGTTCGAGCGGTTCAGCTATTACGGCATGCAGGTGCTGCTGGTGCTCTACATGGTCAAGCAGCTCCTGCTGCCCGGCCATGTCGACGCCATCGCCGGGTTCGAGGGTTTCCGTACTTTCCTCAGCCACCTTTACGGATTCGCGCCGAGCGATCAGGCGCTCTCGTCGCACATCTTCGGGCTTTACACGAGCCTCGTCTATCTCACGCCGATCGCCGGCGGCGTCGTCGCCGATCGCTGGCTCGGCAAGACCAGGACGGTGGTGCTCGGCGCATTGCTGATGGCGGTCGGGCACTTTCTGATGGCGTTCGATTTCTCCTTCCTGATCGCGCTGCTGCTGCTGGTGGTCGGTGTCGGCTGCCTCAAGGGAAATCTGGCGAGCCAGGTCGGCTCGCTCTACCCGCCCGGGGACAATCGCACCGCCGACGCCTTCCAGGTCTATTATATCGGCATCAACGCCGGCGTAATCATCTCGCCGCTGATCTGCGGCACGCTCGGCGAAAAGGTCGGCTGGCACTGGGGCTTCGGCGCTGCCGGCGTCGGCATGGTGATCGGCCTCGTCATCTATCTGTCCGGGCTCAAATATCTGCCGCCCGATCCCAAACTCACCAAATCCGCCACGCCCGCCGCCCCCAAGCCGAAAATGAGCACGCGCGACTGGCAGGTTCTGATCCTGCTGGTGCTGCTGATCCCGGTGCTGGCAGTCGGCTCGATCGGCAATCAGGAACTCTACAACGCGTATCTGATCTGGGCCGATCGGAGCTACGATTTCGTGTTCTTCGGCCTGCGGCTGCCGACCACGTTCCTCGCGACGCTCGACGCGGCGACGGGAGTCGCGACGCTGATCGGCGTGGTTGCTTTCTGGCGCTGGTATGGGCGCCACCACAATGAACCCGGCGAGGTCACCAAGGTCGCGCTCGGCTGCTTCATCTCGTCGAGTGCGTTCATCATTCTCGCGATCGTCGCCGCCAACGCCGCCGCCACCGGAACCAAGGTCAGCCTGTGGGTGGCCGTCGCGATCCATCTGATTAACGGGATCGGCTTCGCCAACGTGTTCCCGGTCAGCCTGGCGCTTTATTCGCGCGCGGCGCCGCGCGCGATCGCGGGCACGATGATCGGCATCTATTACCTGTTCCTGTTCGGGGCGAACACGCTCGTCGGCTGGGTCGGCGGCTGGCTCGAGACGATGCCGCCGCTTCATTTCTGGGGGCTGCACGCGGCGCTCGTCGCGGGCGCCGGCGTGGTGTTCGTGCTCGTCAAGCTATTCTTCGGGCGCATCCTGGTGTCGGACGACGACGAGGCGCCGGGAATAGCGCCCGGCCACGAAGCCGAGGTGACTCACCCGGCGTGAGCAGCCGGATCAGGGGATCTGCCGCAGATCCTCGGCGCGCTCGCGGTCCTCGCGTTTCGCTCTGCGCGCCTGCTGGAGGAAGCAGCCGGTGGCGCCGCCGGGACCGACGGTCGAGCAGCTCCCGATTCCCGCCGCGCCGGCGTTGAGCACCGATTCGTCGCGCGCCGCCCAGCTTTCGTTCTCGGGCGTCACCTCGAGCTCGCGCAGCTCCTTGGGGATGCGGAACTGCTCGTCGGCGTCGCGGTGTCGGCACACGACGATCTCGTTGCCATTCGCATCGGTCGGGCATTTCTGGTCGCCATAGATGACGAGCACGCCGTTCTGGGGCGCGTTCTGCGCGGCGGCCGGGCTCGCGGCCAGCAGCCCCGCGCCGGCGACCGCCATGCCGACGAGTCCCATCCGAATCGATCCAGCCATTACAATCACTCCTTCGGCCATCTCAACGTTCGGGCCCGCAGCCCGGTTCATGCGCGTTCAGACGCGCTTCGCCGCCGCAATCGCCGCGCGGCAGCCCAGACGGATCAATCCGCTCAGCAGCGGATAGGCCGGCGCGCGCTCGGCGCCGCTCGCGAGCGCGGTGTCGCGATGCTCGAGTTCCTCGGCCTGGAACTCCGCGATCGCCTCCGACAGCTCGGGATCATCGTCGCCGAGCGCCGCCAGTTGCTCGGCATAATGCCGATCGATTTCGGTCTCGACCGCCGCGGTGCATGCCATCGCGGCCTCGGGGCTGATCGCCGCGGTTGCCGCGCCGAGCGCAAACCCTGCCACGTTCCAGAACGGCTGGAGCAAGGTCGGGCGCACGCCGCGCGTCGCGATCAGCCGGTCGAAAAAGGCGCGGTGCCGCTCCTCCTGCGCCGCCATGCCTGCGATCGAGCGCGCCGCCGGGCTGCGATCGCCCATCACCGCGAGCTGGCCCGCATAGATGCGCGTCGCGCCATATTCGCCCGCCTGATCGACCCGGATCATCGAATCGATCGCGCGCTTCGGGTCGCCGGGTTTCCAGCTCATATCCGGGGCCTCCGATGCCGCATCAGCGCCAAGATGGTGACGGCGCCCGCCAACGAAAAGATCGCGTTGAAGCCCGCCAGCGAAATGCCGAACAGCGTCCATTGCGGCACGTCGCAGCGCACGAGCGGCGCATTCATGATCTGCGCGAGGACGTCGTCGCCGCTGCCGGTGAAGCTCGCCGTGCAGGCGGTCATGCCTTCCCACCAGTGATATTCGACGCCCGCATGATAGATGCCGATCAGCCCGCTGATGCCGATCGCGACCGCCGCCGCGATGACCAGCGCGCGGCGGTTGATCCGGCCCGGCACGCTGAACGCGAGCAGCGCGAGCACGATTGCCGCATAATGCGGCCAACGCTGCCAATGACACATCTCGCACGGCATGAGCCCGAAGGCGAGCTGGCCGATCCACGCACCGCCGACCAGCCCGGCGGGGAGCAGCAGCGCGATCCAGCGTGCGGTTCGAAGATACCCTTCCCCCATTCCGCGGATCAGGGCTTTTCAGTCGCGGGCTCGGTTCCGGGCGCGGGCGGCTTCGGCTTCGCGGCGGCAACCGCGGTCGGGCCGCCGAGCCGCGCAATCGTGTTCACCGCGTAGGTGAGCTGGAAATCCTCGATCCCCTTCTTCTCGAGCTCCTCGACGGTCGCCGAGAAGCGCGGATCGTCCTTGCTGTCCTCGATCAGGATCGGGTCGTCGGCCTTGACCTCGTTGATGAGGTGGCGCCTCAGATCGTCCTCGCGGAAAACGGGGCGCGTCTTGTAATCGGGGTCGCTCAATTGCGGCACGGGAATGTCGGGCCTGATCCCGCCCTCCTGCACCGACCGGCCCGAGGGCGTGTAGTAGCGCGCGGTGGTGAGCCGAAGCGCGGCCTTGGGACCGAGCGGCAGCAGCGTCTGCACCGATCCCTTGCCGAAGCTGCGCTGGCCCATCACCAGCGCACGATGCTGATCCTGGAGCGCGCCCGCGACGATCTCTGAGGCCGAGGCGGTGCCGGCATTGGTGAGCACGATCAGCGGCAGCCCGTGGGTGAGATCGCCGGGAATCGCCGATTCGCTGTAATAGCGCTCGATGTCGGTCGCCTCGCGTCCGCGCTGCGAAACGATCTCGCCGTGATCGAGGAAGGCGTCCGAAACCGCGATCGCCTGCGTGAGCAAGCCGCCGCCATTGTCGCGCAGATCGATCACATAGCCCAGCGGGCGATGCCCGAGCGCCTTGTCGATCGCCATGATCGCCGCCTTGGTGTCGGCGCCGGTCGTCTCGGAGAAGGTGTTGATGTTGATGATGCCGACATCGCCGCGCACTTCCCATTTGACCGGCTTCTGCACGATCACGGCGCGCGCGAGCGTGACCTCGATCGGCTTGTCGCGGCCGGGTCGCACGAGCGTCAGCGAGATCTTGGTGCCGGGCTTGCCGCGCATCTGCTCGATGGCGGTATCGAGCGGGAGCCCGTAGATCAGCTTGCCGTCGATATGGGTGATGTAGTCGCCGGCCTTGATGCCGGCGCGATCGGCGGGTGTGTCCTCCTGCGGCGCGATCACCTTCACCGCGCCGTCCTCCTCGGTCACGGTGAGGCCGAGGCCGCCGTAATTGCCCTCGGTCTGGATGCGCAGATTCTCGAAGTCGAGCTCGTCCTCGTAGCTCGAATGCGGGTCGAGCGCGGCGAGCATTCCGTCGATCGCGCCCTTGATGAGCTGCTCGTCGGTGACCTTGTCGACGTAGTTCGCCTTGACGCGGTTGAACACGTCCATGAATCGGTCGAGCTCGCGATAGCTTTCGGTATCGACCTCGGCCATCGCGCTGGTGGCGACGGGCACGAGCGCGAGCGCCCCGACGATCGCGGTGGCCTGGAGAAGGGAACGCATGGGCACGCTGATCTTCCGATAGACAAGGGGTCATGAGACGATAGCGCCTTTCGCCGGCGCGGGCAAAGCAAAGTCGCGGGATTCTGCGCTCAGCCGAGCAGCGGCGTCATATCGACGGGACGGCCCTTGCGGCGGAGCTCGACGGTGATGCGGGGGCGCACGCCGTCGCGCTCGGCTCCGGCGCGGCCGAGGAGGTCGCCCTGCGTCACCGCGTCGCCGGCGCGGACCGCGAGCGCGGCGAGGCCGGTAACGAGCGTCGTCCAGCCGCCGCCATGATCGACGATGACGATTTCGCCATAATCCCGGAAGGTTCGGGCATAGGCGATCGTGCCGTCGGCGGGCGCGATCACATCGGCATCGTCGGCGGGCGCGAACGTCAGCCCGCGCGCGCGGACGCCCGCGTCGGAAACCTCGCCGAGGCCGGTGACGAGATCGCCCGCGACGGGCAGCAGATAGGGCGGCCGGTCTGCGGGCCACGGCGACGTGTCGAGCGAGGAGGCGACCTCGCCGGCGCGCAGCGGCCGCGGCTCGGGGCCGGGCAGCACCGCAAGCGCGGCGCGCGTCCGGGCGGCGTCGTGCGAGCGGTCCATGAGGTCGACGATCTCGCGCGCGCGCTCGCCGAGCGCGATCGCCCGGTCCGATTCGGTGAGCGCGGTACGGCCCAGCGCCGTCGCCTTGCTGCGATGCGCGGCTTCGAGCCGGGCAAGCGCAAGGCGCCGATCGTCGAGCCGGGCGCGTGCTTGCGTGAGCCCCGCAAGCGCGCGCGAGGCATCGGATTCGAGCGCGCGGGTCTCCGCGAGATCGCTGCGGATCGCGGCGGTGCGTGCGCGCACCACGGGCGTCACCGAGCCGAGCACCGCGCGGACATGGACCATGTCGTCGACCGAACCGGGCTGGGCGATGCCGACGACCGCCGGCCGCCGCGCCATCGACTGGAGCGCCGCGAGCAGCCGTGCGACGGGCCCCTGACGCGCGGCGAGCCGCGCGCGCTGGTCGTCGAGCGCCGCGCGCGCGATCGCGGTGCGTGTCTCGGCAGCGGCGATATCGGCCTCGGCCGCCTCGATCCGCGCGACCAACGCGGCTTCCTCGGCGCGGGCACGGGCGGCGGCGTCATGCTCGCCCTCCGCGGCGCGAGCGAGCGCCTGCGCGCGCGCGTCAGCGGCGGCCGACGCGCGCTTGGCCTCGGTCAGCCGGCGCTGCTGATCGTCGGGCGACGGTGCGGCGCGGGCAAATGCGGCGAATGCAAGCGCCGCCAGTCCCATGGTCGCGATGATCCGGCCCCGCATGGCCTTATCCTTCGCGATGATAGGGGTGGTTGGCAAGAATGCTCGTCGCGCGCCACAATTGTTCGGCGAGCATCGCACGGGCGAGCAGATGCGGCCAGGTCGCGCGGCCGAAGGAGAGGAGGAGATCGGCCTCGGCGCGCTCGACGTCGGTGAAGCCATCGGCGGCGCCGATCAGGAACCGTGTCTCGCGCGCGCCGTCGTCACGCCAGTGCCCGAGCATCGCCGCAATCTCGCGTGACGCGAGCAATTTGCCCGTCTCGTCGAGCAGGACGACGCGTGTTTGCGGATCGAGTGCGGGCATCTTGCCGCCGCCATCGGGCAGTTCGGTCAGCTTGAAGGGCCACGACAGGCGCCGTGCGTAGCGCTGGACGAGCTCGGCCTCGGGCCCGCGTCCGATTCGCCCGCGTGCGACGATGTGGAGGAGCATCGTGTCTTAGCTAGACGGCACCGGCCCACGCCCCGACCCGGCCACCCACAGGATACCGGCGTTGGGTGGTCGGGTGGAGGAGTGGGCCGCCGCCGCCGCCACGACCGAAGATCGGAAGATCACGCGTTCGCCGCGCTGGGCGAATCGCCGAAGGCCCACATCCGCTCGAGATTGTAGAAGCTGCGCACCTCGGGCCGAAACAGATGGACGATCACGTCGCCGGCGTCGATCAGCACCCAGTCGGCGTTGGGCAACCCCTCGATCCGCGCGATCTGCCCGGTCTCGGCCTTGATCTTTTCAGCGAGCTTGGTCGCCATCGACGCGACCTGGCGGGTCGAGCGACCGCTTGCGATCACCATGTGATCGGCGATCGAGGATTTGCCTGCCAGGGGAATCGAGATTGTGTCGACCGCCTGGTCGTCGTCGAGCGACGCAAGGACGAGCCGATGCAGCGCCTCGGCACCTTCGGTGTCGGACGAACGCGAGACAGGTGCGGGTGAAGGCAAGGGAACTCCTGGGTTAGGGTGCATCGTGGGGGCCGGGCGGCAGGAACGCGCGCTGCCACATGGGATCGGCCTCTCGCAGCCGGGTCGCGGAAGTCGGATCGGGGCGAAAGCGCAACAGCACGAGCGCCGGCAATCTCCACGTGGTCCACATTCGGGCCTCGGCCGCGGGATGGACGAAGCGCCGCAGCCAGCACATCGCGGGTGCGCGATGAGCGGCGCCATCATATCCCGGCCGCGCGATTACCGCAATCGGCATTGCCCGCGCGATCCGTCGCCACTCGCGCCACAGGTGGAACTCGGCGAGATTGTCCGCGCCCATCAGCCAGACGAAGCGGTGGTTGGGATAGCGATGGAGCAGCGCGGCGAGCGTGTCGACCGTGTAGCGCGTGCCGAGCCGCGCCTCGATGTCGGTCGGCCGGATCGGCGCCCGCCGCGCCATTTCGCGCGCCGAGGCGAGCCGAACGGCGAGCGGTGCCATGCCCGTGTCGGGCTTGAGCGGATTGCCCGGCGAGACGAGCCACCACACCTCATCCAGTCCGAGCGCATCGAGCGCGGCGAGGCTGATCGCCCGGTGCCCCGAATGCGCCGGATTGAACGATCCCCCGAGCAGGCCGATGCGGGTCAGAGCAGTTTCTTCCAGTCGCGCGATGCGTGGACGAGGCGAACCACGCGCAGCGTTCGTTCGTCGAATCGATAGAACAGCAGATACGGCGTCTTGCGCACCCGCCATTGCCTATAGGGAGAGCCAGGCACCGCCTGCCCGGCTTCGGGATGATCGACGAGGAAGCATGCCGCCTCGATTGCCTCGGTGCCCACCCGCGACGCGAATCCGGCGCTCAGGCCATGATGGTGATCGTTGATACCCGCCAGATTAGCCTGGGCGAGCAGCGACCACCGAACCATTTTCATGCGGCGTCGGCGGTCTTATGGCGCGATGCGAACCACGCCACCATCTCCTCCTGCGTCAGGTATTCGCCGCGGTCGATCGCGTCATCGCCCTCCTTGAGGAACGCGACGAATTCGGTCTCTTCACGAACGTAGCGCTCGACCGCCTTGGCGACGAGCCACGAGCGCGAGCGCTCCAGACGCTCCGCCAATTGATCGAGATCGGCAGAGACTTCGGGACTCAGACGCGCGGTGACGACGGCTGTCTTGGGCACGTATCTAATGTATACATACGATACGCGCGCGTCAATCGCGCGCCGATTGCTCAGGGCCGCGTCTGGCCGGTGCCGCGCACCTGCCATTTGTACGTGGTGAGCCCTTCGAGCGCGACCGGCCCGCGTGCGTGGAGGCGGCCGGTAGCGATGCCGATCTCGGCGCCGAGGCCGAACTCGCCGCCGTCGGCGAACTGGGTCGAGGCGTTCCACATCACGATCGCCGAATCGACGGCCTTGAGGAAGCGCTCGGCGACCGCCTCGTCCTCCGCGACGATCGCGTCGGTGTGCCCCGAGCTGTGGCGCGCGATATGCGCAAGCGCCGCATCGGGGCCGTCGACGATCGCGGCCGAGAGGACCGGTGCGAGATATTCGGTATCCCAATCCTCGTCGGTCGCGGGCTTTGCGTCTGCGAGCGCCTGCACCGCCCCGTCCCCGCGCAGCTCGCATCCGGCATCGGCGACCGCTTCGAGCAATTCCTTCGTCTTCGGATAATCCTTGTCGATCAGCAGCGTCTCGAGCGCGCCGCAAATTCCGGTACGGCGCATCTTGGCGTTGACGACGATCGCCTCCGCCTTTGCGGGATCGGCCGAGGCATCGACGTAGAGGTGATTGATCCCGTCGAGGTGCGCGAGCACCGGGACGCGTGCTTCGGCCTGCACGCGCGCGACCAGGCTCTTGCCTCCGCGCGGCACGATCATGTCGATCAGCCCCGCGGCCTGGAGCATCGCGCCCACCGCGGCGCGGTCGGTGGTGGGGACGAGCTGGACGGCATCGGCGGGCACGCCCGCGGCCGCGAGCGCTTCGGCGAGCACCGCGTGGATCGCGCGGTTGCTCTCGATCGCCTCCGAGCCGCCGCGCAGGATCACGGCATTACCCGCCTTCATGCACAAAGCGGCGGCGTCGGCGGTGACGTTGGGGCGGCTTTCGTAAATGATGCCGATCACGCCGACGGGCACGCGCACGCGGCTCAAGGTCATGCCGTTGGGGCGGTCGGCCGTGTCGATCACCTCGCCGACCGGATCGGGCAAGTCGGCGATCGCCCCGAGGCTGGCGGCAATGCCTTCGATCCGGCCGTCGTCGAGACGCAGCCGGTCGAGCAGCGCGTCGGTCAGCCCCTTGGCGCGGCCGCGCTCCATGTCCTTGGTGTTGCCGGCGATGATCGCGGGCGTGGCGGCACGCAGTGCGCGCGCGGCGGCGCGCAGCGCATCGGACTTGGTGTCGGTCGAAAGCTGCGCGAGCTCCGTTGCGGCGGCGCGCGCGCGTGCGCCCATGTCGGCGATCAGGTGGGCGGGGTCTTTGGTGATATCAAGCATGCTGCACATGCTAACATATTTGGCGGTTTTCCGCAAAAAGCGGCTCGATTCTTGCGGCTCGTCCGACTAGCATTCGTCGCCATGACGGGGGGAATCGAAGCAGCGGGTGATCTCGCGTCCGGCGCGCTCTGGGCGCGCGCCGTCGAGCCGCACGCGGGCGAGGCGCACCGCGGGCATGGAGGGCTATGCCTCAATTGCGGCACCGCGCTGGTGGGGGAGTTCTGCCACGAATGCGGGCAGGCGGGGCACGTCCATCGCTCGCTCGCGGCGATCGGGCACGATCTCGCGCATGGCGTGCTCCATTTCGAGGGCAAGATCTGGCGCACACTGCCGATGCTGCTCTTCCGGCCGGGCGCGCTCACGCGGCGCTACATCGGCGGCGAGCGCGCGCGCTTCGTCTCGCCGCTCGCGCTCTTCCTGTTTCTCGTCTTCATCATGTTCGCGACGATTCATGCGCTTGCCGGCGACGCCGAGCCGCACATGCCCGCGGCCAAGCAGCACGAGATGCTGGTCAAGTTCGACGAGCAGATCGCCCGCACCCAGGCCGAGCTTGCCGCAGCCAACGGCGCCGAAGAGCGCAAGACGATCGAGACCACGCTTGCCGGCCTGCGGACGGCGCGCACCGCGATGGCGAGCAATGGCGACGACGACGAATATTTCGGTCTCACGAATGTCGAGACCGGCGTGCCGTGGCTCGACCACGGCATCCAGAAGGCGAACGCGAACCCGGGCCTTGCGCTCTACAAGCTCCAGACGAGCGCGTACAAATTCTCCTGGGCGCTGATTCCGATCTCGGTGCCGTTCGTGGCGCTGCTTTTCCTGTGGCGACGGCGCTTCACGCTGTACGACCACGCGATCTTCGTCATCTATTCGCTCGATTTCATGACATTGCTGGTGATCGCGCTCAGCGTCCTCGGCGCGGTCGGATTGGGCAGCAGTTGGATCACGCTCGTCGTGTTTCTCCTGCCGCCGTTCCACATGTACAAGCAGCTTCGCGGCGCATACATCCTCGGCCGCTTTTCGGCAGCATGGCGGACGATCGCGCTGCTCGTTTTCGCGTTCGTCGCGCTGCTGTGCTTCATCGCGCTGATGCTCGGCATGGGGCTGATGGGCTGAGCAGCGCCCGGCGGGCCGGCGCGATAACTGTGAGGAAAACGCAATCTTTACCAATCCCGCGGCATGGTCGACGCTGTTTGACCATCGGGGACGTGGTTGATGACGGAGAATATGGGCGTACAGGGGCTGGCGACAGCGGTTTCGGACGGCGCAGAAGCGGCGGCCGTACCGGTCGGATTCAGTCCGCGCGGGATCGGCGCGGTTGCCGAGATCGGCGGCGGCTCCAGCCAGGTGATGCTCGACGCTGCCGCGCTCGATACGATCGCGCAGAGCGCCGATCCGGCGGTTGCGGCATCGGGGCAGGTCGGCAGCCAGATCAAGGTGCGCGTCGGCGGAGCATGGCTGATCGCCAATGTCCGCGCGCTCAAGCTCGCAGCCGGCCGTGACGACCGCGTCGTCGCGCACGTCGATTTTCTCGGCGAGGGCGACGAGGAGCGGTTGACCGGCAAGCTCTACAAGTTTCGCCGCGGCGTCACGCGCTATCCGTCGCCCGGCGCGCCGGTCTTCCCCGTCTCCACCGCCGACTTGAAGCAGATCTACGCCGCCGACGATCGCGCGCATATCGAGATCGGCACCGTCTTCCCGACGCGCGACATCCGCGCGGCGCTCTATGTCGACGCGATGCTCGGCAAGCATTTCGCGCTGCTGGGCTCCACCGGCACCGGCAAGTCGACCGCCGCCGCGCTGATCCTCCATCGCATCTGCCAGATCGCGCCGCAGGGGCACGTCGTCATGGTCGATCCGCACGGCGAATATGCCGCGGCGTTCAAGACCAACGGCGCGATCTACGACGTCGGCAACCTTCAGATGCCCTATTGGCTGATGAACTTCGAGGAACATTGCGAGGTGTTCCTCACCAGCCACGGCGCCGACCGGCAGGTCGATTCCGACATTCTCGCCAAATGCCTGCTCGCCGCGCGCGCCAAGGGACGGATGGGGCAGGAGATCGCCAAGCTGACCGTCGATGCGCCGGTGCCGTACCTGCTGTCGGATCTTACCAACATCATCCAGCTCGAAATGGGCAAGATGGACCGCGCGGGCGATACCGCGCCCTATCTGCGCCTCAAGACCAAGATCGAGGAAATCAGGGCCGATCCGCGCTACGGCTTCATGTTCTCGGGCATGCTCGTCGCCGACACGATGGCCGATTTCATCGCCCGCGTCTTCCGCCTGCCGGGCGACGGCAAGCCGATCTCGATCATCGACGTATCGGGCGTGCCGTCGGAGATCACGTCGGTGGTGGTTTCGGTGCTCAGCCGGATGGTGTTCGATTTTGCGATCTGGTCGAGGAACGAGCCGCAGCGCCCGATCCTGCTCGTCTGCGAAGAGGCGCACCGCTACATCCCGAACGACGCCAATGCAGATCGATCGTCGGTCGGCCGCATCCTCAGCCGGATCGCGAAGGAAGGCCGCAAATACGGCGTTTCGCTGGGGCTGATTACGCAGCGGCCGTCGGATCTCGCCGAGGGCGTGCTCTCGCAATGCGGCACGATCGTCACGATGCGCCTCAACAACGATCGCGACCAGGCGTATGTGCGCGCGGCGATGCCCGAAGGCGCGCGCGGCTTCCTCGATTCGATTCCTGCGCTCCGGAACCGCGAATGCATCATCTGCGGCGAAGGCGTCGCGGTGCCGATCCGCGTCGGCTTCGACGCGCTCGAAGAGAACAAGCGTCCCGCCTCGGGCGATCCGCTCTTCTCCGAATTGTGGGGCGAGGTCGGGCAGGAAGACGCGATCATCGCGCGCACCATCAAGCGCTGGCGCGCGCAGGGGCGATAAACGCCCGCTTCCTTCAATCCTCCCCTGTAAGGGGAGGGGGACCGCTCGCGAAGCGAGTGGTGGAGGGGTGTCCCCACTGGCGGTTATACCCCTCCGTCAGCACTCCGTGCTGCCACCTCCCCTTACAGGGGAGGATTCCGGATCCGTTTCGCGTTCAATACGGATCGGGTCCCAGCGTCGAATCGAGGTCGCGCGGCCGGATGAAGCGGGTAAGCCGCCCGTGGGCAGGCTCCACCGCGTTCCAGCGCTCTCCGATATCGATCTCCGCAATCGTCGCGGTCGGAAACTTGATCGCCGCCTCGGCGCGCAGACCGCCCCCCTCAGCCTCGGGGACGAGCAGCAGCACCAGCTCCGCAAGCCCCGGATTGTGGCCGATCAGCAGCACGCGATCGGCATCGTCGGGCAGGCCGTGGATCACGTCGAGCAAGGTCGCGGGCGAGGCGAGATAGAGCCGCTGGTCCCAAGTCGGATCGAAGCCGCGGCCATAGCCCGCGCCGAGATGCGCGACGGTGTCGATCACCCGCACCGCGGGCGAGGCGACGACGTGATCGAAATCGAGCCCCAGCGATCGCATGTGGCGCCCGATCACCTGCGCCGCGCGCGCGCCCTTGGTATTCAACGGTCGGTCGAAATCGCGTGTGTGCCTGTCGTCCCAGCCCGACTTGGCGTGCCTGAGCAGCGTCAAGGTTTTCATGGGCGCGCACATCTCCGTCAGGCGTCCTGGTCGGTCAGGCGTCCTGGCGCGCACCATGCCCCAAGGCCGGGACCGAGGAAAGCCGCGACTCGATGCGCGCCACCGCCTCGTCGAGCGACACCCGCGCGACCGGCACCCCTTCGGGAAACGCCGGGAGCAGCCGCGAGGGCATCGCCGCGGAGAGCAGCACGAACGCGCCCCTGTCGTCCGCGCGCCGGATCAGGCGCCCGAACGCCTGCGCCAGCCGCGCGCGCACCAGCCGGTCCTCATACGCTGCGCCGCCCTCCGCCATCCGCCGCGCCGCGTGGAGCACCGTCGGCCGCGACCACGGCACGCTCTCCATCACTACCAGCCGCAGCGAATGGCCGGGCACGTCGACGCCGTCGCGCAACGCATCGGTGCCGAGCAGCGACGCGTGTGGATCGTCGCGGAAGATATCGACCAGCGTCCCCGTGTCGATCGGATCGACATGCTGCGCGTAGAGCGGCAGCCCCTCGCGCGCGAGCCGGTCGGCGATGCGGCTGTGGACGGCGCGCAGCCGACGGATCGCAGTGAACAGCCCCAGCGTCCCCCCGCCCGCCGCGGCGATCAGTCGCGCATAGGCGTTGGCGAGGCCTGCGGTGTCGCCGCGCTTGACGTCGGTGACGATCAGCACTTCGGCTTGGCTTGCATAATCGAACGGGCTCGCCGCTTCGAAAAGCTGAGCCGCCTGCGCCAGATGCGGCGCGCCGGCGCGGGCCTCGGCCACCGCCCAATCGCCGCCCGCGCGCAGCGTCGCCGAGGTGACGAGCGCCCCGTGCGCGGGTTTGAGCACCGCTTGCGCGAACGGCCGGCTCGGATCGAGCCAGTGCCGGTGCAGCCCCATGTCCCATTCGCGTCCCTCGACCCGATCGACCGCGAGCCAATCGACGAAATCGGGATCGGCAGGGCCGCCGATGCGCGCGAGCAACGCGATCCACGCTCCCACCGTCTCCGCGCGCCAGCCGAGCGAGGCGATCGCCCCCTCGATCCGCGCCCGCGCCGGTCCGTCCATCCAGTCGGGCGCCTCGCCGAGCACTGCCTCCAGCCGCCGCCCCAGCGCCACCAGCGGCCGATAGAGCGCGTCGAGCGCCTCGCCCGCGGTTGCCGCGGCCTCGATCAGCTCGGGCGACGGCTCGGCAAGCTCGGTCTCGAGCCCGTATCCCGCATCGCCGTTCGATGCGTCGCGCGCATAGACGAGCCCGCGCACCGCCGCGAGCAGCGCCTCGACCGGCCCGAACGGATCGCCCTCCGCCACGCGCTGCAACCACCCGTCGGAGGGCAGCGCCCGTGCCGCCTCGGCCGCCGCCTGAATTGCGAGCGCGCCCTGCTCGTCATAGCTCGCGACGTCCGACAGCCGCGCCGCCAACCCCCGCCGCCGCCCGCGCGCCTTCGATTCGGGCCCGATCACCCAGCGGCGGATCTCGATCGCCTCCTGCCCCGTCAGCGCGGCGGCGAACATCGCGTCGGCGGCGTCGAACAGGTGATGGCCTTCGTCGAACACGTAGCGCGTCGGCCGGTTCGCCGTCTCGCGCCCGCGCGCCGCGTTGACCATCACCAATGCATGGTTGGCAATGACGATGTCCGCCTCCGCCGAGGCGCGCGCCGCACGCTCGATGAAGCATTTCCGGTAATGCGGGCACCCGGCATAGACGCACTCGCCGCGCCGGTCGGTGAGCGCCGTCGCCCCCGCCCGCCGGAACAGCGAGGTCAGCCAGCCGGGCAGGTCCCCGCCCACCATGTCCCCGTCCGCGCTATACGCCGCCCACCGCGCGACGAGCTGCGCCAGCACCGCCGCCCGCCCCGCAAACCCGCCCTGGAGGGCATCTTCGAGGTTGAGCAGGCACAGATAATTCTCGCGGCCCTTGCGCGTGACCACCTTTTCCCGCCGCACCGCATCGTCGGGGAAGAGCCGCGCGCTCTCGTGCGCCAATTGCCGCTGGAGCGCCTTGGTGAAGGTCGAGACCCACACCGCGCCGCCCGCCCGCTCGGCCCAGAGCGAGGCGGGCGCGAGATAGCCCAGCGTCTTGCCGATCCCCGTCCCGGCCTCGGCGAGCACCAGATTGGGCGCGTCCCGCACGGCGCGCGGCGCGAACGCTCGCGCCGCCGCATCGGCAAAGGCCCGCTGCCCCGGCCGAGCCTCCGCCGCCGCGCCGGTGAGCCGCGCCAGCCGCTCCTGCGTCGCAGCGTCGTCGATCGCGACGGTGCGCGGGGCAGGCCGAGGCGGCGCCTCGTCCCATTCGGGAAGCTTGGAGAACAGCCACCGCTCGCCCCGTTCGGGCTTCTCGATCCGATCGACCAGCGCCGGCGCCCACGGCCACCGCAACCGGGCGAGCGACTGCGCCGCCGTCCACGCCCCCTCGCGCTCGGGCCACTCGCCCTCGACGGTCGCGAGCAACCGCCCCGCCGCCTCGCGCAGGAACGCCGCGACTTCCTCGTCGCGCGTCGGCGCCAGCAGCCCCACGGCGCGCGCGAGCCCCTTCGCCGTCGGCACCATGAATCGCGCGGGGTGGATGAACGCGAACAGCTCTAGCAGATCGAGCCCCGAAAGATCGCCATAGCCCAGCCGCTGCCCGACGAGCGGTGCATTGAGCACCAGCACCGGCGTATCCGCCGCGATCCGGATCGCCTCCCCCCGCCCGAGGCTGCGCGTCTCGCCGTCGGGCGTCGCGAGCCAGGTGCCGCCATGGCTGGCATGAAGCGCGGGATAGGGAAGCATGCCCCCTTGTCGCGCCTGCGGAACAGATTGGCAACAGGAACGTGCCCGCGCGCCTCAGCCGCCCGCCAACCGCTCCAGCGCCAGCTCGTCCTCCAGGCTCTCGCGGTCGCGCCCGCAGGCGAGCGACGCGCGCATCGTACCGTCGCGGCGATAGCGCGCGATGAAATCGTGCGCGGCGATATCGCCGTCGATCGCGATCTCGTCCCAGCGCCGGCAGTGGCCGACATAGCGCAGCGAGATGCCGTATTGCTCGGTCCAGAAGAAGGGCGCCGCGGCGAAGCGCGTCTGTAGCCCGAGCATGTTGCGCGCCGCGACCTGCCCCTGTCGCTCGGCGTTCACCCAATGCTCGATCCGGATCGGGCGCCCGTCGATCGGATCGGGATAGGCGGCGACGTCCCCGGCCGCGAAGATGCGCGGCACGCCGGTTGCAAGGAAGCGGTCGACGACGATTCCATCCGCCGCCGCGATTCCGCTCCCTGCGAGCGCGGTGCGTGGCCGCACGCCGACGCCCGCGACGACGAAATCGGCCTCGACCGCGCTCCCGTCGTCGAGCATCAGCCGCCGCCCGTCGAAGCTTTTGGGCGTGCGACTGAGGTGAAAGCGCACCCCGTTCGTCTCGTGCAGCTTCTGGAGGCATTGGCCGACCGCGCGTCCGAACACATGCGCGAACGGCACGATGCTCTCGGAGACGATCTCCACCTCGACGCCGCGCTTCCTGAGCGACGCCGCCGCCTCGAGCCCGATGAAGTTCGATCCGATGATCGCCGCGCGTGTGCCCTTGCGCGCGCGACCGATCAGCGCGCGCGCATCGGCGAGCGAGCGCAGCAGGTGGACATTGCGTTCGGAAAATCCCGGGATCGGCAGCGCGATCGGATCGGCCCCGGTCGCGAGTAGCAGCCGGTCGAAGCCGATCGTCTCTCCCCCGACGGTAACGCTCCGCGCCGCGGCATCGAGCCGCGAGACCGGCGAGGAGAGCCGTAGCTCGATCCGCTGCTCGCGATAGAAATCCTGATCGCGCAGCGGAATCCACGCCTCGGGCGCGGTGCCGGCGAGATAGTCCTTGGAAAGGTTCGGCCGGTCGTAGGGCGCATCGGCATCCGCGCTCAGCATCACGAGCCGCCCGTCATAGCCGAGCTTGCGCAGCTCGACCGCGCACGCAAACCCCGCCGCGCCCCCGCCGACAATCACGATCGACCGCACATCGTCGGGGACCGAAATCGGCGCCGGCGCCGCCGGCTCGGCCTTCTCCCGAACGACCACGCGCCCGCCCGCCTCCTCGACCCGCCACCGATCGAGCGGCACAAACGCCGGCGCCCGCACCGCCTCGCCGGTCCTGAGATCGAAACACGCATGATGCCACGGGCAGCGAACCATGCCGCCCCTCGCGAGCCCCTCGCCGAGCGGCCCGCCATAATGCGTGCACGCGGCGCTGACGGCATGGAGCCCGCCATCGAGCCGAGACAGCAGCACCGCCTCGCCGCCGACATGCCCCGCAAGCATCCCGCCCTCCGGCACCTGATCGCGCGAAATACCGAGCGCGAAATCGGGCCCGGCAGGCGGTTCGGTCGATTGGCCCATCGGCGTGTCTCCTGCTCTGGCATCGCGTCTGTGTGCCGTTGGCCGGCGAAGGTTCGACGCCCGGACGTCTCATCCTCCCGCCGCTGTCACGTGGCAAGGGTCGATCGCGGCTGCGGCGATGCCGGCAAAGTGAAGGCACGTGCGACATATCGTTTCACTTTGCCCGATCCGCCGCGCGGAGCGCGGCGAGCGCCAGCCGTGTCTCGTATCGATGCGCCGCGCCAACGAAGCGGCCGCGATAGAAACGCGGGCGCGTGGTGCCGTTGATCGCCTGATCGGCGACGAAGGCAAAGGCACGCTCGCGCGCCGCGGTCTCGACAACGGTCCAGGCGCGGGCGAAGCTTTCGGCGCCGGGGCGGCGGCGCAAATTGTAGGCCGAGGTGACGCCCATCCCCACCGCGCGCGCCGCGGCGGCGACCACGCCGGTTCGGGCGAGCGCGGCGATGAACGCGCGCTGCCGCTCGGCCGTCCACCCGTCGCGGCGGCTGCGCGACAATGGAACCGCGGTAAATTCCGGGAGGGGATCGTCGTCGTCGAGGACGGTCTCGAAAGGTGCCGACTCGTGCATCGACGAGTCTATGCGAAATGATTTCCAACATTGGAAGGACAACTTTTCGCCCCAACGGCAGACGTTCGCCAAAGCTGTTAACTGTCCGGCGAAACCCGCATTCCGATTTGCGGGCATCGTATAACGGTGTAACCCTGCGCCAATGAAGCTCGACGTGGCGCTCCTGCTCCTGTGGTTGCTCTCGTCTTGCGCGCCTTCGCCGCACAGCCGCCAAGATGCCTTGATGAATGAAGTTGAGGCCAGCGTCAAAATGCCTCGTGGGGCAGGACCATTGAGTAGCTATGCTCGCTACTATGCGTTCGCGCCCGACGGCTTGCTGGTCGCCGCCTACACGCGAGAAGTTGAGAAACAAGAACCCGGCGTAAGCTGCTCGGAGATGACGTTGGACGGCGACCTCAAAGACGTCGCGTGCCCCGCGCTAGCGAACGCCAAATTAGGCGAACGGCGATGGGTGAGCTTCGAGGACTTTCCGGCTGTAGCCGACGAGGCTTGTGGAGCAGTGCAGGTCGTCTACGATCCGAAAGCTCGGCGCATCCTGTACACAGAGTGCGTCCGGCCCGTCTATTGATCTGTTACGGGCTGCGCCAAATCGCGTCAGACGAATGACCGCCAACCACCAAGCCTGACATTCACGGACGGGTCGATGCTGGCGCGGCCGCTCGCCTTTCGCTAGACGCGCGCGATCATGACCGACGCATCCGATCTCCGCGCCGAAGCGCTCGTTTCCAAGGCCTGGCCCTTTGAGGAGGCGCGCAAGCTGTTGAAGCGCTACCCCAACGGCAAGGCCGGCGGCGCGGCGGTTGTGTTCGAGACGGGGTACGGGCCATCGGGGCTGCCGCATATCGGCACCTTCAACGAGGTGCTGCGCACGACGATGGTGCGCAATGCCTTCGCCACGCTTTCCGAGGCACCGACGCGGCTGATCGCGTTCAGCGATGATATGGACGGGCTGCGCAAGGTGCCCGACAACGTTCCCAACCAGGCGATGCTGAGGGAGTATCTCGGCAAGCCGCTCACCCGCATTCCCGATCCGTTCGGCACCCACGAAAGCTTTGCGGCCCACAACAATGCTATGCTTCGTGCCTTTCTCGATCGCTACGGCTTCGATTACGAGTTCGCCTCCTCGACCGAGTATTACACCTCGGGCCGCTTCGACGACGCGCTCCGCGGTGTGCTCACGCATTTCGACGCGATCCAAGATGTGATGCTGCCGACGCTCCGCGCCGAACGCCGCGCGACCTATTCGCCCGTGCTGCCGATCAGCCCCAAGAGCGGGACCGTCCTCCAGGTCCCGGTCGAGGTGGTCGATCCGCAAGCCGGCACGATTGCCTTCACCGACGAGGACGGCGAGCGGATCGTGCAATCCGCGCTCGGCGGGCTTTCGAAGCTCCAGTGGAAGGTCGATTGGGCGATGCGCTGGGTCGCACTCGGCGTCGATTACGAGATGGCGGGCAAGGACCTGATCGATTCGGTGATCCAGTCGGGCAAGATCGCGCGCGTCCTCGGCGGTCGCCCGCCCGAGGGCTTCAACTACGAGATGTTTCTCGACGAAAAGGGCGAGAAGATCTCCAAATCGAAGGGCAACGGCCTTTCGATCGACGAGTGGCTGACCTACGGCCCCGAAGAGAGCCTCGCCTTCTACATCTATCGCGAGCCCAAAAAGGCCAAGCAGCTCCACATGGGCGTGATCCCGCGCGCAGTGGACGATTACTGGCAGTTCCGCGGCAATTATCCCGCGCAAGGAGCCAAGGAAAAGCTCGGCAACCCCGTCCACCACATCCACGACGGCGACGTTCCGTCCGAGACGCTCCCCGTCACCTTCGGACTGCTGCTCAATCTCGTCGGCGTGATGGGCGGCGAGGCGACGCGCGAGCAGGTCTGGTCCTATCTCGCCAACTACGTCGCCGATGCCTCGCCCGAGGCCTATCCCGAGCTCGACCGCCTGATCGGCCACGCGCTCGCCTATAATCGCGACGTCGTCGCCCCCACGCTCCGCCGCCGCGCGCCCGAGGGGCCGGAGGTCGCCGCGCTCGAAAAGCTCGACGCGGAACTCGCCGCACTTCCGGCGGACGCAACCGCGGAGGACATCCAGCACCGCGTGTATGAGATCGGCAAGGCCGGCGGATTCGAGACGCTGCGCGACTGGTTCAAGGCGCTCTATGAAACGCTGCTCGGCTCCAGCCAAGGCCCCCGAATGGGCAGCTTCATCGCGCTCTATGGCATCGACAACACCCGCAAGCTGATTGCCGAGGCGCTGCGTCGGTAACCGGCCGTTCTTCGACGAAAGCGGGAGTCGAGACTCATAGGATCGCCGGAGACTTTGGATTCCGGCTTGCGGCAGAGCAGGCCTCAAAACCCACCCGTCACCCCGGCGTGTTCTGGGGGCGGCCGAACTGCGCACCTGCACGCCGCTGAGCTGCACGGGTTCGACACCATGCAACAGCGCTGTCCTACAGCCCCCCAAATGTGCCACAGCCGGATCATGCCGCCGTTCCGGACCGCCTTCACCGCCGCCGCCCTTGCGCGCGCCGCGGCCCCGGGGGAAGTCCCGGGGGGGGCGTGCCGCTGCTTTCGCTGCGTTCCACGCTGATCGCCGCCAGCCCCGGTCCGGTTTGCGCGCGCGGCGCGAATCGATAGGGAGGGCCGATGACAGCCACTCGTCCCCCAAGCTCTGCCCTCCGTGATTTTCTTGCCAGCGAAGCGTCGGGCGGGATCGTCCTGTTCGCCGCTGCCGCGCTCGCGATGGTCGTGGCCAACCTGCCCGCCACCGCGCACGCTTATGCCGTGCTGCTCCACGCCGAGACGGGGCCGGTGCTCGCGCCGCGGCTCGGGCCGATGACCGCGCATCTGTGGATCAACGACGCGCTGATGGCGGTGTTCTTCCTGCTCGTCGGGCTCGAGATCAAGCGCGAGTTCCTCGACGGTCGGCTCGCGACCTGGGAGCGGCGGCGGCTGCCCGTCATCGCCGCGGGCGTCGGCATGGCGATGCCGGCCTTGGTCTATCTCGCGGTGACGGGCGGCGCGCCCGCGCTGCAATCGGGCTGGGCGATTCCGGCGGCGACCGACATCGCGTTCGCGATCGGCGTGCTCGCGTTGCTCGGCAGCCGCGCGCCCACCTCGCTCAAGCTCTTCCTCACCACCGTCGCGATCGTCGACGACATGGGCGCGGTCGCGATCATCGCGCTCGCCTATACCGACGCGCTCAACACGGTCGCGCTCGGCGGCGCGGCGCTGGTGCTCGGCGCGATGTACGTGCTCGGCAAGAACGGCGTGCGCGCGCTCCCCGTTTATCTGATCGGGTTCGTTCTGCTGTGGTATTGCGTGCTGCTGTCGGGCGTGCATGCGACGATCGCGGGCGTCCTCGCCGCGCTCGTTATCCCGATCACGCCTTCGCCCGGCGCGCCCGACGACGCCGCCTCGCCGCTCCACCGGCTCGAACATGCGCTCGGCCCCTGGGTCGCGTTCGGGATCGTGCCGCTGTTCGGCTTCGCCAATGCGGGCGTGGACCTGCGCGGCGTGGGGCTCGACATGCTCCTCTCGCCACTCCCGCTCGGAATCGCGGCGGGGCTGTTCGTCGGCAAGCAGATCGGTATCTTCGGTGCGATCTGGGGCATGGTGCGCCTCGGCTGGGCGCAGCGGCCGAGCGGCGCGACATGGCTCCAGGTCTATGGCGTCGCCTTGTTGTGCGGGATCGGGTTCACGATGAGCCTGTTCATCGGCGGCCTCGCCTTCCGCGACAGCCTCGAGACCGAGGTCAAGATCGGCGTGCTCGCCGGCTCGATCCTGTCGGCGACCGCCGGCTATCTGGTGCTGCGCTTCGCCCCGCCGCCGCGCATGCCCGACACCGAGTGATGCGCGGCTTCTTCGACCCCCGCCAGCGCGCGCACGCGCCCGCCACCGAGCTCCATAACGGCGGCTTCGTCCCCTATGCCGAAACGCCCGCGCGCGCCGACGCGATTCTGGCGGCGCTGGGCCGGATCGAGGCACCGGCGGACCATGGCGAAGCACCGATCCTCGCCGTTCATGACGCCGGCTATGTCGATTTCCTCAAGACCGCGCCCGCGCGCTGGGCCGAAGCCGGCCGCCCGGGCGACGTGCTCGGCTATGTCTGGCCGATCGTCGGCCGCCGCCCGCTCAGGCTCGACCGAATCGACGCACTCGCGGGCCGCTACAGCCTCGATGCCTCGACCCCGCTCACCGCGGACACCTGGACGTCGGCCTATTGGAGCGCGCAGTCGGTGGTTTCAGCGCTCGACGCGGTGCGCGGCGGCGATCGCGCCGCCTTCGCGCTGTGCCGCCCGCCCGGACACCACGCCGGCCGCGATTATCTGGGCGGCTATTGCACCCTCAACACCGCCGCGATCGCCGCGCAGGCTGCGCTCGACGCCGGCGCGCGCCGTGTCGCGATCGTCGACATCGACTATCACCACGGCAACGGCACGCAGGACATCTTCTGGATGCGCGGCGATGTCTTCTACGCGTCGATCCACGCCGATCCGGCGACGGACTATCCCTTCTACTGGGGCCACGCCGATGAAACAGGGGACGGGGCGGGCGAGGGCGCGACGCTCAACCTGCCGCTGCCGCAGGGGACGACGCTGGACGCCTTCCGCCGCGCGCAGGGGGAAGCCCTGGCGGCGATCGCGTGCTTCGACCCCGAGCTCCTCATCGTCAGCTTCGGCGCGGACACCTGGGCGGGCGACCCGATTTCACATTTCCGGATCGAAACACGCGACTATGCCGTGCTCGCGGCCGACATCGCCGCGTGCGGCTGGCCGACGCTGATCGCGATGGAAGGCGGCTATGCGATCGACGCGCTCGGCGCCAACGTCGAGACCTTCCTCAGCGGATTTTGAGCCGAAAAGGCCTCAGCCCTCGTAGTCGCCGCCGACATTGGTGTTGCGCGGCGGCGCGGCGGCGGTCAGGCGCAGTGCCTCGGCCGAAGCGGCGAGGCTGCCGACCTCGTCGGGCGTGTCGTCCTCGTCGACCTGCACCTTCTGCAGGCCGTTCACGACCGCCTCTTCAAGATGCTTGGGCTTGACCGTCTGTTCGGCGATCTCGCGCAGCGCAACCACGGGGTTCTTGTCGCGATCGCGATCGAGCGTCAGCTCCGCGCCGCCCGAAATCTGCCGCGCGCGCTGCGCCGCGAACAGGACGAGATCGAACCGGTTGGGGATCTTGTCGACGCAATCTTCGACCGTGACGCGCGCCATGGACGCAATTCCTTATGAAGCAGATGATTCTGGAAAGAAGGCCGGCGATCTAAGGGCGAGCGTGCGAAATGTCAAG
This sequence comes from uncultured Sphingomonadaceae bacterium, assembly GCA_946479505.1. The sequence goes on from CAMLGC010000002.1 coordinate 94,379, forward strand.
GAAACCGGGCTTGTCGCGCCGCGCCGCCACGGGCATCACCCGACCATGGAAGCGCCCTCCACGCAGCCGAGCTTCACGGTCGACGGCAACCGGCTGCGGCTGCTCGAAACCGGCCCGGAGCGGCTCGAAACGCTGATCGCCTTGATCGAGGGCGCGCGCCGATCGTTGCGCATCATCTACTATATCTATTCGGACGACCGCTCGGGGCGCCGCGTGCGCGACGCGCTGCTCGCCGCCACGCACGGCGGGGTGACGGTGTCGCTGATGGTCGACGCCTTCGGGAGCGACGCTGCCGAGGACGATTTCTTCCGGCCGCTCGAAGACGCAGGCGCGCGCGTCTGCCGCTTCGAGCCGCGCTTCGGGCGGCGCTATCTGCTGCGCAACCACCAGAAGCTCGCGCTCGCCGATGCCGAGGACGATGCGTGTGCGATCGTCGGCGGGTTCAACATCGACGACAGCTATTTCGGCACCATCGCCGAGCATGCGTGGCGCGATTTGGGGCTGCTCGTCGAAGGTCCTGCGGCGACGCGGATGGCGTCCTATTTCGATTCGCTGTTCGCCTGGGTGAAGAAGCCGCACGGCACGATCCGTGCGCTCCGCCGCGATCTCCACCGCTACAGCGAAGCCGACGGCGCGGTGCGCTGGCTGATCGGCGGCCCGACGCGGCGGCTTTCGGCCTGGGCGCGTACGCTGCGCCACGACCTGCGCGGGGCGTGCAGCGTCGATATCATCGCCGCCTATTTCTGCCCGACCCCCTCGATGCTCCGTCGCTTCGACCGCACCGGCAGGCGCCGGGGAAGCCGTGTGCGCCTCGTCACCGCGGCCAGATCGGACAATTCGGCGACGATCGCGGCGGCGCGCTTCACCTATGCCGGGCTGCTGCGCAAGCGCGTCGAAATCTACGAATATGCGCCGACCAAGCTCCACACCAAGCTCTACCTGATCGACCGGGCGGTCTATATCGGCTCCGCCAATTTCG
>CAMLGC010000003.1 GCA_946479505.1 uncultured Sphingomonadaceae bacterium
TCGCCAACGCGATCCGCGCGCTGTCGATGGATGCGGTGGAGGCCGCCAATTCGGGGCATCCCGGCATGCCGATGGGAATGGCCGATGTCGCCACCGTCCTCTTCACACGCTATCTGAAGTTCGATCCCGCCGATCCCAAATGGCCCGATCGCGACCGCTTCGTGCTCTCGGCAGGGCACGGATCGATGCTGATCTATTCGCTGCTCTATCTCACCGGCTACGCGCGGCCGACGATCGACGACATCAAGGCATTCCGCCAGCTCGGCAGCCCGTGCGCGGGCCACCCTGAGAATTTCGAGCTGCCCGGAATCGAATGCACGACCGGCCCGTTGGGACAGGGGCTTGGCATGGCGGTGGGAATGGCTATCGCCGAGCGGCATCTGAACGCCGGGTTCGGCGACGATCTGGTCGATCACCGCACCTGGGTGGTCGCGGGCGACGGGTGCCTGATGGAGGGCATCAACCATGAGGCGATCGGTCTGGCCGGGCATCTGAAGCTCAGGCGGATGATCGTGCTGTGGGACGACAACAAGATCACGATCGACGGGCCAACCTCGCTGTCGACGAGCGAGGACGTGCCCGGGCGTTATGCTTCCGCCGGCTGGCACGTCACCGAATGCGACGGGCACGATCCCGAGAGCATCGCGCGCGCGTTCGACCAGGCGGTGGACGATCCGCGGCCCTCGCTGGTGCGCTGCCGCACGATCATCGGCAAGGGCGCGCCGACCAAGCAGGGCACCGCCAAGACGCATGGTTCGCCGCTGGGGGCCGAGGAGGTTGCGGGCGCGCGCGAGGCGCTGGGATGGAGCGCGCCTGCGTTCGAGGTGCCGGCGCCCATCCTCGATGCGTGGCGCGAGGCTGGCGCGCGCGGCAAGGAAGCGCATGCGGCGTGGCAGGACCAGCTTGCAAGTAGCGGTAGCAAAGTAGAATTCGAGCGTAGAATGGCGGGTGTCCTGCCGACGGGCGATGAGGCCGGGAAGGCGTTTGCCGCGTGGCTCGGCGACCCGCAGAAGGTCGCCACGCGCAAGGCATCCGAGCAGGTGCTCGACGTGCTGACGCCGCTCATCCCCGAAATGATCGGGGGCTCGGCCGACCTTACGGGTTCGAACAATACCAAGACCTCGGCTCTCCAGCCGCTGACGGCCGAGAATTACGGCGGCCGCTACATCTATTACGGCATCCGAGAGTTCGGCATGTCGGCGGCGATGAACGGGATGGCGCTCCACGGCGGGGTGATTCCGTTCGGGGGCACCTTCCTCGTCTTCGCCGATTATGCGCGGCCGGCGATCCGGCTGTCGGCGCTCCAGCGGGCGCGCGTCGTCTATGTGATGACGCACGATTCGATCGGGCTCGGCGAGGATGGGCCGACGCACCAGCCGATCGAGCACCTCCAGAGCCTGCGGATGATCCCCAACCTCGACGTCTATCGCCCGTGCGACCGGATCGAGACGGCCGAGTGCTGGCATCTCGCGCTCGAAAAGGCCGACGGTCCGTCGCTGCTCGCGCTGACGCGGCAGAACCTGCCGCAGCTTCGTGATGGGGGCGAGATGCTGAGCGCGCGCGGGGGCTATCGCCTTCGTGACGCCAAGGCGTCGCGCCGCGTGGTGCTGATCGCGAGCGGTTCCGAGGTCGAGATTGCGTGCGGGGTGGCTGACCGGCTCGAAGCCGAAGGGATTGGGACCGATGTCGTGTCGATGCCGTGCACCTCACGCTTCGACGCGCAGCCGGCGGAGTATCGCGCGAATATCCTGCCCGACGGCGTTCTGCGCGTCTCGATCGAGGCGGGAACGACCTTCGGCTGGGATCGCTATACGACGGCTAGCGGCATGCGCTTCGGGATCGACCGGTTCGGCGCCTCGGCACCCGCGGGCGATCTGTTCGAGCATTTCGGGCTCACCGCGGCGCAGATCGCGCCCAAAATTCTGGCGAGGTTGAACGCCTGATCCCAATATCAGTGGAGAAAAGACGATGAGCGTGAAGGTGGCGATCAACGGCTTCGGACGGATCGGGCGGCTGGTTGCCCGCGCGATGCTCGAGCGCGATGACACGGGGATGGAACTGGTCGCGATCAACGATCTCGCCGATGCGAAATCGAACGCATGGCTGTTCTCGCGCGATTCGGTCCACGGCAAATATCCCGGCGAGGTCGCGGCCGAGGGCGATCATCTGGTCGTGGACGGCAAGCGCATTCGCGTCACCGCCGAACGCGATCCCGCCAAGCTGCCGCACAAGGAGCTGGGGGTGGACCTGGTGCTCGAATGCACCGGGTTCTTCACCGATCGCGACAGCGCGCAGAAGCATATCGATGCGGGCGCGAAGAAGGTGCTGATCTCGGCGCCCGCCAAGGGCGTGGATCTGACGGTCGTCTTCGGGGTCAACGACGACAAGCTGACCGCCGAGCACGATATCGTCTCGAACGCGTCGTGTACCACCAACTGCCTCGCGCCGGTCGCCAAGGCGTTGAACGATGCGATCGGGATCGAGCGCGGGCTGATGACGACGATCCACGCCTATACCAATGACCAGAAGATCCTCGACCAGATCCACAAGGACCTGCGCCGTGCGCGGGCCGCGGGGATGTCGATGATTCCGACCACGACGGGCGCGGCGCGTGCGGTCGCCGAGGTGCTGCCCGAGTTGAAGGGCAAGCTCGACGGCTCGGCGATCCGCGTGCCCGTGCCCGACGGCAGCATCATCGACCTGACTTTCACCCCCAGCCGCGACGTGACGCGCGACGAGGTGAACGAGGTTCTGAAGAAGGCCGCTAACAGCGGACCGCTGTCGAAGGTGCTCGATTACAGCGAGGACCCGCTGGTCTCGATCGACATCGTCCACACCCCCGCCTCTTCGACCGTGGACAGCCTCGAGACCGCGGTGATCGACGGCAAGCTGGTGCGCGTCGTCTCGTGGTACGACAACGAATGGGGCTTTTCGAACCGCATGGTCGATACCGCGGGTGCGATGGCGAAGCTGATCTGATGCAGGCCGGCACCCTCGCGGGGATCGCGCGGCATGCGCGTCCGCGAGGGCCGATCGAGGTGCTCGATCGGGTCGGCGTTACGCTCGAGGGCGGCCTCGACGGCGACTTTCGCGGGGCGGTGAAGCCTGGCGGCAAGGGACGGCGGCAGGTATCGCTGATCGAGCGCGACGACTGGGCAGCGGCGATGGCCGAACTCGGGCTCGATCATCCGTGGTGGGTGCGGCGCGCGAACCTGCTCGTCGAGGATTTCGATCTGCCGCAGGTGCCGGGCACGCGGATCAGGATCGGCGCGGTGGTGCTCGAGATCACGCAGGAATGCGATCCGTGCAGCCGGATGGAAGAGATCGCGCCGGGGCTCAAGGCGGCGCTGGCGCCCGACTGGCGCGCAGGCGCGCTCGCCAAGGTGATCGAGGGCGGCGACATTGCCCTCGGAGATGGTATTGGGATCGAATGATGACCGACAAAAGCTTCCGAACATTGGATGATATTGGTGACGTGACGGGCAAGCGTGTGCTCGTTCGCGAGGACCTCAACGTGCCGATGGCGGACGGCGAGGTGACCGACGATACCCGGCTGCGCGCGACGATCCCGACCGTCACCGAGCTCGCCGACAAGGGCGCGATCGTTCTCGTGCTCGCGCATTTCGGGCGGCCCAAGGGGCAGCGCAATCCGGACATGTCGCTCGCGCTCGTCACCCGGCCCTATTCGCAGGTGCTCGGCCGGCCGGTGCGCTTCATCGACTGGGACGGCGCCGAGGACGCGGTCGCGAGCCTCGAGCCGGGCGATATCGCCGTGCTGGAGAACACGCGATTCTTTGCCGGTGAAGAGAAGAACGACCCGCAAGTCGTTGATCGCTTTGCCGCCCTCGGCGATCTCTACGTCGACGATGCCTTCTCCGCCGCGCACCGCGCGCATGCCTCTACCGAGGGGCTCGCGCACAAGCTGCCTGCCTTCGCCGGCCGCGCGATGGAGGCTGAGCTCGACGCGCTCGAAAAGGCGCTCGGAAATCCCGAACATCCGGTCGCGGCGGTGGTCGGCGGCGCCAAGGTGTCGACCAAGCTCGACGTGCTCAAGCACCTCGTCGGCAAGGTCGATGCCCTCATCATCGGCGGCGGGATGGCGAACACCTTTCTCGCCGCGCGTGGGGTGAACGTCGGCAAGAGCCTGTGCGAGCACGACCTAACCGGCACGGCCGAGGCGATTCTCGATGCCGCCGACACCGCGGGCTGCACCGTCCACCTGCCGTATGACGTGGTGGTCGCGAAGGAGTTCAGGCCCAATCCGCCGACGCGCACCGTCAATGTTCACGAGGTGGCTCCCGACGAGATGATCCTCGACATCGGCCCCGCCGCGACCGAGGCGCTCGCCGACGTGCTCAAGACGTGCCGCACGCTCGTCTGGAACGGCCCGCTCGGCGCCTTCGAGACGCCGCCCTTCGATGCCGCCACCGTTGCGCTCGCCCGCACGGCGGCGGCGCTCACCAAGGAGGGCCAGCTCGTCTCGGTCGCAGGCGGCGGCGATACGGTGGCGGCGCTCAACCAGGCGGGTGTTGCCGACGATTTCAGCTTCGTCTCGACCGCGGGCGGCGCGTTCCTCGAATGGATGGAGGGGAAGGAATTGCCGGGGGTCGCCGCGCTCTCGCGCTGACCTGGATGCGCGAACGCGCGCATTGCCGTGGATGGGCGGCCTGATTATCACGCCCGGCATAATCACAAGGGAAGGGAAGGCCCGATGACGATGACGCCCGCCGTGAAGGCAATTCTCGACAGATACGAATCGGACAATCCGGGCACCAAGGCGAACCTCGCGCGCATTCTGATGCAGGGGCGGCTGGGGGGCACGGGCAAGCTGCTCATCCTGCCCGTCGACCAGGGGTTCGAGCACGGCCCGGCGCGGAGCTTTTCGGTCAATCCCGCGGCCTACGATCCCCATTATCACTACAGCCTCGCGATCGACGCGGGGCTTTCGGCCTATGCCGCGCCGCTCGGCATGATCGAGGCGGGGGCCGACACCTTCGCGGGGCAGATCCCGACGATCCTCAAGGCCAATTCCGCAAATAGCTGGGCGACGGCCAGGGACCAGGCGGTGACCGCGGGGGTGGACGATGCGCTGCGGCTCGGCTGCGCGGCGATCGGCTTCACAGTCTATCCTGCATCCGAGCATTTCTTCGAGCTCGCCGAGGAAATCCGTGAGCTGTCGGCCCAGGCCAAGTCGGTCGGGCTGGCGACCGTGATCTGGTCGTATCCGCGCGGCGGCGAGCTCACCAAGGAGGGCGAGCTCGCGCTCGATGTCGGCGCCTATGCCGCGCACATGGCGGCGCTGCTCGGCGCGCATATCATCAAGGTGAAGCTGCCGAGCGATCATATCGAGCAGAAGGATGCGCAAAAGGCCTATGACGGCCGCGACTGGTCGAAACAGTCGGATCGCGTCCGCCATGTTGTCCAGTCGTGCTTCAATGGGCGGCGGATCGTGGTTTTTTCGGGCGGTGCGGCGAAGGGGATCGACGCGGTCTATCAGGACGCGCGCGACATCCGCGACGGCGGCGGCAACGGCTCGATCATCGGCCGCAACACCTTCCAGCGCCCGCGCGACGAGGCGCTGGCGATGCTCGACCGGCTGGTCCGCATCTACAAGGGCGAGGAATGAGCGACGCGCGCTGGACCGAGGTCGATCGCTATATCGAGGGCAAGCTGCTCGGGCACGATCCGGCGCTCGAGGCGGCGCTCACGGACAACGAGGCGGGCGGGCTGCCCGCGATCGACGTGTCGCCGGTGCAGGGGCGGTTTCTGCACCTGCTGGCGCTTGCCGGACAGGCGAAGCGCGTGCTCGAAGTGGGCACGCTCGGCGGCTATTCGACGATCGAGCTCGCGCGCGGCCTTGCCGAGGGCGGGCGCGTGGTGACGCTCGAACTCGATCCGCACCATGCCGAGGTGGCGCAGGCGAACGTCGCGCGGGCAGGGCTCGCCGATCGGGTCGAGATACGCGTCGGCCGGGCGGCGGATACGCTCGCAGCGATGGTCGCGGCGGGCGAGGCGCCGTTCGACCTGATCTTCATCGATGCCGACAAGCCGGGCAACCCGACCTATTTCGCGCATGCGATCGACCTCGCCCGGCCGGGGACGATCATTCTCGTCGACAATGTCGTGCGCGAGGGACGCGTGCTCGACGGCGGGAGCGAGGACCCCGCGATCGAGGGCACGCGCGCGCTGTTCGATGCGCTGGCCAACGAGCCGCGGGTGGTGGCGACGGCGCTTCAGACGGTCGGCGCGAAGAAATGGGACGGTTTCGTGATGGCGGTGGTGCGCTAGGCTTCCGAACCGTCCGCCCACGCGCTCCGACGCCCGTGGAACGCAGCGAAAGCAGCGCTACGTCCCCCCTGATTTGTCCCTCTCCGAACGCCGTGCGTATCGGGCACGGCCGTTCGGTCGGCGAAACCGTCGACGCGCGCAGATCAACCGAATCAAAGAGCGATGCGCAGCATGGCACCGATGCGGGGCTGTAGGACAGCGAAAAGAACGAATGGGGAATATCTAGACGAATGGTAGCTGGTGTTGATCTCGACCGTGTCGAAATGCTCGGCATAGTGTTGGAACCAGTGCTTGACGGCGCGCTTCGCGGGATAGAAGGCCCCGCGCCAGTGGCGGTGGATCCAGCCCGAGCAGCCGATCCGGATCGGCGCGGGCGAAGCGGAGTGGGGCATGATGGTCTCCCAGGACGACGACGATCTCGACGATAACGCATTGGAAGGGTTCGCGGATCGTTTCGAACGGGACGACGCACGGGGGCCATGGCAGCTCTATCTGATCTCACCGCTCGACGTGGGCGGCGATTTCGCTGCGAGGCTCGAGCGCGCGCTCGGCGCCGGGCCGGTCGCGGCGTTCCAATTTCGCGTGAAGGGCCTGGACCAGCACGAGGCGGCACGGCGGGCCGAGCCGCTTCAGGCGATCTGCGCTGCGCACGACGTGGCGTTCATCGTCAACGACAGCGTCAGTCTTGCGAAACGCCTCGGCGCCGATGGCGTGCATCTGGGGCAGGGCGATGGTGATCCGCGTGAAGCGCGCGCGGTGCTGGGCCCATCGGCGCAGATCGGGGTGACCTGCCACGACAGCCGCCATCTCGCGATGGGTGCGGGCGAGGCGGGCGCCGACTACGTGGCGTTCGGGAGCTTCTATCCGACAACGACCAAGGAGGTGCGGCACCGCGCCGACCCGACGATCCTCTCGTGGTGGGCGACGCTGTTCGAGATACCGTGCGTCGCGATCGGCGGGATCACGCCCGGCAATGCGGCACCGCTGGTGAAAGCGGGGGCGGATTTTCTCGCCGTCTCGGGCGCGGTGTGGAACGGCGATGAGGGTGCGGCGGTGAAGGCGTTCGCTGAGTTGCTGGGCTGAACCGGATTTCGGCCAAGCCAGTGCTCCCGCGAAGGCGGGAGCCCGGAACTATAATCGACGACCCTCGAAACTCTGGGTTCCCGCCTTCGCGGGAACACAGATGCGGGAAACCACCGCGCGATTCGTGGGTTCATTGCTGACGCGTATCGTCAGGAGTGCCCATGTCCCAATCCGTGCTCGCCGCCGCCGGCCTCGTTCTTTCGTCTATCGGTCTGGTCGGAGCGGCGCCCGCGCCGGCCCCTGCCGCCGAGACGCCGCAGATCGATCTCGGTATCCTCAAGGCGCAGGTGATCCTCGACCATCTCGCGTTCGGCCCCGGGGTGCTCGACGGAAGGATGGGCCGATCCACGGTCGCGGCGATCAAGGGATTTCAGGAAACCCGCGGCCTGAAGCAGACGGGCAAGCTCGACCAGGCCACCGTTCGCGCGCTCTCCCGCTACGACAAGGTCAAGCCGACCCGCACGCTTCGGCTGACCGCCAAGGCGCTGTCGGGGCCGTACACCTATCCGATGCCGGACGATCCGGAGGAGAAAGCGAAGCTCGACGGGCTCAACTACCGCTCACCGATGGAGAAGCTCGCCGAGATGTTCCACACCACGCCCGAGGTGCTGCTCGCGCTCAACAGCCCCGAGACGAAGCTCGCCCCCGGCACGCCTGTGGTGTTCCCCAACGCGCTTCCGACCTCGCGCGATTATGATCCGTCGCTGCCCGAGGATTGGCGCGCGACGCTCACCATGCTCAACGTCGACGCAAACCAGCCCGAGGGAGCGAAGATCGTCGTCGACAAGTCCGATTCGGTGCTCCGCGTGCTCGACGACGAGGGCAAGCTGGTCGCGCAGTTCACGGCGACGATGGGGAGCACACACGATCCGCTCCCGATCGGGCATTGGAAGATCAACGGCCCGGACTACAACCCCAAGTTCCACTACAATCCCGACCTGTTCTGGGATGCCGATGCGGGCGACGAAGAGGCGCTGCTGCCGCCCGGGCCGAACGGGCCGGTGGGGGTGATCTGGCTCGACCTTTCCAAGGAGCATTACGGCATTCACGGCACCGGCGAACCGACCACGATCGGCCGCGCCGAAAGCCACGGCTGCATCCGCCTGACCAATTGGGACGCGGCGCGGCTTTCGATGATGGTCAAGCCGGGAACGCCTGCTATCTTCCAGCCATAGCGCGCGGAAAGGCGCGGGCGGGAACGTGGCATGAACAAGCTCGGCTGGGGAATTCTGATCGCGATCGTGGTCGTGCTCGGCGGGTTCCTGTCGATCACGCGGTTCGGAGGCGGCGGCGAGAGGCCGTCGGCACAGCCGGTCGTGCCCGCGCCCGAAGAGGCCGACGCGGCACCCGATGCCTCGGTCGCGGGGATGCTCGGCGTGCCCGTCCAAGGTGTGGCACGGTCGGCGATTGGCGATAATTGGGGCGATCCACGCGAGGGCGGCGCGCGCGCGCACCATGGGATCGACATCATGGCGCCCGGCGGCACGCTGGTCGTCGCGGCAGCGCCCGGGACGGTCGAGAAGCTGTTCGAAAGCGATGCCGGCGGAACGACTCTCTACGTCCGCTCGCCGGACAAAAAGTGGCAATATTATTATGCCCATCTCGCCGGCTACGCGCCGGGGATGCACGAAGGGCTGATCGTCAAGCGCGGCGATCCGCTCGGCTATGTCGGCGATACGGGCAATGCGGGCGCAGGCAATTACCACCTGCATTTCGGCGTGGCGCGGATGCGGCCCGCCGACGGATGGTGGCAGGGCCGGCCGATCAATCCCTATCCGCTGCTTGCCGCACGCGCGGTGGGACGGTAAGGGGCCGCACTCGGTGCGCCGGCGCGTGCCCTTGGCTCTTTCCAGCAGGTTGAACCCATGAAGATCAGCGGCGTGGACATCCGTCCCGGCAATATCATCGAATATGAAGACGGCATCTGGCGCGCGGTCAAGATCCAGCACACCCAGCCGGGCAAGGGCGGCGCCTACATGCAGGTCGAGATGAAGAACCTCATCGACGGCCGCAAGACCAACGTTCGTTTCCGCTCGGCCGAGACCGTCGAGCGGGTGCGGCTCGACACCAAGGATTTCCAGTTTCTGTTCGCAGACGGCGACATGCTGACCTTCATGGACAAGGACACCTACGAGCAGATCACGCTGCCGAGCGATCTGCTGGGTGATGCCGCGGCCTTCCTGCAGGACGGGATGGACGTGGTGATGGAGCTTCACGACGAGAAGCCGATTTCGGTCCAGCTTCCCGATCAGATCGAGGCCGAGGTGGTCGAGGCCGATGCGGTGGTGAAGGGGCAGACGGCGTCGTCGAGCTACAAGCCCGCGATCCTCGACAATGGCGTGCGCGTGATGGTGCCGCCGCACATCAGCGCGGGAACCCGCATCGTCGTCGATGTGTATGAGCAGACCTATGTGAAACGGGCCGAGGGATAATGATGCGCGTTGCACTTCTTGTCGGCGCGGCGCTGATCGCCGCCGCACCCGCCACCGCGCAGGAGGACGCCGCCAAGGCGCCGACGCCGGAGGAGCTCAAGGCAGCGAACGAAACGCTGAGCCTGTTCGTGAGCGCGCTCAACTCGAAAGAGGTGCCGCAGGAAACCAAGAACGGGCTGTTCGGCTGCCTCTACGAGAATTCGCTGGGCAAGATCTCGTCCACCGCGACCAAGGTCTATGCCGACAACAAGCAGCTCGATGCGGCGAACCCGACGCAGCGGCTGATCGTGCTCGCCAAGGTGTGCGGCGCCGCGGTGCCGATGCCCGCGGACGACAAGGGCGACGCCGCCCAGCCGAGCGCGGAGTCGCGCTGAACGATGGTCTCGCATTCCGGCCTCATCACCGTCATGGACCGCGCAGCGCGCAAGGCGGCGCCGCGGCTTCGGCGCGACTTCAACGAGGTGCAGCATCTTCAGGTGAGCCGCAAGGGCCCCGCCGACTTCGTGTCGATGGCCGACCAGCGCGCCGAGCAGACGCTGTTCGAGGAGCTGTCGCGCGCGCGGCCGGGCTGGGGCTTCGTGATGGAGGAGCGCGGGCTGGTCGAGGGCGATCCGACCAAGCCGCGTTTCGTGGTCGATCCATTGGACGGTACCAGCAACTTTCTTCACGGAATCCCGCATTTTGCTATCTCGATCGCGGCAGAGGAGCCGCGACCGAACGGGACATGGGAGCCGCTGGCGGCGCTCGTCTATCAGCCGCTCACCGACGAGAGCTTCTGGGCCGAAAAGGGCAGGGGTGCCTGGCTACAGGACAAGCGCCTGCGCGTTTCGGCGCGCCGCGAGCTGGCCGACGCGCTGATCGCGACGGGCATCCCGTTTCTCGGCCACGGCAATTTCGCCGAATGGAGCCGCATCTTCGGCGCGATCGCGCCCGAGGTCGCGGGCATAAGACGGCTGGGGTCGGCAGCGCTCGACCTCGCCTGGGTCGCGGCGGGGCGGTTCGACGGCTTCTGGGAATCGGACCTGAGCCGCTGGGACGTGGCCGCGGGGCTGCTGCTGGTGAAGGAAGCCGGCGGCTTCGTCACCGACTATCGCGGCGGCGACCGCGCGATCGAGCGCAACGAGTTTCTCGCCGCGAACGACGCGCTGCATTCGAAATTACACAAGTTGGTGGCAAGCGCGCTGCGTTAACCAGAGCGCGCACGTTGCGAGCGATTCTCACCCGTTCGCACCCTTGCCCCTCCCGGACCATCGTCCTAAAGCCACGCCACATCCGCCGCACCTCACGAGAAAGCCCTTGGTCGATCTGTCGCAATATCTGCCGATCCTGCTGTTTCTCGGCGTCGCGATCGTGCTGTCGAGCGCGTTCGTGTTCCTGCCGATGGCGGTCGGCCGGCTGACGGGTGCGCACAATCCGTATCCGGAAAAGCTCACCGAATATGAGTGCGGCTTTCCGGCCTTCGAGGATTCGCGCAGCCAGTTCGACGTGCGCTTCTATCTGGTCGCGATCCTGTTCATCGTCTTCGATCTGGAGGCCGCCTTCCTATATCCATGGGCGGTATCGGTGTTCGATCTCGGCTGGACCGCCTGGTTCTCGATGATGGTGTTCATCGGCGAGCTGGTGCTCGGCCTCATCTACGCATGGAAGAAGGGAGCGCTCGATTGGGAGTGAGACCGCAATCCGGCCCCGTCGAACTCGATCGTCCCGCAACCGGCGGATCGATCGTTCCGCCTGACGAGACGTTCTTCAACGACTTGAACGGCGAGCTGATCGACAAGGGCTTCCTGGTCACCTCGACCGAGGAATTGTTCCAGTGGGCTCGCACGGGCTCGCTGTGGTGGATGACGTTCGGCCTCGCCTGCTGCGCGGTCGAGATGATCCACGTCAACATGCCGCGCTACGACCTCGAGCGCTTCGGCGCCGCGCCGCGCGCGTCTCCGCGCCAGTCGGACGTGATGATCGTCGCGGGGACGCTGTGCAACAAGATGGCCCCGGCGCTGCGCCGCGTGTACGACCAGATGTCGGACCCCAAATACGTGATCTCGATGGGGTCATGCGCCAATGGCGGCGGCTATTACCATTACAGCTATTCGGTGGTGCGCGGCTGCGACCGGATCGTTCCGATCGACATCTACGTCCCCGGCTGCCCGCCGACCGCCGAGGCGTTGCTCTACGGAATCATGCAGCTCCAGCGGAAGATTCGCCGCTCGGGCACGCTCGAACGGTAACAGGACGATGCGCGCACCTGCCCCCCGGATGCTGTCCAACGACGGCGTGATCGACGCGGCCAAGGCCGTGCTCGGCGATGCCATCGTCGAGACGCTCGATGCCGTGAGCGAGATCACGCTGACGGTTGATCGTCCGCGGCTGATCGAGGCGATGCTCGGCTTGCGCGACACGCCGGGCCTCGAATATCAGCAGCTCATGGAGATCGCCGGGGTCGATTATCCCGACCGCGAGGAGCGGTTCGACGTCTGCTATCACCTGCTCTCGCTCACGAAGAACCGCCGTATCCGCGTCCGCGTGACGACCGACGAGACGAAGCCGGTCCCGTCGGTGACGAGCATCTGGCCGGTTGCCGGCTGGCTCGAGCGCGAGGTGTACGACATGTACGGCGTGTTGTTCGAGGGCAACATGGACCTCCGTCGCATCCTCACCGATTACGGCTTCCGCGGCCACCCGCAGCGCAAGGATTTTCCCCTCACGGGCTATGTCGAGCTGCGCTATTCGGAGGACGCCAAGCGCGTCGTCTATGAGCCCGTGCAACTCGCGCAGGATTTCCGCAATTTCGAGTTCACCAGTCCCTGGGAAGGCGCCGAATACGTGCTGCCGGGCGACGAGAAGGGCGCCGTGCCCGAGGCGAAGGGGGCGCCCTCCCCGGTGAGTGCCGACAAGCTCCAGAAGGCCGACGCCGCGGCGTCCAAGAAGGCCGCGCCGCGCGCTAAAACGCCCAAATCGACCGACAGCCCGGCGGATACCGGCGAAGGCAAGGCGGAGCCGCAGCCCAAGGGGAATCGCACCCCGAAAAAGGCCGACGTGAAGAAGGCGCCCGACAAGGGGCAGGACCAATGAGCGACTACGTCCAGGAACTCCTCGACCAGGAGGACGCGGCGGACCCGACGACGGGCGACGTCACGATCCAGCCCTACACGATCAACTTCGGCCCGCAGCACCCGGCCGCGCACGGCGTGCTGCGGCTGGTGATGGAGCTCGACGGCGAGATCATCGACCGGATCGATCCGCACATCGGGCTGCTCCACCGCGGCACCGAGAAGCTGATCGAGTACAAGACCTACGCGCAGGCTTTGCCCTATCTCGACCGGCTCGATTACTGCTCGCCGATGTGCATGGAGCATAGCTTCGTGCTCGCGGTCGAGAAGCTGCTCGACCTCGAGGTGCCGCTGCGCGCGCAGTATCTCCGCGTGCTGTTCGCCGAGCTCACCCGCATCATGAACCACATGCTCAACCTGGGCAGCCATGTGATGGATGTCGGTGCGATGACGCCGAACCTGTGGCTGTTCGAGCTGCGCGAAGACACGATGAATTTCTACGAGCGCGCGTCGGGCGCGCGCATGCACGCCAATTATTTCCGCGTCGGCGGCGTGCGCGAGGATGTGCCGCTCAAGCTGCTCGCCGATATCGGCGACTGGGTCGATACGCGGCTGCCCAGGCTGTTCGAGGACGCGATCAGCCTCGTCGCGGACAACCGCATCTTCAAGCAGCGCAATGTCGATATCGCGGTGGTGAACCGCGAGGATTCGATCGCCTGGGGCTTTTCGGGGCCGATGATCCGCGCGGCGGGCATCCCGTGGGATTTGCGCAAGTCGCAGCCCTACGACGTGTACGACCGCATGGACTTCGACATTCCGGTGGGCACCAAGGGCGATTGCTACGATCGCTTCATGGTGCGCGTCGAGGAGGTCCGCCAATCGGCGCGGATCATCAAGCAGTGTCTCGCCGAGATGCCCGAAGGCCCGGTGCTGACGCTCGACCGCAAGATCGCGCCGCCCAAGCGCGCCGAGATGAAGCATTCGATGGAAGCGCTGATCCATCACTTCAAGCTCTACACCGAGGGCTATCACGTCCCCGCGGGCGAGGTGTACGTCGGCACCGAAAGCCCCAAGGGCGAGTTCGGCGTCTATCTGGTCGCCGACGGCAGCAACAAGCCGTATCGCTGCAAGCTTCGGCCGACCGCGTTCAGCCATTTGCAGGCGATGGACTTCATGTCGAAGGGCCACATGCTGGCCGATACGACCGCGATCCTGGGTGCGATGGACATCGTTTTTGGTGAATGTGACCGGTAATGGCTGAATCTCCCCATCTCCCGCCCGAAGACGAGGTCCGCGCGCGCTGGGGTGCGTTTGCGTGGACCGAGGAGAATGCGGCCAAGGCGAAGGAGATCATCGCCCGCTATCCGCAAGGCCGCGCGCAATCGGCGTCGCTGCCGTTGCTCGATCTGGCGCAGCGCCAGGTCGGCGCCGAGACCAAGACGCAAGGCTGGCTCCCGGTGCCGGTGATCGAGTTCGTCGCGCGCGAGATCGGCGTCGCCTATATGCGCGTGTTCGAGGTCGCGACCTTCTACACGATGTTCAACCTCGCGCCGGTCGGCCGCTATCACGTGCAGGTGTGCGGGACGACGCCGTGCATGCTGCGCGGATCGGACGACGTGCTTGCCGCATGCCGCAATCATGGGCTGTCGAAAGGCAAGACGACGCCCGACGGGCTGTTCACGCTGACCGAGGTCGAGTGCCTCGGCGCGTGCGCCAACGCGCCGATGGTGCAGATCAACGACGACAATTACGAGGACCTCGACTACGACCGGATGACGGTGGTGCTGGAGGCGCTGGCGCGCGGCGAGACGCCCAAGCCGGGGCCGCAGGTCGACCGCCAGACGAGCTGCCCCGAAGGCGGGCCGACCACGCTCAAGGCGATGGTCGACGAGAATCACGATTACAGGAGTGAATGGGCATGAACCTGCTCATCGCACTGGCCGCCGCGGTGATCGGTATCATCGTGCTCGTCGCGATCCTCAAGATCGCGTTCGGGCTGATCGTGCTCGCGCTCGGCGTCGGGATTGCCGTGATCGCCTATTTCGTCGCCGAAAAGCTGATCGGGAAGGGG
Organism: uncultured Sphingomonadaceae bacterium; assembly: GCA_946479505.1. The sequence continues at coordinate 14,925 of CAMLGC010000003.1, forward strand.
CGATGAACAACACCGTCGTCATGCCAGCGAAAGCTGGCATCTCTTCGCTTCCGGGCGCGCCCTTGCGGCACGAGACCCCAGCCTTCGCTGGGGCGACGCCCTCCGATGGAGGCCATCGTGCTCGCTGACAAGGACCGCATCTTCACCAATCTCTACGGCTTCCAGTCGTGGCACATCGATGCCGCGATGGCGCGCGGCGACTGGGACGATACCAAGGGGCTGATGGCGGTCGGGCAGGACGCGATCATCGACGCGATCAAGGCCTCTGGGCTGCGCGGGCGCGGCGGCGCGGGCTTCCCGACCGGCATGAAGTGGAGCTTCATGCCCAAGGAGCCCAAGCCCGAGCGGCCCAATTTCCTCGTCATCAACGCCGACGAATCCGAGCCCGGTTCGTGCAAGGACCGCGAGATCATCCGGCACGATCCCCAAAAGCTGATCGAGGGTGCGCTGATCGCCGGCTATGCGATGCGCGCGCGGGCGGCGTACATCTATATCCGCGGCGAGTTCATCCGCGAGGCCGAGAATCTGTTCGCCGCCGTCGCCGAGGCCTACGGCAAGGGGATGCTCGGCAAGAATGCCGCGGGCTCCGGTTACGATTTCGACGTGTTCGTCCATCGCGGCGCGGGCGCGTACATCTGCGGCGAAGAGACCGCGATGCTCGAAAGCCTCGAGGGCAAAAAGGGCCAGCCGCGGCTGAAGCCGCCGTTCCCGGCGGGGGCGGGGCTCTATGGCTGCCCGACCACCGTCAACAACGTCGAATCGATCGCGGTGGTGCCGACGATCCTGCGGCGCGGCGCCTCGTGGTTCGCCGGCATCGGCCGCGAGAAGAACGAGGGCACCAAGCTCTTCCAGCTTTCGGGTCACGTCAACACGCCATGCGTCGTTGAAGAGGCGATGGGCATTCCCTTCCGCGAGCTGATCGAGAAGCATGGCGGCGGTATTCGCGGCGGGTGGGACAATCTGCTCGCGGTGATCCCCGGCGGTTCGTCGGTGCCGTTGGTGCCCGCCGAGCAGATCATCGATGCGCCGATGGATTTCGACGGGTTGAAGGCGCTCGGATCGGGGCTCGGCACCGCGGCGGTGATCGTGATGGACAAATCGACCGACATCGTCCGAGCGATCAGCCGTATCTCGTATTTCTACCGCCACGAAAGCTGCGGCCAATGCACCCCGTGCCGCGAGGGCACCGGCTGGATGTGGCGCGTGATGGAGCGGCTGCGCACCGGCGAGGCCGAGGTCAGCGAGATCGACACGCTGTTCGAGGTGACCAAGCAGGTCGAGGGGCATACGATCTGCGCATTGGGGGATGCGGCGGCGTGGCCAATACAGGGGCTTATCAGGCACTTCCGTCCCGAGCTCGAACGGCGTATCCTCCATCGCCGTGCCGATCCTGCTCCCATGCAGGAAGCGGCCGAATGAAAACGGAGGGAAAGATGAAGGGGATAATTTCCGCCATCGTTCTGGTTGGATCCGCATGCGCTGCATTTCCGGCCTTTGCGCAACTCGTGCCGTACACGCCTCCCCGCGGCGTGATGTCGAAAGATAAGTTTTCGACGAAAGACCCCAACGTCACACAGATGCGCCCTGACCAGGACACGCGCCGGTCGATCGAGGTCTACAACCACATGCTCCATTTCGGTGAGTGCGCGGTCGACTCGTCGTCGGGCCGCGTTGCCGACATGCTCGGCATGCAACCCAACAGCACCCGCGAAAAATCGAACCTCAATCGGGGCATCAGCCATTTCGGCGGTTGTGGATCGGACGTTATGGCCAACGTCCTGACACTCGAACGCGGCGCACTTTCCGAGGCGCTGTACAAGGCGCGCGCGCCGGAGGCGATCGACAAGTCCAAGATCACCGCGACGTCGGAGGACAGCTCGGCATTCCTCTCGAGCGAGCAGAAGTGGAACACGCAGCGTTTTTCGGGCGACGCCGGAATGATCGATGCGACCAACTGCCTCGTCGCGGTGCAGCCTGCCGTTGCCAGCGCAGTGCTTCATACCCGTCACGGCTCGGACGAGGAGGCCGCCGCCATGGACAGGCTGTTTGCCGGCGCGCCGACGTGTGCAGGAGCGACGCGACCGGATGACGTGAGTCGCTCGTTCTTGCGCGCGTTCATCGCCGATTCCTTGTACCGGCTGTCGGTATCCGATTTCAGGGAGAAGTTTCTCCCAGGCGTGGAAGCCCCCGCTTCGTAGGGATTTCCAGCCGTTTCATCGTCGGCCTTCGGTCGTTCGGCGCCGCGCCCTCATTCGGGTGGCGCCGACGCCGCCGGCCGTCTAGGGAGCACGCATGCCCAAGGTCAAAGTCGATGGCGTCGAGATCGAGGTGCCGCAGGGCGCCACCGTGCTGCAGGCGTGCGAGCTTGCCGGCAAGGAGATCCCCCGCTTCTGCTATCACGAGCGGCTGTCGATCGCTGGCAATTGCCGGATGTGCCTGGTCGAGGTGAAGCCCGGGCCGCCCAAGCCGCAGGCATCATGCGCGCTGCCTGCCGCCGACAATCAGGAAATTTTCACGACGACGCCGATGGTGAAGGCCGCGCGCGAGGGTGTGATGGAGTTCCTGCTCATCAACCATCCGCTCGATTGCCCGATCTGCGACCAGGGCGGCGAATGCGACCTTCAGGACCAGTCGATGGCCTATGGCCGCGGCCATTCGCGCTATGACGAGAACAAGCGCGCGGTGACCGAAAAGTACATGGGACCGGTCATCAAGACGATCATGACCCGGTGCATCCAGTGTACGCGCTGCGTGCGCTTCGCCGAGGAGGTCGCGGGTGTCGAGGATATCGGCGCGATCGGTCGCGGCGAGGATATGCAGATCACGACCTATCTCGAGCACGCCTACAAGAGCGAGCTTTCGGGCAATGTCGTCGATCTGTGCCCCGTCGGGGCGCTCACCTCGAAGCCGTACGCCTTCGAGGCGCGGCCGTGGGAATTGAAGAAGACGCTGACGATCGACGTCATGGATGCGGTCGGCACCAACATCCGGCTCGACAGCCGCGGGCGGCAGGTGCTGCGCGCGCTGCCGCGGGTCAACGACGACGTCAACGAGGAATGGGCGACCGACAAGACCCGCCACGCGGTCGACGGGCTCGTTCGGCGGCGGCTCGACCGGCCGTATGTCCGCAAGGACGGCAAGCTGATTGCTGTGAGCTGGGACGAGGCGTTCGACGCGATCGCCGCGGTGAAAGCCGGATCGAGCGTCGCCGCGATCGCGGGCGATCTGGTCGATTGCGAGACGATGTATGCCGCCAAGGCGCTTGTCACCGCGATGGGCGGATCGCTGCTCGAGGGCCGGCAGACGGGGATGGACTACGACACGTCGAGTCTTTCGGCGGTCAATTTCAACACGACGATCGCGGGTGCCGAGGATGCCGACGTCATCCTGCTGGTGGGCACCAACCTGCGCTGGGAAGCGCCGCTGGTGAACACCCGCATCCGCAAGGCGATCAAGAAGGGCGCGAAGGTGTTCGCGATCGGGCCCGAGACCGATCTCACCTACAAGGCCGAATGGCTGGGCGACGACCTGTCGCTGCTCGGCAAGCTGCCCAAGGCGGCGGCCGACGCGTTCAAGGACGCGCAGAAGCCGATGGTGATCGTCGGCGGCGCGGCGCTGAAGGGCGGGCACGGCGCGGCGCTCAAGCTCGCCAAGTCCCTGAAGCTCGTCCGGGACGGGTGGAACGGTTTCAACGTCGTCCACTTCTCGGCGGCGCGGATGGGCGGGCTGATGCTCGGCTATGCGCAGAAGGGCGGGATCGCCGACGTGGTCGCGGCCGCGCCGAAGCTGGCATTCTTCCTCGGCGCGGACGAGGTGGATTTCTCCAAGTTCGACAAGAGCTTCAAGGTGTTCATCGGCCATCACGGCGACCGCGGCGCGCATCATGCCGACGTGGTGCTGCCGGGCGCGAGCTACGCCGAGAAATCGGGGACCTGGGTCAATCTCGAAGGGCGCGTCCAGCGCGGCGAGCGCGCGGTGTTCGCGCCGGGCGATGCGCGCGAGGACTGGACGATCCTGCGTGCGCTGTCGGAAGTGATGGGGCATACGCTGCCGTTCGACACGCTCGAGGAATTGCGCGCGAACATGGGGCGCGACGTGCCGGAGCTTGCGACCGAGGGGCTCAAGTCGTTCGACTGGAACCCGCCGGCGCTCGGCGACAAGGCGCAGGGGCGGATCGAGGGCTATCCGATCAAGGACTTCTACCTCACCAACGCGATCTGCCGCGCCAGCCCGACGATGCAGCGCTGCTCGGCGGAACTGCTGCACGATGAGGAATTCGCGGAGGCGGCGGAGTGAGGAAGCCCCTCATCACGGGCGCTTGCCCGGCGAAGGCCGGGGTCCAGCAACGACCGGCCCGCAACTGGACCCCGGCCTTCGCCGGGGAGGGACTTAGGTAAATGACCGAATTTTTCGTCTCCCACGGCATGGAATACGGCTGGGCGTGGTTCCTCGCCACGATGATCGGCATCCTCGTCATCGCGCTGCCGCTGATGCTGGCGGTGGCGATGATCATCTATGCCGATCGCAAGATCTGGGCGGCGATGGCGCTGCGGCGCGGGCCCAACGTCGTCGGCCCGCTCGGGCTGCTCCAGAGCTTCGCCGATGGCTTGAAGGTGTTCCTCCAGGAGACGATCGTCCCGACTGCGGCGAACAAGGGGCTGTTCATCCTCGCGCCGATCATCACCTTCACGGTCGCGCTGATCGTGTGGGCGGTGATCCCGTTCCAGGCGGGCGTGGTGCTTTCGGACATCAATGTCGGGCTGCTCTACGTGCTCGCGGCGTCGTCGCTCGGCGTGTACGGGATCATCATCGCGGGCTGGGCGTCGAACTCCAAATATCCGTTCTTCTCGGCGCTGCGCGCGGCGGCGCAGATGGTGAGCTACGAAGTCTCGATCGGGTTCATCCTGATCTCGATCGTGATGTGGGCGGGGACGTTCAACCTGACCGGGATCGTCGAGGCGCAGCAAGGCCTGTACGGTTTCATCAACGGCTTCGCGTTCAATCCCTTGCTCTTCCCGATGGCGGTGATGTTCTTCATCTCGTCGCTCGCCGAAACGCAGCGCACGCCGTTCGATCTCACCGAGGCCGAGTCCGAGCTCGTCGCGGGATATCAGACCGAATATTCGTCGATGGCGTTCGCGCTCTACTGGCTCGGCGAATATGCCAACGTGCTGCTGATGTGCGCGCTCAACGCCATCCTGTTCTGGGGCGGGTATCTGCCGCCGTTCGATTGGGCGCCGCTCTACGTCGTGCCGGGGATCATCTGGCTGTTCGCCAAGATCCTGTTCTTCTTCTTCGTCTTCTCGTGGGTGAAGGCGACGGTGCCGAGGTATCGCTATGACCAGCTCATGCGGCTTGGCTGGAAGGTGTTCCTGCCGCTGTCGCTGTTCTGGATTTTCCTGGTTTCGGGGGTTCTGATGCTCCTTCGCACGGGAGTTCTGTGATGAGCATCGCTCAAACCATCAAGGCCTTCACCTTGTGGGAGTTCATCGGCGCGCATTGGCTGACGCTGAAATATTTCTTCAAGCCCAAGGCGACGATCAACTATCCGTACGAGAAGAACCCGATCTCGCCGCGGTTTCGGGGCGAGCATGCGCTGCGCCGCTATCCCAACGGCGAGGAACGATGCATCGCATGCAAGCTGTGCGAGGCGATCTGCCCCGCGCTCGCGATCACGATCGAGGCCGAGCCGCGCGACGACGGCAGCAGGCGGACGACGCGCTACGACATCGACATGACCAAGTGCATCTATTGCGGACTGTGCCAGGAGGCGTGCCCGGTCGATGCGATCGTCGAGGGGCCGAACTTCGAATTCTCGACCGAAACGCGCGAGGAGCTGATTTACGACAAGGCGAAGCTGCTCGACAACGGCGACCGCTGGGAACGCGCGATCGCCGCCAACCTTGCCGCCGATGCGCCGTATCGGTAATGCGCGGCCATTCAGATTCTGACTGTTCTCCCGCGAAGGCGGGAGTCCAGGCTTCTTTCCTTTGGGCTGGGCCTCCCTTCGCGGGGGCGCGGATGACAAAACGGGGTCGAGCTTGATCCAGGCAATCGCCTTCTACCTGTTCGCGATCATGGTCATCGCGTCCGCCGGGATGACCATCTCGTCGCGCAACCCGGTGCATTCGGTGCTGTGGCTGATCCTCGCTTTCTTCAACGGCGCGGGGCTGATGGTGCTCGCGGGCGCCGAGTTCATCGCGATGCTGCTGGTGATCGTGTACGTGGGCGCGGTCGCGGTGCTGTTCCTGTTCGTGGTGATGATGCTCGACATCGATTTCGCCGAGCTGCGTGCGGGGTTCGTCAAATATCTGCCGCTGGGGCTCGCGCTCGCGGTCGCGCTGGTCGCCGAGATCATCATCGGTGCAGGCGCGTGGAAGGCGGGCGGGATCGACATGGCGCGCCGCGCCGCGCCGATCGCCGCCGACGTGCCCAACATCCGCGCGATCGGCGACCTGCTCTACACGCGCTACCTGTTCGTGTTCGAGGGCGCGGGGCTGGTTCTGCTGGTCGCGATGATCGGCGCGATCGTGCTCACCCACCGCCAGCGCGCCGGCTCGCGCGCGCAGAACGTCTCGCGCCAGAATGCGCGCCGCCCGCACGAGGCGACGCGCAACATGCAACCGCCTGTCGGGCAAGGGGTGGAGCTGTGATCGGGCTTACGCACTACATCGTCGTCGCGGCGATCCTGTTCACGATGGGGGTGCTCGGCATCTTTCTCAACCGCAAGAACATCATCGTCATTCTGATGGCGATCGAGCTGATCCTGCTCGCGGTGAACCTCAATCTCGTCGCCTTCTCGGCGGCGCTGCACGATCTGGTGGGGCAGGTGTTCGCGATGTTCGTGTTGACGGTTGCGGCCGGCGAGGCGGCGATCGGGCTCGCGATCCTGGTGATCTATTTCCGTGGCCGCGGCACGATCGCGGTCGATGACGTCAACCGGATGAAGGGGTGATGTCCTTGAACGCTTCGCGTAGTCCCTCCCGCAAGCGGGAGGGTGGTCGGTGACATCCATATTGTTCATTGTTTTCCTGCCGCTTTTGGCAGCGGTTATCGCCGGGCTCGGCAATCGCGCGATCGGGAATGTCGCGGCGAAGGCCGTGACGACGGGCGCGTTGTTCATTGCGTGCGCGCTGTCGTGGCCGATTTTCATCTCGTACCTGTCGGGCACCGCCGCGCCGAGCGTCGCGCCGGTGTTCGACTGGATCAATTCGGGCAGCATGCATGTCGCCTGGGCGCTGCGCGTCGATGCGCTGACCGCAGTGATGCTGGTGGTCGTCACCAGCGTTTCGGCGCTCGTCCACCTTTATAGCTGGGGCTATATGGCGGAGGACCCGGACCAGCCGCGCTTCTTCGCCTATCTGTCGCTCTTCACCTTTGCGATGCTGATGCTCGTGACCGCCAACAACATCGTCCAGATGTTCTTCGGCTGGGAGGGCGTGGGCCTCGCGAGCTACCTGCTCATCGGTTTCTGGTTCAAGAAGCCGAGCGCCAATGCCGCGGCGATCAAGGCGTTCGTCGTCAATCGCGTCGGCGATCTGGGCTTCATGCTCGGCATCTTCGGCACCTTCCTGGTGTTCGGCACGATCTCGATCCCCGAGATCCTCGCCGCGGCGCCGGGCATGGCCGGATCGACGATCGGCTTCCTGTGGTTCCGCGCCGACACGATGACGGTGCTGTGCCTGCTGCTGTTCGTCGGCGCGATGGGCAAATCGGCGCAGTTGGGCTTGCACACCTGGTTGCCCGACGCGATGGAAGGCCCGACGCCCGTTTCCGCGCTGATCCATGCGGCGACGATGGTGACGGCGGGCGTGTTCATGGTGTGCCGCCTGTCGCCGATGTTCGAGACCAGCCCGACGGCAATGGGCTTCGTCACCTTCATCGGCGCCGCGACCTGCTTGTTCGCGGCGACGATCGGCTGCGTGCAGACCGACATCAAGCGCGTGATCGCCTATTCGACCTGCTCGCAGCTCGGCTACATGTTCTTCGCTGCCGGCGTGGGCGCGTTCGGCGGGGCGATGTTCCACCTCTTCACGCACGCCTTTTTCAAGGCGTTGCTGTTCCTGTGCGCCGGCAGCGTGATCGTGGCGATGCACCACGAGCAGGACATGCGCTATTACGGGGCGCTTCGTAAGCACATTCCCATCACCTTCTGGGCGATGGTCGCGGGCACGCTCGCGATCACCGGCGTGGGTATTCCGGGGCTGTGGGGACTACCGCAGATCGGCTTTGCGGGTTTCCATTCGAAGGACGCGATCCTCGAGGCGAGCTTCGCGTCTGGATATGGCGGGCAGATCGCATGGTGGGTCGGCACCTTCGCGGCGCTGCTGACGAGCTTCTATTCATGGCGGCTGATCTTCCTTACCTTCTTCGGTGAGCCGCGCTGGGCGGCGTCCGAGCACATTCAACATGCGCTCCACGATGCGCACGGTCACGGTCACGACGACCCGGCGGGCGAGGATGCGGGCCACACGCCGGACCCGCACGCCCCCGGGGCCAAGGAGCTTCCCAAGGGCACGGGCGGATACCATCCGCACGAAAGCCCGCTCTCGATCCTGATCCCGCTGATCCTGCTGTCGATCGGTGCCGTGGCGGCCGGTTACGTCTTCCAGGAATATTTCATCGCGCCGGATGCGGGCGAGACTTTCTGGAAGGGCGCGATCTTCCATTCCGAGCATCTGATGCACGCGATGCACGAGGTGCCCGTGCTCGTGAAGCTCGGTCCGACGATCGCGATGCTGATCGGCCTGTGGATCGCGTGGCTCGCCTACATGCGCTCGACCGACATTCCGGCGCGCGCGGCCGAAGCGTTCGAGCCGGTGTACCGCTTCCTTCTCAACAAGTGGTATGTCGACGAGCTGTACGATTTCCTCTTCGTCCGCCCTGCCTTCGCGATCGGCCGTTTCTTCTGGAAGCGCGGCGACGAGGGCACGATCGACCGGTTCGGGCCGAACGGGCTCGCGGCTGTGATCGCGGGCGGAAGCCGCGTCGCGGGCCGGCTCCAGAGCGGTTATGTCTATACCTATGCGTTCGTCATGCTGATCGGGCTCACCGCCGCGGTCACCTGGGCGATCGCGGGCTGAGCGGGGGCCATGCAAGGAATTCCGATTCTCTCGATCATGCTGGCGATCCCTGCGGTCGCCGCAGTGATCTGCCTGTTCCTCGACGCGAAGGGCGCACGCTGGCTCGCGCTTGCAGCAACGCTGGTCGATCTAGCGCTCGGCATCGTGCTTTGGGCCAATTTCGATATCGGCGGGGCGCGCTGGCAGTTCGTCGAGAACGTGCCGTTGTTCGGCAATTTCGGCTGGGCGTTGGGAATCGACGGCTTTGCGCTGATGCTCATCATGCTCAGCGTATTCCTGATGCCGATCTGCGTCGGCGCGAGCTGGCGCGCGATCACCGAGCGCGTTCCGGAATATATGGCGACGTTCCTCGTCACCGAGCTGCTGATGATCGGCACCTTCGCCGCGCAGGATCTGTTCCTGTTCTACATCTTCTTCGAAGGCGGCCTGATCCCGATGTTCCTCATCATCGGCATCTGGGGCGGCGCGAACCGTATCTACGCCTCGTACAAATTCTTCCTCTACACGCTGCTCGGCTCGGTGCTGATGCTGGTCGCGATGCTGTGGATGGCGAACGAGGCGGGCACGACATACATCCCGACGTTGCTCAGCCATGACTTCCCCGTCCAGGCGCAGACGTGGTTGTGGCTCGCCTTCTTCGCGTCGTTCGCGGTCAAGATGCCGATGTGGCCGGTCCACACCTGGCTTCCCGACGCGCACGTCCAGGCGCCCACGGCGGGCTCGGTGATCCTGGCGGGCGTGCTGCTCAAGCTCGGCGGATATGGCTTCCTGCGCTTCTCGCTGCCGATGTTCCCGCAGGCTTCGGCCGATCTCACCTGGCTGATCTTCGGCCTTTCGGCGGTCGCGGTGATCTACACCAGCCTCGTCGCCCTGGTGCAGCAGGACATGAAGAAGCTGATCGCCTATTCGAGCGTAGCGCACATGGCGATCGTCACGATCGGCCTGTTCGCGTTCAACCAGCAGGGCATCGAAGGCGCGGTGATCGTGATGCTCTCCCACGGCCTCGTCTCGGGCGCGCTGTTTCTGTGCGTCGGCGTGATCTACGATCGGCTGCACACCCGCGAGATCAGTCGATATGGTGGTCTGGCGATCAACATGCCGGTTTATGCCACGCTGTTCCTGCTGTTCACCATGGCCTCGATCGGCCTGCCGGGGACGAGCGGCTTCGTCGGCGAATTCCTGAGCCTTGCCGGCACCTATCAGCTTTCGACCTGGATCGCGCTCCTCTGCACGACCGGCATCATTCTCGGCGCTGCCTATATGCTCTATCTCTATCGTCGCGTGGTGTTCGGCCAGATCGTCCATGACGACGTCCGCACGATGCCCGATTTGTCGATGCGCGAATTGTGGCTGCTCGCCCCGATCGCCGCGGTGGTGCTGTGGATGGGCGTCTATCCGGAAAGCTTCCTCGCGCCGATCCGCGACGACGCCGCGATCCTCGTCGCCCGCGTCGCGCCCGCCGCGCCGCCCAGCGATTCGCAGCCGAGCGTTTCGCAGGCGACTGGGGACCACGCGCCCGCACCCACTGCGCATGGGGAGGCGCACCGATGAGCTACGCCACCATGCTCACGATCGCGCTGCCCGAGGTGGTGCTTTCGATCGGCGCGCTCGTGCTGATGCTCGTCGCCGCCTGGGGCGGGCAGGGGGCCACGCGGGCAATCTCGTGGGTGTCCGTGCTGGTGCTTGCGGGCGCCGGGATCGCGCTGCTCGGGCCCGCCTCGAGCGGCGTTGACGCCTTTTACGGGCTCTACCGCGCGGATGCGTTCGCGACCTATGCCAAGGTGCTGATCTATGCCGCCGCGGCAGTTGCGATCGTGATGGCGCCCGACTTCTTCGCACGCACCTCGGGCGATGATCTCAGGCCCGAATATCCGGTGCTGATTCTGCTTTCGGCGGTCGGCATGGGGATGATGGTCTCGGCCGCCGACCTGCTGAGCCTCTATGTCGGGCTCGAGCTCCAAAGCCTTGCGGCCTATGTGCTCGCGAGCTTCATGCGCCGCGATACGCGCTCGGCCGAGGCGGGGCTCAAATATTTCGTGCTCGGCGCGCTGGCGAGCGGCATTCTGCTCTACGGTATCTCGCTGGTGTACGGCTTCTCGGGCACGACCGCGTTCGGCGGTGTGGCGAGCGCCTATGCCGGCACCCGCTCGATGGGGCTGATGTTCGGGCTCGTCTTCGTGCTCGCGGGGCTCGCCTTCAAGATTTCGGCGGTGCCGTTCCACATGTGGACGCCCGATGTCTATGAAGGCGCGCCGACGCCGGTAACCGCCTTCTTTGCGAGCGCGCCCAAGGTCGCCGCGGTGGCGCTGGCGGTGCGCGTCGCGATCGAGGCGATGGGGCCGGCGACCTTCGAGTGGCGCCAGATCGTGATCTTCGCGAGCCTCGCGTCGATCTTCCTCGGCGCGGTCGCGGCGATCGGACAGACCAACATCAAGCGGCTGCTCGCCTATTCGTCGATCAACAACGTCGGTTTCGCGCTGGTCGGCCTCGCGGCGGGCACGCCCGATGGCGTGTCGTCGGTGCTGATCTACATGACGATCTACATCGTGATGACGCTCGGCAGCTTCCTCGTCGTGCTGCGCATGCGCGACGAGGAGGGGCGGCAGATCGAGACGATCGCGAGCCTGTCGGGCATGTCGAGCACGCGCCCGGGGCTCGCGCTCGCGCTGATGATCTTCATGTTCAGCCTTGCCGGCATCCCGCCGCTGCTCGGCTTCTACGCCAAGCTGGCGGTGTTCAACGCGGCGGTCGCGGCAGGGCTATTCCCGCTCGCCGTAGCGGCGGTGGTCGGCTCGGTGATCGGCGCCTATTATTACCTGCGCATCATCAAGACGATGTATTTCGATGCGCCGGCACCCGCCTTCGCGGCGTCCGATAACGTCGTCGAGAACGGGCTGATCGCGGTGAGCGCGATCGCGGTGTCGCCGGTCGCCTATCTCGCGATTCCCGCGCTGACCGGCTGGTCGATGACGGCGGCGCAGGCGCTGTTCTGACGATCCGCACCGTCGTCGAGACCGGCTCCACCAATGCCGATCTGATCGCGCTCGCGCGGGACGGAGCGCCCGAGGGGCTGTGGCTCCGCGCCGAGCGACAGACGGCGGGAAAGGGACGGCAGGGCCGCACGTGGCTTTCGCCGCCGGGCAATCTCACCGCGAGCACGATCGTGCGACTACGCCCGAGCGATCCGCCGGCGGCAACGCTGGCGCTGGTCGCCGCGGTGGCACTGGAGGAGGCGGTGCGGCTTTTCGTCGACGGACCGTTGCTCAAATGGCCCAACGATCTGCTGCTTGATGGCGCCAAGCTCGCGGGCATCCTGCTCGAGCGCTCCGAGGATGCGGTGGTGATCGGCGTGGGCATCAACCTCGCCCATCATCCCGACGACACCGATCGGCCCGCCACCAGCCTCGCCGCGCATGGCGTCGCACCCGATCCGGCGATGTTTCTCGAAACGCTCGCCGACATCTTCGCCCGCTGGCTCGCTCGCTGGCGCGGCGAAGGCCTTGCACCCGTCCGCGACCGTTGGAGCGACCGCGCGCATCCACCCGGCACCGCGCTCGCCGTTCGGCTGCCCGACGGCACCTCGCTCGACGGGCTGTTCGAGCGGCTCGATGCCGACGGTGCGCTCATCCTGCGCTTGGCGGACGGGGTCCGGCGTGTCATTCACGCAGGCGACGTCTTCCTGATCTGAGGGTCCGCCCATGCTGCTCGCGATCGACGCCGGCAACACCAACATCGTCTTCGCGCTGGTCGAGCGACGCCAGGTCGTCGCGCGGTGGCGGATCGCGACCGACCCGCGGCGCACGGCCGACGAATATGCGGTGTGGCTGAGCCAGCTCCTCCAGCTCGAAGGCCATGCGCGCAGCGCGGTGACGGGCGTGCTCATCAGCACGGTGGTGCCGCGCGCGCTCCACAATCTCGAGGTGCTCGCGCGTAAATATTTCGGCGCCGAGCCGCTCGTTGCAGGGCGACCGCCGCTCGAATGGGGGATCGCGCTCGATGTCGAGGAGCCGGATTCGGTGGGTGCCGACCGCGCGCTCAACGTCATCGCGGCGCATGCGCTGCACGAAGGCGACCTCATCATCATCGATTTCGGCACCGCGACGACCTTCGACCTGGTCGACTATTCGGGCGCCTACAAGGGCGGCATCATCGCGCCGGGCATCAACCTGTCGCTCGATGCGCTGGTGACGGCGGCGGCCAAGCTGCCGCGCATCGCGATCGAGGCACCCCGGGGCAACAGCGTCGTCGGGCGCAACACCGTCGATCAGATGCATATCGGCATCTATTGGGGCTATATCGCGATGATCGAGGGGCTGGTCGCGCGCATGAAGGCCGAGGTCGGCCGCCCGGCGACGGTGGTCGCGACCGGTGGGCTCGCGGTGCTGTTCGAGAAGCATACCGAGGTGTTCGATGCGATCGAACCCGATCTGACCATCCAGGGGCTGGCCATGATGTGGGAGCGCGCCCATATCGACTGAACCGGGCCTTCCCCCTTGCGGAGGTCTCTCCCGAATTCTTGGTGCCGCATCGGCACGAATCCCGGCGTTCGTCGGGATGATGATTGGAATGTGAATGACTCCAGCTAACGAACTCCTCTTCCTCGCGCTCGGCGGCTCGGGCGAAATCGGCATGAACGTCAACTGCTACGGCTGCCGCGGCGAATGGCTGATGGTCGATTGCGGCGTGACCTTTGCCGATCCCGATTACCCCGGCATCGACGTGATCCTGCCCGATCTCGGTTTCATCGAGAACCAGCTCGAGGGGCTGCAGGGCATCGTCATCACGCATGGGCATGAGGACCATATCGGCGCGCTTCCGTATCTCGCGCTCGATCTCGGCGTGCCGATCTATGCGACCGCGTTCGCGGCGGGGCTGATCCGCGGCAAGCTCGAGGAAGAAGGGATCGAGCGCGACGTGAAGCTCCACGTGATCGACCCCGGCGAGCGTTTCGGGTTGGGCCCGTTCGAATGCACCTTCGTTCCCGTCTCGCACTCGATCCCCGAGGGCAATGCGCTGTTGATCGAGACGCCCTTCGGCCGCGTCTTCCACACCGGCGACTGGAAGCTCGACGAAGCGCCGGTGCTCGGCACCGCCTCGACCGCCGAGGCGCTGAGTGCGATCGGCGACAAGGGCGTGCTCGCATTGGTGTGCGATTCGACCAATGTCTTCAACGCCGAGGCGTCGGGCTCCGAAAGCGAGCTGCGCGCGGGGCTGCTCGACTGCGTCGCCAGCGCGCCGGCGCGCGTCTTGGTAACGACGTTCGCGTCGAATGCGGCGCGGCTCAAGACGCTGGGCGAGGTCGCGCGCGAAACCGGGCGGACCTTGTGCGTCGCGGGCCGCTCGCTCGACCGCATTCTGCGCGTCGCGCGGCAGACCGGCTATCTGCGCGACTTCCCCCCGGTGGTCGATTTCGACACCGCGATGCGGCTGCCGCGGAGCGAGGTAATGATCGTCGCGACGGGCGGGCAGGGCGAACCGCGCGCTGCCTTGTCGCGTGTCGCCGAGGGCACACACCCGATCGAGCTCCAGGCCGGCGACCGCGTGATCTTCTCGTCCAAGCAGATCCCCGGCAACGAGGTTGCGATCGGGCGGATCATGAACCGGCTCGCCGCGCGCGGAATCGAGATGATTACCGAACGCCAGGCGCACATCCATGTCTCGGGTCATCCGGGACGCCCCGAGCTCGCGGCGATGTACACGTGGATCAGGCCCGAGCTGCTGCTCCCCGTCCACGGCGAGATGCGGCACCTGATGGAGCAGGCGCGCTACGGGCTGTCGTGCGGCATCCCGCGCGCGCTCGTCCAGACCGACGGCGACATCGTCCGCCTCGCGCCCGGCGATCCGGAGAAGGTGGGGCATGCTCCGGTTGGGCGGCTGGTGCTCGATGGCGATGTTATCCTGCCCGCCGACGGCGGCACGATCAACGAACGCCGCAAAATCGCAGCCAACGGCCATATCTCGGTTGCGGTAGCGATTGTGCCGGGTGGAGCGCTGATCGGCGCGCCGCAGATCCGGCTCCAGGGCGTGCCGGTGGAGGAGGAGCGGGCGGCGTTCCTCGCCGAGGCGGCCGAAGCCGCCGCCGATGCGGTTCGCGACGGCGCACGCGACCGTGAGGCACTGCGGGAGGCGGTCCGGCTGGCGGTCCGCCGCACCGCGACGCGCTGGACGGGCAAGAAGCCGATCGTCGACGTGCTTCTCATCGAGGGTTGAACGGGATGGCGTGGACCTCGTTCGTTGCGATCTATTTCCTGCTCTGGGTTTTCTCGGTGTTCCTGGTGCTCCCCTTCGGCGTGCGCACCACCGACGAGGCCGGCGGCGAGCGCATCCCCGGGCAGGCCGACAGCGCCCCGCACGAGTTCCGCGCCGGGCGGATTGCGCTGCGCGTCACTGCGGTCGCGACAATGCTCTTCGTGTTGTTCGTGCTCAACTACGAATATGGCTGGGTAACCGCCGAAACGCTCGATTTCTTCGGCGGGACGGCGCCGGTGTACGACAGGCCAAATTAGGTCCGCAGCCTCTCGATCGCCTGGGCGAGCGCGACGTAGAGCTTGCCCATATCGGATGACAGCAACGTCACGCCCAATGGCGAGCCGTCGCGTTGCATCAGGATCGCGCGGAGCATCGCTTCGAAATCGTGGATGTAGCGATTGACCTGCTCGCGGAAGTCCGGCTCGTCGTCGTAGAGCGTCGCGATCTCGCGCGCTTCGGTGCCGTCGAGGAGCCGTACCGCGCGGCGGGTGAAGACGCCGCGATCACCCTTGAGATACGCGGCCCAGGCGCTGTCCGAGACGTCCTGCGACAGCGTCTTGCTGATGTCGATCGCGTTCGAATGGAGCGCCTCGATCAGGAGCGAGGCGCGGCGGGCGAAGCTGTTCTCTTCGGCCTCCTCGCGCTCGGCACGCGCCTGATCGATCTGGAGGTCGATCGCCGCGGTCGCCTCGGCGATCTTGGACATCTGTTCGGTCAGCCGCTCCGATGCGCGCCCGGCGGCGGCGACAGCCGCATCCGCCGCATCGGCGATCGACGCGACCTGCCGCTCGACCGACACGTCGGCGGCGCGCTTCATCGCCTCGGCGCTCGCGGTTTCGAGCGAGCGCGCGGCCTCGGGGATGACGGTCGCGAGCGTCTCGCGAGCACGTTCGGCCGCCGCGCTGGCGGTGTCGCGCACGCGAATCAGCGCCTCGACCAGTTTGGGCGCGGCTTCCTCGGCGAAATCGTTGGTGCGCCCGATCGTCTCGTCGAACATGCGTCCGAGCGAATCGGCCTTGGCGCGGCCCGAATCGATCGTTTCGAGCAATTTCGACGACAATGCGTCGAGCGTGGTGCGCTGGCCCTGGATGACCTGCGCGATCGCCTCGATCGCGTCGTGCGTGCTCTCGGCCGCGGTGACGAGCGCCAGCAGCTCGGGCTTGGCGCCGGCCACGACCTTGCGGCTCTCGCCGATCCGTGCGTCGAGCCGGGTGAGCGCCTCGGGCAGCGTCTCGTCGATCTCGCGCGCCGATGCGTCGAGCGCGGTGAGCAGATCCTCGGCGGTGCCGATCACGCGGCGCGCCATATCCTCGCCTGCGCGCAACGCCTCGGTCATCGCGTCGGCCGAGCCGCCCAATGCGCTCAGCGAACCGGCCAATTCCTGGTTGCGTACCATGCCGTCGGCGTGGAGCGTCGCGAGCCGACCTTCGATGTGCCCGATCCCGTCATCCAGCCCGCCGAGCAGTACCTCGCTCGTCGCCTGCTGCTCGCCCAGCCGGCCCGCGAGCCGGTCGATCATCGATTCGATCCCCGCGATCCGCTCCGAAAGCCCCTCGACGCTGTCGCGTGTCGCGCGATCGAGCGCGGCCTGGTTGGTCTCGAGCATCGCGAGCATCGCCTCGCCCTGCGCGGCGATCCCCTTGCGGGCTTCGTCGACTGCGCCCGCGGTACGATCGAGCAGGCCGTCGACCGCGTTCGACATCTCGCCGGTGACGGCCTCGAGCCGCGCCCCCGCGGTCTCGCTGGTCGCCTCCATGCGCGCGATGTGCGCCGCCAGCTTCTGCGCCGCGCCGCCGGCGACGTTGTCCGCCTCGCGCCCGCGCTCCGCCAGCGCGGCGAGCTGCGCGTCGAGCGCAGCCGCCTGCTCGCCCGCAGTGAGCCCGAGCCCTTCGAGCGTGGTCTTCATCTCGCGCGTCTCGTCATGCGCGCGCGGCAGCGAGGCGAGCAGCACTTCGAGGCTTTTCTGCGCGCCGCCTGCGGAGGTTTCGAGCTGCCGGCTGTGCAGGCTGACGCTGGCGATTTCGTGCTCGACATCGCCGCGCAAGCTGCCGAGCCGGCTCGCGACGCCGTCGCCCATCGCCATCAGCACGTCGATCTGTTCGGCGAGCTTCTCGCGATTGTCGTCGAGCTGGCGCGCGAGGATCGCGATCGTACGTTCCAGGCTCGCCGCCTCGGCCCGCATCGCCTGCGCGCTCTGGCCGAAGCGCTTCGCCTCGGCGCGGCTGGTGCGCATCGCCAGCAGCCAGACGATGCCGATCAAAGCGGGCGGCACGCAGAGCGCAGCGAGAAGCTCGACCAGCTCGATCGGCGCCGGCGGCGTGATGAAGATGCCGCGCACGATCCACAACATGCCCGCGAGCCAGGCCACGACCGCGACGATCGCGAGAGCGGGCCACAGCCAGGCCGCGCCCGACGGCTCCTCCTCTTCATCCGCGATCCACATGGGATCGGCGTCGAGCGCCGCCTCGTTGTCGATCGCGTCCTGTTCGACCGCGATGTCGTGCGATTCGGCTTCCGCATCTTCGCGATGCAGGCCGACGATGTGCGAGCCCCCGTTCATGGCCCTGTTGTTTACCATGAATCGGCCTGCGTCAAAGCCAATCGCGAAACCTTGCCTTAAACAAGTCACGGTAGAACGCAGACGATGGCCTATGATCCCGGTGCAATCGATGCGACGCTGGCAGCCGCGGTGGGCGACGAGCCCGCGCTGATCGCCGAGCTGCGCGAAGCCTTTCTCGACAGCGCCAAGCGCGAGCTGGCCGCGCTCGAAGCGGCCGGTGATGCCGAGAGCTGGCGCGCCGCTGCCTGGCGGATGAAGGGGCTCGCCGCGAGCTTCGGCGCGGTGCGGCTGATGGCGCTCGCCGAGGAGGGCAGCACGGTGGCGGCGCAGGACCAGGCCTATCTGCGCAGGATCCGGCAGGCGGTCGCACGGCTCTAGCGCGCCGAGGGCCACGCGCGCCCTTTGCCAATCGCGCATTCACCCCGTAACAGCACCAGCCATGCTCGCTGGGCTGATCTTTGCGACCGACGACGCCGACGACCGGCCCGACAAGCTCGCTGCCACGCTGCCCTTCGGCGGCGGGACGCTGCTCGAATATCAGGCGCGGCTGCTGATCGCAGCGGGCGCGGCGCAGCTTCTCGTGGCGGTGACGCGGCTCACCCCCGAGCTGATCGGCGCGGTCAATCGGATCGGCACGCGAATCCCGGTAGATATCGTCCGTTCGGCGCGCGAGGCGGCCGAAAAGGTCCACCCGCTTGCGCGGATCATCGTGATCGCCGACGGACTGGTGACCACCAGTGGGATCGTAGGCACCTTCGCCGGCGAGGGTGACGACGCGCTGCTCGTCACCAGCGAGGGCGATGCGCTGCCCGGGTTCGAGCGCGTCGACGCGGGCACCTGCTGGGCCGGGCTCGCGCGGATCGAATCGCGGCGGCTCGCCGACGTCGCGCGCTTCCCGAGCGATTACGACTTTCAGTCCACGCTGCTGCGCGTGCTCGCCCAGGGCCGCGCGGTGCGGATCGCGCTCCCCGCTTCGGCGGCACGCGAGGGGCATGGCATCCAGCGCGATTCGCGCGCGCTCGCCGATCGCAGCCGCGCGGTGCTCTCGTCGATCGTCACCGCGCGGCCGGGCTGGTTCGACCGGATCGTGCTCGCGCCACTCGCGCGCTGGACGTTGCCGCCGCTGGTGGCGCGCGCCGTTCCGAGCATCGCGGTCGCAGCCGGCGGTGCGATCGTGGGAATCGCGGGACTGGCGGGGCTCGTGCTCGATCTGCCGGTGACCGGACTCGCGCTCGTCAGCGCGGGCATCGTCGCGATGGCGCTCGCCGCCGTGCTCGGGTCGCTGCGCGGCGAGGATCGACTTGCCGCGGCGCAGGGCGGGATCATCGGCGGCATCGCGGCGCTGGCGGCGCTGCTGCTCGGCCGCGCCGCCAGCCTTCAGGCGATGACCGCGACCGGGTGGACACTGGCGATCGTGCTGCTGGTGACGGGCGCGCTGCTCGAACGCGCGGCGCGGCGGCGGCGCAGCGGCTGGTGGGCGAGCCCGCCCGTCTATCCGCTGCTCCTGCTCGTCTTCGTCGCGGGGGGGCATCCGCTGCTCGGCCTGACCGCAGCGTGCGCCTATGCGGCTGCGTCGCTCGCCGCGGCGATCGAGCGACTGACCGCGCAGCCTTAGTGTCGCTTTAACGACAATTCCGGTAGCTCAGGGTCCATGTCGGTCGACATCGATCCTGAACGGGAATCCGCGAGCGCGGGCGCACTGATCGCGCGCGCCGCGCGAGCACACGCGCGCGCCGCGCAGCGGCTGCTGGTGGTCGCGGCCGATCTGCGTGCTCACGAAATCGATCGGCTCGATGACGAGACCCGCGCCGGCTTGATGGCGCTGCTGAATTCGCTGATCCAAACCGTACGCGGCGAGATCGCGCAGAACGCCGCGCGGGCGCTGCACTCGGCCGGCGATGCGGCATCGGCCGATGCGCTGCTCGACGCCGGCCGCGACGATCGCGTCGCGGCGCATCTGCTCGACGACGCGGCGCTGCTTCGCGAAATCGAGGGGCGCGTCCGGCAGGACATGATCGCGGCCGCGCTGGTGCCGGACGAGCGCGGCGATCCGGAAGCGCCGAGCCTGCTTCCGCGTCTCGCGAGCGATCGCGACCCGCTAATCGCCGGGCCGGCAATGGCGATGCTGCTCGCGCTCAGCCGCCGTGCTTCACCGCTCGACGGCAGCCCGCTCGCGCGCACCGACCTCTCGGCCGAGGCGCACCACCGGCTGGTCTGGGCGGTTGCGGCGGACCTGCGCGACGCGGGCGCGCGAGGCGACGAGGCGCACACTGCCGTGCTCGATCGCGCGCTCGTCGCCGCGGCCGAGCGCAGCCTTGCGGCGCATGACGAGGGGATCGGGCTGGAGGCGAGTGCCGTCCGGCTTGCCTCGGCGCTCGCCTCCGCCGATCGCGGCGGCGTGGCGGTGGCGATCGAGGCGCTTGGCGATCGGCTGCTTGCGTTGTTTCTTGCGCTCGTCGCCGAGGGGCTCGGGCTCGACTATAATGCCGCGCGCGATGCGGCGCTCGATCCGGACGGCGCACGGCTGCTGCTGATGCTGCGGGCGCTCGGCACGCCGCGCACCGAAATCGGCCGGGTGGGACTGGCACTGGCGACGGCCGACCGACGGCGTTCGCTCGATGATCTCGCGGCGGCCCTCGATGCGATTGCGGGGCTCGATCCACCGGCGGCGGCAGCGGTGTTTGCCTATGACCGCCTCCCGTCGGCCTATCGCCACGCGCGCTCGGCACTTGCGGACATCGCGCCGTGACCGCGGCCGATCGCGATCTTTCCGTGGCACGCGGGCGGCTCGACGGCGATGGTCGACTGATCGAGGCCGACGGCCGCCTCGCCGAGCTCAACGCGGCTGCGGGCGGCGCGATCGGCGAAGCGCTCGCGGTCCCCGCGCTCGCCGCGCTGGCGCGGCTTGCGCTGCGGTTGCGGGTGCTGATCTCGCGCAAGGTGATCGTGGCCGATGGCGAGCGCGATCTCGAATTGTGGGTGCGCGTCGAGCCGGAAGCGGCGGGTATCCGCCTGGCGCTCACCGGCTGGCGACGGCGAGCGCCTGTCTCGCCATTGCCCGAAAACGCTCGTGTTGCTGAACCGGTGTTGGATGGCGCGGCGTGGCGCTGGGAGACCGATTCGGCGCTTCGGCTGACGCGGCTTTCGCCCGATGCGGGGCCGCACGACGGCTTTCACCCGGCTGCGATGCTCGGTCAGCCGATCACCAGCCTGTTCGCGCTCGTCGAGGAGGAGGACGGCGGGCTGCCGCTGCTCGCCGCGCTGGCGGCCAACGCGTCGTTCGAGGCGCAGCAGGCCATGGTGCGCTCTTCGGGGCGCCCGGTTCGGCTGGCGGGAGTGCCGCGATACGACCGGCTCGGCCATTTCGCGGGGTTCGTCGGCGTCGCGTACGCGGTCGGGGCGGAGGAGACGCCGGCAACGCCGACGCTCGATCTTTTCGCCGCGCGGCTCGGTGCAGCGCTGCGCGAGCCGCTCGGGCGGATCATTGCGAATGCGGACAGCATCAGCGCCCAGCCCGATGGCCCGGTAAACGACACCTATGTCGATTACGCGTCGGACATTGCCACCGCCGGGCGGCACCTTCTCGGGCTGGTCGGCGACCTCGCCGATTTGGAGGCCGTCGAGCGGCCCGACTTCGCGATCGCGCGCGAACCGATCGACCTGGCCGATCTCGCCCGCCGCGCGGCGGGGCTGCTTGCGGTTCGTGCAAGCGCGGCCGAGGTGACGATCGAGCGACCGGGCGAGGCTGTCACGCTTCCCGCCACGGGCGAGTTTCGCCGTGTCCTGCAGATTCTGGTCAATCTCGTCGGCAATGCGGTGCGCTATGCCCCGCGCGGCTCGGCCGTGCGCGTCGAGGCGGCGGCGCACGGCGCCATGGCGGCGGTGTCGGTGACCGACAGCGGCAAGGGCATCGCGCCCGAGGATCAGGCGCGCATCTTCGAGAAGTTCGAGCGCGTCGACCCGTCGGAGCCCGGCGGCAGCGGGCTCGGCCTCTACATCGCGCGCCGCCTTGCCCGCGCGATGGGCGGCGACATCACCCTCACCAGCGCGGCAGGCGAGGGCGCACGTTTCACGCTGGTGCTCCCGACCGACACAAGCGCGTAGCTAGCGCCGCTTCACCAGCATCTGCTTGCCCTCGTAAACGAGGCTGATCGCGCCCTTTTCGGTGAAATCGGGCGCCTTGGGCTGCTCCTTGCCGTAGAAGCGCACCGCGATCGCGCGCTTGCCGGGCATGCCGTCGTAGCTGCCCTCGCGTGCGCCGATGGTGAGGGTGCCGCTGTCTTCGTCCCAGGCAATCGGAATACGTGCGAAGCCGCCCTTCCTGTAGGCGCGGCTGGTGCCGTCGTCCTCGTAAAGCGCGAAGCTGCCGTCGGCGCCGGTGAAGACGTGGAGCACGATTGCGCCGTCCGCGTCCTGCCCGACATATTGGATCGCGGGGCCGGTGGGGACGATCGAGCCGGCGCGGACGAAGAGCGGCATCCGCTCGCGTGGCGCATCGGCGGCGATCGTCTGCCCGCCTTCATGCCACGCGCCGGTGTTGAAATCGACCCAGTCGGCGCCCGCGGGGAGATAGACCTGCCGACTGCGCGCCTCGAACTCGGTAACGGGCGCGACGAGGAAGGCGTGGCCGAACAGATATTCGTCGTCGATACCCCAGGTCTTCTCGTCGGCGCCGAAATCCATCACCAGCCCGCGCATGATGGTGCCGTCGTTGAACCAGGTGTTCGCGGCTTCCGTGTAGATATAGGGCATCAGCCGGTAGCGGAGCTGGTCGTACCAGACCATCGCGTCGAGCATCTTCTCGTCGCCCGCCGCGATGTTGTAGATTTCGCGGTACGGGAACTCGCCGTGGCTGCGGAAGAGGGGCGAGAAGGCGCCGAACTGGAACCAGCGCAGGTTCAATTCGCGCCATTCGGGCTGGGCCTCGGGGCGCTGCTCCGAATAACGCTGCTCGACCGCGAAACCGCCGATGTCGTGCGTCCAGTTGGGGATGCCCGACATCGAGAGGTTGACGCCCGCCGAAATCTGCGCGCGCAGATCATACCAACGCGACGCCACATCGCCCGACCACAATGCCGCGCTCGCCCGCTGCAAACCGCCGAAACCCGAACGTGTCAGGATGAAGGGCCGCTTGTCGGGCTGCGCCTCGCGCAGGCCGTTCGCGACTCCCTCGGCATGGACGAGCGGGTAGGAGTTGAAGAGCGCCGCCGCGGGGCCGAACGCGGTCGGGCCCATGGTCTCGATGCGTTCCTCGATCGAAAGGTTCGAATGGATGTCGGGCTCGGTCGCGTCCATCCACCACGCGTCAAAGCCCTTGGAGACGAGCTTCTCCCGCATCTGCTCGAAATACATCTTGCGCGCGCCCGGCGCATAGACGTCGTAATCGGTGTTGAGATAGCCGGGGCCGACCCAGTCCTTGTTCCCCATCTCGAGATTGCCCTGATAGAGCCAGCCGTGCGCGGCGAGCGCCTTGGCGTTCTCGGTGGTCGGATAGAATTTGGGCCAGACCGAAATCATGATGTGCCCGTTGAGCGCGTGGACCTCGTCCACCATGCCTTCGGGATCGGGGAAGCGCGTCTTGTCGAAGTCGTGGCTGCCCCACGCGTCTTCGGGCCAGTAGAACCAGTCCTGCACGATATTGTCGATCGGGATGCGGCGCTGCCGGTATTCGCGCAGCACGCCCAAAAGCTGCTCCTGGGTCTCGTAGCGCTGGCGGCTCTGCCAGAAG
Source organism: uncultured Sphingomonadaceae bacterium (assembly GCA_946479505.1). The sequence continues at coordinate 38,545 of CAMLGC010000003.1, forward strand.
CCGTAGGCCCATTTGGGCATCAGCGTCGCCTTGCCGGTGAGCGCGCGATAGCCGGCGATCGCACCGTCGATGCTGCCGGCGAGCGTGACGTAATAGTCGATGCCCTTGGCGACGTCGGAGGTCATCCAGAGCGAATGGCGGTCGGCTTCGAGGAGCGGGCCGTTGTGGAAGAAGGCCATGTAGCCGGCGTTCGGCTCCCACTCGATGCGAATCTTGACCGGCTTGCCCGCCGTCATCGGCAGCTCGACATTGTGGAACCAGGGATTCCAGTTCTGCCGCCAGCGGTCGAGCACCAGCTTGCCGTCGGCGTAGAGCTTGAAATAGCTCGAGGCGTAGAGGCGAAATTTGTGGACGCCGGTTTCGTCCGCGGTGACTTCGCCGGTCCACACCACCTTCTGCTGCTGCGTCGCGACGCCCGCGGTGTTCTGGCCGGTGCCGGCAGAGGCTTTGGTGGTTGCCTTGCCCGCTTCCGGCCATTTCTCCTGATCTCGGATGAACTGGTAATCGATCACGCGCTCCTGCCGACTCACCGCGAGATTGCCGCCCAGATAGTAATCGGCCTTCCAGCCGGGCTTGCCGCCGCTCGTCACGGAGAGGTCGTCGCCGACGGGTGCGTAGGGGCGGGGATTGCCGAAGCGGCTGATCCCGTCATTGTCCCACAAGAGGCCGTATCCCCTGGTCGAGACGACGAAGGGGATGGCGATATCCATGTTGTGCTGGGCGAGCTCGACGTCCTCGCCGTTATAGTTCATCTGGCTGTTCTGGTGCTGGCCGAGGCCGTAGAAACCCTCGTCGGTGCCGCGATTGAACTGCTGGCTGACGGTAAAATAGGGTTTGCCCTCGATCGATACCGGCGCGAACGGCGCGCGAGGGGATTCGGTGAGCACGGGTTTGCCCGCATCGTCGAGGAAGCTGACCTGACCATCGGAGAGGCGGATGCGCGCGCTGGTATCGGGGAGGGTGAGGGTGACATAGCCATCGGCCTCGGCGATCGCAGGGTCGCCGGTGGGCTCGGCGATCACCATCAGGCTTTCGGGGAGCGTGGAGAAGTCGGTGCCGGGCACGGCGCTCACGCGGAAGCGATCGTCGCCGTAGGCGAGCACGCGGACGCGCTTCGCGGGGCCGGTGTCGGGCGTCACCACCACGCCGTGCGGCACGCGCGTAACCTCGGCCGCCTGCGCGGCCGCAGCCAGCCCGATCGCCGCGACGCTCGCGAGCATCCATGTGCGCATCACTCGAACCTCCCCATTTCAACCCGGAGCATCACCGGCGTGCCGGTGAAATTGAGCCCGTAATCGGTCTGGTCGCCGTTCCAGACGCGCTCGAACATCCAGCGTCCGTCGGGGGCGAAATGCCCCTCCTCGACGCGCACGATCATGCCGTTTTCGCCCTCGTTCGCGGCGAAACGCATGCGCACGTTGGCGCCGGCGACGAGGAACGTGTCGGGAGCGAGCTGCGCGACCACGCCGCCGCCGACGGGCTTGCCGGTGGTGGGCGCCGGGTCTTTCTCGATCCACGTCCAGTCGCGCTCGCCCATCTGCCATTGGTCGAACTGCGCGGTGATCTTCCACGCGCCCATCACCGTCGACTGGTCTGCGGCGTCCTTGTCCTTCGCGACGCCCCAGGTCGGGTGCTCGAACGCGATCTTCGCCCAGGCGCGCTGTATCGGCGCGAAGAGCGCGTAGTTCGACGCGAACGCCTCGATCGTCGCGGGGTCGAGCGTCTTCGTGCCGAGCGGATAATTGTTGTAGCCGGTTGCATCCATCCCGAACGGCGCGAAGCCGATCGCGCCCTTGCCGAGCGCTGCCCAGAAGAAGCGGGCATAGTCGGCGGCGTTGCCGAGCTCGGGCACCAACAGCGCGTTGTCGGCGCGCGCATACAGATCGAGATACCTTACGAATGCGTCGTGGTCGCGGTTGTAGATGTCGGGCGCGACCAGATCGAGGTGCGGCGCGCCCGCCTTCCAGATGTCGATCACGTTCCAGTTGGGTCCGCCGCTCTGCACGCCGGTGGGAGTCGGCTGGGTGAAGGGGTCGCTGAGCGACGCGTTGGCGTACATCGGCAGCGGCTTGACCGCCTTGCCCGCGGCGGCGATCGCGTCGACGTAGCGCGCGGTGTACCAGCTATTGAACGCCTGCTCGGCGATTCCGCCGAACACCTGCGTCCACGTCCCCGGCTCTTTGCCCAACGCGCGCACCAGCTCGGCCGGGACCGCGCCGGCGAACAGGCGATTGCCTTCGGCCGAATAGTCGCGCGGGACGCCGTAGCTGCCGGTCTCGTTCTCGACCTGCACCATGAGCACGGTATTGTGGGAATCGGCCGCCTTGAGGTGTTTCATCAATTCGACGAACGCGCGCTTGTCGGCGGCGAGCGTCGTTTCGGCGAGCGGAGAGAGCGAATAATGGGGTGAGCCGTCGGGCGCGCGCATCCGGGGGAAACGCGTGTCGTCGGTCTTGACCCATTCGGGCGCGTAGCTGGGGCTGCCGTTCTTCCACGTCGCGAACCACAGCAGCACCAGCCGCACGTCGTGGGCGCGGGCTTGATCGAGCAGCGTATCGACGAAGGTGAAATCGAAGCGACCTTCCTCGGGCTCGATCTGCTCCCAGGCGATCGGCATTTCGACCGTGTTGGCATGGAGCGCTTCGATCACCGGCCACACCCTGGGAAGCGCGGCGGCGTAGTTGCTCGAATTGTTGACCTGCGCGCCGAGCATCAGGAACGGCGCGCCGTCGACGATCAGCGCATGATGCCCGTTGCGCGTGGCGATCGATGGCGTCTGGGCATGCGCAGGTAGCGCTAACAAAAAGGCCGAAACGGCAGTCAAAAACACGCTGCGGCACATGTCGGATCCCCCCGCCAGTGAATCGCGGTCTCGTGCCGCGCGGGCTATATGCTGGCGGCAAAAGACCGCTGGCGCAAGCGGTCAGCCGTTGGGGTCGGTCGCAATCGACGTGGGAACCGGCCCGTCCTCGGTGGCCGAAAGCATCGAATCGCCTCCCAGCACGCGGTAGAGCGTGACGAGATTGGTCGCCTCGGCGAGCCGCGTCGCCACCAGCGAGCGCTGCGCACTGTAGAGCGAACGCTGCGCTGTGAGGCTCTGGAGGAAGGTGTCGATCCCGCCGCGATAGCGCGCGTCGGAAAGGCGGTAATTGTCGTCCGCCGCCGCGACCAGCCGCTCCTGCGCGGCGACCTGATCGGCGATCGTCCCGCGCCGCGCGAGCGCGTCCGAGACCTCGCGGAAGGCGATCTGGATCGCCTGCTCGTAGCCGGCGAGCGCGGCGTCGCGCTCCGCCTCGCTCTGGGCTACGCCCGCCCGGCCCGCGCCGGCACGGAAGATGGGGTAGCTGACGCTGGGGCTCACCGACCAGTTGAACGCGCCGCCGGTGAAGAGCGAACTCAACGCCGTGCTGGCGACGCCGAGCAGCCCGGTGAGCGAGATGCGCGGGAACAGCGCCGCGCGCGCCGCGCCGATCTGCGCACTGGCCGAACGGAGCTGATATTCGGCCTGCACCACGTCCGGCCGGCGGAGCAGGATCGCCGAATCGAGGCCGGCCGGAAGCTCGTTCACGGTCGGCGCGGCGCGCTGGATCGATTCGGGCAGCAGCGCGGGATCGATCGGTGCGCCGACGAGGAGTTGCAGCGCATTGACGTCCTGCGCGAGCAGCGTCGTCTGTTCGGCAAGATCGGACTGCGCCTGTGCGAGGACGAGCTCGGCCTGGCGCAGATCGGTGCGCGGTGCGATGCCGCCCTCGAGCCGCGCGCGGGTGAGCTCGACGCTGCGCTGCGCGTTCGCGGCGGTATCCCCGGCGATCGCGAGCAGACTGTTGTCGGCGGCGTAGGTCAGCCAGGTGCTCGCAATGTCGCCGACCAGCGTCAGCCGCGTCGCGCGCGCTGCCGCCTCGGTCGCGAAATACGTATCGAGCGCGGCATCGCTCAGCGAACGGACGCGGCCGAACAGGTCGATCTCGAACGCGTTCACGCCGATATCGGCCGAATAGCTCTCGTCCGGTCGCGAGAAATTGCCCGCGCCCGCGCCGTTCCCCGCTCCGTTGTCGCCGCCGCCGGTGAAGGTCGCGCCCGCGCTCGCATCGATCTCGGGCAGAATCTCGGCGCGCTGGATGTGATATTGCGCGCGTGCGCGGGCGATGTTGGCCGCCGCGATGCGGAGGTCGCGATTGTTGGCGAGCGCCTGCTCGATCAGCCGTTGGAGCCGCGGATCCTCGAAAATGTCCTGATAGGTGACGCTCGGCAGTGCGGCTTCCTGCTGGGCGAGATACGCGTCGCCGACCGGCCAGCTCGGCGGCACCGGAAGCGCGGGCCGATCGTAATGCGGCGCCATCGAGCAGGCGCCGAGCGAGACGCAGGCGAGGAGGAGGGCGGCGCGGCGGATCATGCGGCGGGCTCCGGCTCGGGCGCATCGGGAGAGGGCGGGGGCGTCTCGCCTTCGTCATGGTGATGCAGTTTGGCGAGTGTGTCGCGCGTCGTGCGGCGCACCAGCACGAAGAAGAGCGGGATGTAGAAGATCGCGAGGATCGTCGCGGTCAGCATGCCGCCGATCACCGAGGTGCCGATCGCGATGCGGCTGTTCGCGCCCGCGCCGGTCGAGATGGCGAGCGGCAGCACGCCGAAGATGAAGGCGAAGCTCGTCATCAGGATCGGCCGCAGGCGGATGCGCGCCGCCTCGAGCGCGGCGTCGATCACGCGCTTGCCCTGCTTTTCCGCCTGCTCGGCGAACTCGATCATCAGGATCGCGTTCTTGGACGCCAGCCCCATCGTCGTCAGCAGGCCGATCTGCATATAGACATCGTTCTCCAGCCCTCTGAGCGTCACCGCGAACACCGCGCCGACCAGGCCCAGGGGAATGATGAGCAGCACCGCGACCGGAATCGTCCAGCTTTCATAGAGCGCCGCGAGGCACAGAAAGACGACGAGAAGCGACATGCCGTAGAGCAACGGCGCCTGACCCGACGAGATCTGCTCCTGGTACGAAAGCCCGCTCCACGCGACGCTGGTGCCGGGAAGTTTGCTCGCGAGCTCGGCAATCCGGTCCATCGCCTCGCCCGAGCTGGTGCCGGGTGCCGCCTGGCCCTGAATCTCGTACGAGGGCAGCCCCTGGAAACGCGACAGCGAGGTCGGCGCTTCCTGCCACGATGTCGTCGCGAATGAGGAGAACGGCGCCATCTCGCCGTTCTGGCTGCGGACATACCAGTAAGCGAGGTCGGACGGCTCGGAGCGATAGGGCGCGTCGCCCTGCACGAACACGCGCTTGACGCGCCCGCGATCGATGAAGTCGTTGACGTAGCGCCCGCCCCACGCGGTCGAGAGCGTGGTGTTGACGTCGCCCTGACTGAGCCCGAGCACCGCCAGCTTCTGCTGGTCGATATCGACGTGGACGGTCGGCACGTCGGGCAGTTCGGAGGCGCGTACGCCGACGAAATGCGGGTCCTCCATCGCCTGGCCGAGCAGCTTGTCGCGCGCGGCCTGGAACTTCTCGCGCGTCAGTCCGCCCGAATTCTGCAATTCGAGGGTGAAGCCGTTCGACTGGCCAAGTCCGCGGATCGGCGGCGGCACCAGCGCGAAAACCTGCGCGTCGCGAAGGCCGCTGAGCGCGCCGGACATGCGGTTGGAGATCGCCTCGGCGCTGTTCTCGTGCCCCTCGCGCTCGGACCAGGGCGCGAGCGAGACGAAGCCGATACCGACATTCTCGCCGCCGCCGCCACCGCCGCCGAAGCCCGAGACGGTGAAGACATGGCCGACATTGTCGCCCTCGTTCTGGAACAGATACTGCTCGATCGCCTTCTGTACCTCGAGCGAGCGCGGCTGCGTGGCACCGGGCGGCAGGCGGAACTGGACGATCGCGCCACCCTGGTCCTCGGTCGGCAGGAAGCTCGTCGGCAGGCGGAAGAACATGAGCGCCAGCACCGCGACGACGATCGCGTAGATGACGAGGAAGAGGAGCTTCTTCTCGACCGTGTAGCGGACCGCGCCCTGATATTTGTCGACCGTATAGTCGAAGCCGCGGTTGAACCGATCGCGCGCCCTCTCGCCCCATTGCCGCGCCTTGGGGAAGCGCCGGGCAACGAAGCCTTCGCGCTGATCCTGCTCGCGCTTGAGCAGGGTTGCGCACAGCGCCGGCGACAGGATCAGCGCGACGAGCACCGACAGCACCATCGCCGACACGATCGTCAGCGAGAACTGGCGATAGATCACGCCGGTCGAGCCGCCGAAGAAGGCCATCGGCAGGAACACCGCCGACAGCACGAGCGCGATCGCGATCAGCGCAACCTGAATTTCGTTCATCGACTGAACGGTCGCGTCGCGCGGGCTCATATCGGGATTTTCGTCCATCACCCGCTCGACATTCTCGACGACGACGATCGCATCGTCGACGAGCAGGCCGATCGCGAGCACGAGCCCGAACAGCGTCAGCGAGTTGATCGAGAATCCCGCGACGGCGAAGATCGCGAAGGTGCCGAGCAGCACCACCGGCACGGCGATCGCGGGGATCAAGGTCGCGCGCCAGCTTTGCAGGAAGACGAAGATAACGAGGACGACGAGCACGATCGCCTCGAACAAGGTCTTCACCACCTCCTCGATCGAAAGCTTGATGAAGTCGGTCGAATCGAACGGGAAGGCGATCTCGAGCCCCGGCGGGAAGTCTTGCGCGCGCTCGGTGATCGCGTCCTTGACGATCTCGGCGGTGGTGAGCGCGTCGGCGCCGGGCGCGAGATAGACGCCGATGCCGGCGCCAGGATGCCCGTCGACGCGGCTCAGGAAGGCATAGCTTTCGGAGCCGAGCTCGACGCGCGCGACGTCCGACAGGTGGACAGTCGCGCCGTTGGGATCGGTCTTGAGGATGATGTTGCGGAATTGCTCGGGCGTCTGAAGTCGCGATTGCGCGGTGACGGTCGCGCTGATCATCTGGCCTTCGGGCGCCGGCTGCTGGCCGATTGCGCCCGCGGCGATCTCGGTATTCTGCGCCTGGATGGCGGCGATCACGTCGCCGGGCATCAGCGAGAACGAGCGCAGCTTATTCGGATCGAGCCAGATGCGCATCGCATATTCGGCGCCGAACACGTTGGTCTCGCCGACGCCGGGCAGGCGCCCGATCTCATCGACCAGATTGGTGCTCAGATAGTCCGCAACATCGACGTTGGTGCGCGTGTCCGTCGTATCATAGACCGCCGCGATCAGCAGGAAGTCGGGGTTCGACTTGGTGACGGTCAGCCCCTGCTGCTGCACCTGCTGGGGCAGCCGGGGCAGCGCCTGCTGCACCTTGTTCTGCACCTGCACCTGCGCGATGTCGGGGTTGGTGCCCTTCTCGAACGTTGCCGAGATCGAGGCGCGGCCCGACGACGACGAGCTCGAGCTGAAATAGAGCAGCCCGTCGATCCCGGTGAGCTGCTGCTCGATCACCTGCGTCACCGAATTCTGGAGCGTCTCGGCCGAGGCGCCCGGATAGTGCGCGCGGATGTTGATCTGCGGCGGCGCGACGTCCGGATATTGTGCAATCGGCAGCGACATGATCGCGCCGACACCCACCAGCATCGTGATGATCGCGATGACCCAGGCGAAGATGGGCCGGTCGATGAAGATCCGCGACAGCATCGGACGATCAGCGCCCGTTCGCGGGGGCGCCGCCCTGCGCCTGCTGCTTCGGCGGCGGGCCGACCCGCTGCGGCCTGGAGGCGGGGACAGGCTTCACCGTCTGGCCGGGCCGCACCTTGGCGGTGCCCTGCGTGATGATTCTGTCGCCGGGCTTGAGCCCGTCGGTGACCACCCAATTCGCGCCCACCATGCGGTCGGCCTTGATCTTGCGCTGGACGGCCTTGTTGTCCGTGCCCACGACGAGCACGGTCGCATTGCCCTTGGGATCGCGCGTCACGGCCTGCGAGGGAACGAGGAAGGCCTGCGTGTCGATCGCCTGGGCGAAGCGGGCGCGAACGAACATGCCGGGAAGCAGCAGGCCCTCCGGGTTGGGAAAGCGCGCGCGCATCGTCACGGTGCCGGTATTGGGATCGACCACCACCTCGGAGAATTCGACGGTGCCGGTATAGCCGTAGTCGCTGCCGTCCTCGAGCGTGAGCCGCACCGTGGCCGAGGCCGGGACGACCCCGCCCTTGGCGAGCGCGCGCCGGAGCGCGAGCATGTCGCTGCTCGACCGCTGAATATCGACATAGATCGGATCGAGCTGCTGGATCGTGGTGAGCGGCTCGGTCTGGCTCGACGTCACCAGCGCGCCGACAGTGAAGCGCGAGCGGCCGATCCGGCCCGTGATCGGCGCGGGAACGGTGGTGTAGTTGAGATTGATGCGCGCGGTTTCGAGCGCCGCCCGCTGCTGCTCCACCGCCGCTGCCGCCTCGCGCGACTGGGCGAGCGCATCGGTATAATCCTGCTTGCTGACCGCCTCCATCTCGGCGAGCGGCTTGTACCGCTCGGCGCGGACCTTCGCGGCCTGCGCGGTCGCGCGCGCGCTCGCCAGATTGGCCTCGGCCTGGTTGACGCTCGCGCGATAGACGCTGGAATCGATCTGGTAGAGCGGATCGCCCTGGTGGACGATCGAGCCTTCGGTGAAGGTGCGCCTGCGGATCAGCCCCGATACCTGCGGCCGTACCTCGGACGAGCGATAGGCTGCCGTCCGGCCCGCAAGCTCGGTGATGACCGGCACGCGCGTCGCCTGGACCGTTACGACGCCCACCTCGGGGGTTTGGCTGCCGGGTCCGCCCGTGGCGGCCTCGTCATTCCCGCCGCAACCGGCGAGCGCCAGCAGCGCAGCCGCGATCGGCAGACTGCGCCCGACACGGCGGTGCGCCGCCCCGGCGAGCCGACGCGATCGGAAACGAGCGGAAATCGAGCGCATAAGGCGGGGGCAATCCTCGGAGTTCAAGACGGCACGCAACCGCCAGTCCCGGTCCCCTCCGTCATGAACACCATCGATAAGGTTCATGCACGTTCCGGATGCCCGGAACTCCCGAATACTGGCGGGCGCTGATTGGGCCTCTCCAGCCGCGGCGTCAAGCCAATATGATGCAACGCAGCGACGACGCGCGATCATGAATACCGTTAATGATGAACATGATCGAGAGGCGGGTCATCGGGGCAATTTCTGAACCCCCGCACTCCGGGCTGTTCGGCCAGGATTAAGGTGGGTATGGTATAGTAGGGGCAAGTGGCGACAGGATCATTCCAACACGCTTGATCGCGCATAAGGCTCCGTCCGTCGTGGCGGAACTGCCGCATAGCCGATAAGTTTCTAAGCGCCACCCCGCGAAACAAAATCGAGGAGTCGATCGAATGAAGTTTTCTGCTGCGCTGATCCTGGGTGCGTCTTTGCTCGCCGTATCGCCGGCATTGGCGCAGACCGCGCCGGGCCGCACCCCGATCGCAACCGCCAAGCCGGTTGCGGGCGCTACCATCTATGATCCCCAGGGCAACCTGGTCGGGACGATCGAAACCATGTCTGCCGAGGCGGTGGTCGTCAACACCGGCGCCAACAAGGTGGCGCTGCCGCCCGATTCGATCGGTTCGAACGACAAGGGCCTCGTCGTGTCGGTGACCAAGGCCGATCTCGACGCCGCGGCCGACCAGCAGCAGGCCGCCGCGAAGGCCCAGCTCCAGGCGATGCTGGTTGCCGGCACCGCCGTCAACAGCTCCGACGGGCAGCCGGTCGGCACGATCAAGATTGCCGACCCGCAATATGTCACCGTGACGACCTCGCAAGGGGTTGAAGTGAAGCTGCCGGCGAACGCCTTCACCACCGCCCCGACGGGTGGGCTGATGATCGCGATGACCGCAGCGAACTTCAACGCCGCGGTCGCGGGGTCAACCGCTGCACCTGCACCGACGGCGGACACTTCGGCCGATGCTACCGCCGCGACCGGCAACGGCGCGGTTCAGTAATCTGGCCTGGTCAGACGAAGCGGGCCGCCGAGCGAGTGCTCGGCGGCCCGTTTTCTTTTCAGGTGCCCCGGCTTAGAATTTGCCGGCGACCAGCAACCGGCCCGGACCCAGTCGATCGAGCACCTGCGCGAGATCGTGCTCGGCAACGGCGAAGCAGCCTTCGCTGCGGCCGAGAACGCCGTGCTGGCGGATCATGTCGTCGCTGACGTACCAGGCGCCGTGGACCACGATCGCGCGTGAACGTGCGTTGCTGTTGGTCGATTCGAGGCCGTCGAGCCGCATCGAATGGCCGTGCGATCCGACATAATAATTGTCGGTGCGATAGGCGCCCTCGGACGTGCAATTCGAGCCGGATTCGTTGGAGAAACGGTGGAGGAAGCCGGTATGCGCCGGGTCCGATCCGCGGCCGTGCGCGACGAGCACGCTGGTGTGCGCCCGCTTGCGCATATCGACGAGGTGGAGCCGCGAAACCTTGGAGGCCGGCGAAAAATTGGCAAGGCCGACCACGTCGTCGTGCGAAATCGATCCGCGATGGCGGCGGAGCGCTGCCTCGGCATGGTCGAACAGGGTCGGACGGCCACCGGAAGCGATCGCCTTGGGGGCGGCGAGCGCGCCGGTCGCAACGGCGGCGGCGGCAAGAAAGCCGCGTCGGGTCAATGAGATATCGGTCATGGGAGTTCTGGACATAGGCGATGCGGATGAAGATGGCGACCGAAGGTTCCGCAGATCGTCGCGTTTAATCAACGATTTGCCGAAAAGTGTTCGGTCGCAAGGGTCAGCGATCGGTGCGCCCGCGGCCCTTTTGACAGGGACGCGCCGTTCTGGCTACCGCTGCGCGGCCTCATCAGGGAATTTCAATGCCGTATTCGACGCCGTACGCCGCCGATCCCGACCGTTATGACGGCCGCATGCCCTATCGACGCTGCGGGCGCAGCGGGCTCGATCTACCTGCGATCAGCCTTGGTCTCTGGCAGAATTTCGGTGGCGTCGACGTTTTCGAGACGGGGCGTGCGATGCTCCGCCGTGCCTTCGATCGCGGCGTCACCCATTTCGATCTCGCCAACAATTACGGCCCGCCTTACGGCTCGGCGGAGGAGAATTTCGGGCGCGTGCTCGCGACCGATTTCGCGAAACACCGCGACGAGCTTGTCATCTCGACCAAGGCCGGCTGGGATATGTGGCCCGGCCCTTATGGAGACGTGGGCGGCAGCCGGAAATATCTGATCGCAAGCTGCGACCAGAGTCTGAAGCGGATGGGGCTCGATTATGTCGACATCTTCTATTCGCATCGGGTCGATCCCGAGACCCCGCTCGAGGAGACGATGGCGGCGCTCGCGCACCTGCACCGGCAGGGCAAGGCGCTCTATGTCGGCATTTCCTCCTATTCGCCCGAATTGACGCGCAAGGCCGCTGCGATTCTCGCCGATTACAAGGTGCCGCTGCTCATCCACCAGCCGAGCTATTCGATGCTCAACCGCTGGGTCGAAGACGGGCTGCTCGATACGCTCGAGGGGCTCGGCACAGGCTGCATCGCCTTCTCGCCGCTCGCGCAGGGGATGTTGACGTCCAAATATCTGAATGGCGTGCCCGAGGGCGCCCGCGCGGCGAAGCCGGGATCACTCTCGTCCGAGCTGTTGAGCGAGGGCAACATCGCACGCATCCGGGCGTTGAACGCGATCGCCGAGCGGCGCGGGCAGAGTCTGGCGCAGATGGCGATCGCCTGGGTGCTGCGCGACCGCCGCGTCACCTCGGCGCTCATCGGCGCGCGCACCGTGGCGCAGCTCGACGATTCGCTCGATGCGGTGAAGCGGCTCGATTTCACGCCCGAGGAGCTGGCCGAAATCGACGTCCACGCGACCGAGAGCGATATCGATCTGTGGAAGGTCTCGTCCGCGCTCGCGCCCGGCGAGGTCGCCTGAGGCGGCGCGCGTCCGCCGGCCCGCCGCCACGCGGGCCGGCGATCCGCGTTCAGCTCGCCGAAACCACTCCGATCGTCATCGCGAGCGGCGCATCGCCGGGCGAAAGCGAGGCATTTTGCCGGGTCGCATTGTCGCGAAGTGTCGCCATCTGGCGATCGTAGTTCTGCCTGTCCTTGGCGAACAGGATCACCGCCCGGAAGTTCTGGTCGTGCGAAATGCCCGCGGGCAGCGGATGCATCGACCGGATGCCTTTGACGGCACGGAGCGCGGCCCGGTCGAGGTCGCCATGGCCCGACGAATGCGCGAGCGCCACCGCGGTCGGCTTTCCGTTGTCGCTGCACCGGAAATGGACGCTGACGACGCCTTGGTTGGGCTGCGGGCGCGTCCGCTGGTCGGGATAGCGCAGATGATGCCCCAGCGCGTTGGTCATGCGGGCGGACCAACCGTCGAGCGCCAGCGCCTTTCCGGTCACGACGACCGGCGCCCTGGTCTGTTGCTGCGCCGCGAGCGCGGGTGCGAAGAGGGCCACCGCGCCGGCGGCCACGAGATAGTGCCGGACTTTCATTGCTCGATCTCCCACTAGCCATCGTCGCGAGGCGCGGTCGGATGTCCGCGAACCGCTCGCCGCATCATCACGCGTCGCGACCGGACGAAATCGAAGCCACCCGGCTATCGATCTCACTGCCCAGCTTAGTGCGAACGGAGCGACGCGCGACGGCGCTGCATCGGGCATCCCCGCTTTTGCTGCGGGCGGCCCCGCGCAGCACGAGAGGCGCGATTCTCCGGCCGAACGGCTGGCTCGGCAGGCTGCGCGCCGGGACGCGCCGAGTGCAGCGCCGCGCGTGTCGTTCGATCGCAAATACGTGCGGTTCGCAGCCGTTGGCGGCATCCGTGCGACGGCACGGCCGGCTGGCGACATTGGGGCGGCGGATGGCGCGGCGATCGGTCATTTGTCGGCGATGAACGCCCCGTCGCCGCGCCGGACGCCGCATACTCGGCTTCCGCGCTGCACCCTCGATTCGTGCAACCGCGCATCGGCGCAGGATTGCCGATTCTCCTTTTTGGACGCATTCTGGAAACCATGCTGATGGCGACGATCCGCACGCGCCTGCTTTCGCCCTGGTCGGGTAAAATCTGGACGATCCTGCTGTTCTGGATCGCGCAATACACGCTGCTCACCGTTCAGGTGATGATGATGATGGAAGGGAAGCACGACAGCTCGCTGCTGCTGCCGCGCGCCTGCGTAACCCTTGTCGGAATCGTGCTGTCGTTCGGCATCGCGGCGCTGCTCGGGCGCGTCCGGCGGTTGCGGCCGCGCTGGCAGATCGTCGTCGCCGTCGCGGCGACGCTCGCCGCCTGTTTCGCCCACTCCGCCGCCAATTTCGGAATCTTCGATCTCTTCATGCCCGAGAAGAATCGCGAGAGCGCCGATCTGCTGAGCTATTTCATGGCGGTGATGCAGTGGTTCTGGTCCTACGCCGCGCTGTCGGGACTATTGCTGGTGCTGTCGCTCGGCGACCAGGCGAGCGAACGCGAGCGCCGGATCGCGCAGCTCCGCCACGAGGCCGACGACGCCCAGATGCGTGCGCTGCGCTATCAGCTCAATCCGCATTTCATGTTCAACACGCTCAATTCGCTGGCCGCGCTGATCGGGCGCCGCGATGCCGAGGCGGCGGAGGAAATGGTCGAGAACCTCGCCGATTTCCTGCGCGCGTCGCTGTCGCTCGATCCCGCCGACGAGATCGCGCTCGCGGACGAGATCGCGCTGCAATCGCGGTATCTGGATATCGAGGCGGTCCGCTTCGTCGATCGGCTGCGTGTTGCGATCGACGTTCCCGACGAGGCCGGCCGCGCGCTGGTTCCCAGTCTAATTCTTCAACCGCTCATCGAAAATGTGATAAAGTACGCAGTGTCGACGAGCATCAGTCCGGTCCTGCTCGTCATCGCGGCACATGTGGAGGACGGTAAGCTGAAGCTTTCGGTTCGCAACAGCGCCGGAGACGGCACGCCGCGCCGGGCGCGCAGCACGGGGGTGGGGCTCGCCAACGTCCGGGACCGGCTGGCGGCACGCTATGCCGATGCCGCGCAGTTCGTGGCGTGCCGTGAACGCGACGGCAGCTTCGCCGTGGACCTGACGATCCCGTATCTGACGATGAACTAGCACATGTTGCGGGCGGTCCTCTGCGACGACGAACCGCTCGCGCTGGATCGCCTGATCGACATGATCGGCCGCACGGCCGCAATCGAGATCGCCGGCGTCGCCGCCAACGGCAAGGCCGCGCTCGAGACGATCGCCGAGCACGCGCCCGACGTCGTCTTCATCGACATCGAAATGCCGGGGCTCGATGGCTTCGACGTCGTCGAGGAACTCGCGCGATCGGGCGCGGCGGCGCCGCTGATCGTGTTCGTGACCGCCTATCCGGCGTTTGCCGCGCATGCCTTCGACAGCGGCGCCATCGATTTCCTGACCAAGCCGGTGCGGCTCGGCCGACTCGAAACCGCGCTCGATCGGGTACGTCGCGCGATCGACGATCGCAGCGCACAGACCCGGCTGGGCGAGATCGTCTGCCAGCTCGAGCATCTTCGCGAGGAGCGCGAGACACATGCCCAACGCGAGCGCTATCTATGGGTAGGCCAGCGCGGCGAGATGATCCGCGTCGACCTCGATGCGATTGTCTGGGTGCAGGCGGAGGGCGAATATGTCCGGCTTTACCTCGAAACCACGAACCATCTGCACCGCGAGCCGATCAGCACGCTGATCAACCGGCTCGATCCCGCGCGATACATGCGCATTCATCGATCCTACGTCGTCGATCGTACTCGGGTCGTGTCGGTGCGACGCCGGCCGACGGGCGGCTATGTGATGCGAATGGCGGATGGGCGCGACCTTCCGGTCGGCCGCAACTACCGCGCCGAAGCCCGCGCACTCGTCGGTCCGCCGCGCACCGAAGGGTGATCGGGCGCGCGAGCGGGGCCGCGGCTCAGGCGCGGTCCGCAGCAGGCAGCCAAATCTCGAATGCGGCGCCCCTCGTGCTCGGCACGAGCGCGATGCCGCCGCCGATGGCGTCGAGCAGCGAGCGCGCGATCGCGAGGCCCAGGCCGGTGCCGCCCTGCGCCCGGCGCGAGGTAAAGAAGGGGGTGAACAGCCGCTCGCGATCGGCGGAAGGGACGCCCGGGCCATCGTCGCTGATCCGCAGCAGCACGCGCTCCTCGGTCGCGGTCGCGGCGATCGTCACCTCCACGGCCCCGGCCTGGCGGCTGTTGTCGAGCAGGGTGACGAGCACCGCCTCGATCGTCGCGGGCGCGGCCGCGACCGGCGGCAACGACTCCGCTGCCGCGATCGCGACCAAAAAGTCGGAGCGGGCCGTCGCGTCGGCGATCCGACCGAGCAGCGCGCCGATATCGCCGGTATGTCCTCCGTCGCCGCGCATCATGTCGGCGCGCGCGAGCTCGAGCAGGCGCGAGACGAGGCTCGCCAGCCGCTGGGCATCGGCGTCGGCATTGGCGAGGAAGCGGCGCCGGTCCTCGGGTATCATCGTTGCGTCGTGGTCCTCGAGCAGCTCGATCGCGCCGCGGATGCCGGCGAGCGGCGTCTTGAACTCGTGGCTCATCGCATGCGCGAAATCGCGCAGGTAGCGCGAGCGGTGCTCGATCGCGTCGGCCATCGCGGCGAAGTCGCGGTAGAGGCCCTGAATCTCGATCGCCGCGGTCGGCGGCGGATCGGGCACGCGTCCGCGCCCCGAAGCGACCGCGCGCGTCGCCGCACCCAATGCCTCGATCGGCCGCGCGATCCCGCGAGACAGCACCCCGCTCAGCACGATCAGCACGACGAGGATCGCGGCAATCCCGAACGCGATCTTGCCGCGATCCTCGTACAGGCCCTTGAACAGCGCGCGCGCCGATCGCGACAGCAGCAGCACCCCGACGACGCGCCCGTCCGCCACAATGGGCCGTGCATGATGCACGCGGATCGCTGCGGCGCGCGACAGCCATTCGAAGCGATAGACCGCGCGATAGTCGGCGTTGCGGCGCAGCACCGTCTCCGGCACGCCGGCGAGCGCGGAGCGCACTTCGGGCAACATCGCGAGGCTGCCGCCGGCATTGCGCCCCGTCACCAGCGTGCCGTTGCGATCGAGCAGAACGATGCTCGCGAGCGTCGTCTGTTGGGTTCGGGCCATCACGGGCAGCAGCGCGCGCGCGGCGGCAACGGCATCGGGGGACGGCCGCTGCGTCTCGGGCACCGGCGCCGGCCGCTCGGGCAGGATCGGCGTCGAATTGAGGTCGATCCGCGGCGGCTCGGGCTCCAGATCCGGGGGGGACACGATTGTCAGGGGCGGCGCGCCTGGCCAGGCCGCGACTGCCGCGGCGGCAAGCGCGGCACCCTGCGCCACCAATTCGGCCTCCGTCTGGCGCACCAGCGTGTTCTCATAGACCCGCAGGAACACCGCGCTGATCCCAGGCAGCGCGGCGACGAAGAACAAGGTCGCGAATAGAATTGTGCGCAGGCGCAAGCGCGGCCAGCGGCGCTTGATCCACTCCTTGCTCGCCCGGATCATTCGCCGATGCACGCGCCGAGGCTGTAGCCGATTCCGGCCCGCGTCTCGATCACGTCGGCGCCGCCGGCGTCGGCGAACTTGGCGCGCAGGTTGCGGATATGGCTGTCGATCGTGCGGTCGGTGATCGCGAAGCCCGGGCCGTGCAGCCGATCGATGATCGCGTCGCGGCTGAACACCTTGGCGGGCATCGAGGCGAGCGTGCGCAGGATCGAAAATTCGGTGACGGTGAGCGGCACCTCGGCCCCCGCCCAATGCGCGTGCCAGCCTTCGAGATCGAGCGCGAGCTTGCCCTGCCGCATCGTCCCCGAATGGTCGGCGGCGGGTGGGTGCGCAGCGGTGCGGCGCAAAATCGCCATCACGCGCGCGACCACCTCGCGCGGCGAAAAGGGCTTGGTCACGTAATCGTCGGCGCCGAGCTCGATCCCGAGCACGCGGTCGATCTCGTCGTCGCGCGAGGAGAGAAAGAGGATCGGCACGTCGCCGCCCGCGCGCAGCCGTCGGCACACCTCCAGCCCGTCCATCCGCGGCATGGTGATGTCGAGGATGACGAGATCGGGCGCGTGGGCCCGCGCCATCGCCAGCGCGGCCTCGCCGTCCTCGGCCTCGATCGCGCTGAGGCCCGCCTTGTCGAGCGCGAAGACGAGGAGCTGGCGGATGTGCGGATCGTCGTCGACGACCAGGATGGTGCGCGGCATGGGACACAGGATCATCGTTTCATCGTTTCGGTCAATGAAAACCGGATGATACTGTCGCGGCCATCGAGCCGCCGCGGTCCAAGCGCGGCAGCGGCGTAGGAATTCAGGTGCAGATTCGGTGCAGCTCAGCTTTGCCGCGGAAGCGGCAATCCCGAAATGCTAGCGCCAGCGACTGAAACCCGGGCTCCCGCCTTCGCGGGAGGACCGCCTCAATATCCCTTCGCCAGTCCCGCGGGCCGCGCACGATCGTTCGCGCCGTGGAGCATCCCCGTCTTCGGATCGACCAGGATCGCCTCGTCGGCGCCCCACGGCCCCGATTCGTGGAAGCTGTATCCCATCGCAACCAGCGCCGCGCGCGCCTCGGGCGTCAGGTAATCGGGATCGACCATCACCGAATCGGGCAGCCATTGATGGTGGAAACGCGGCGCGTCGACCGCCTGCTGGATATTCATCCCGTAATCGACGACGTTGATGATGCTCTGGAGCACGGTCGTGATGATCGTCGAGCCGCCGGGGCTGCCCGTCACCATGAAGACCTTGCCGTCCTTGAGGAGGATCGTCGGCGTCATCGAACTGAGCGGGCGCTTGCCGGGGGCGACCGAATTGGCTTCTCCCTGGACAAGGCCGAAGCTGTTGGGCACGCCGGGCTTCGACGTGAAATCGTCCATCTCGTTGTTGAGGAAGAAGCCGGTGTCGCCCGCGATCTTCCCCACCCCGAACAGATAGTTGATCGTGTACGTGACCGCGACCGCGTTGCCGTCTTCGTCGACCACCGAATAATGGGTCGTATTGGTGCCTTCGTCGGCGCTGACGCCGCCGTGAATCTCGCTTGATGGCGTTGCCCGGCCGGGAAGAATGCTGCGCCGCAATCGTGCAGCATGCTCTTCCGAGATGAGCTTCTGCACGGGATTGTCGACGAACGCCGGATCGCCGAGCTCGGTGTTGCGGTCGGCGTAGGCGCGGCGCTCGGCTTCGATCAGGTAATGCGTGGCATCGACCGACCCGAAGCCCCATTTTTTGAGCGGATACGGCTGAACGATCTGAAGAATTTCGCACAGCGTCGTGCCGCCCGAACTCGGGGGCGGCGCGGAAACGACCGTATAGCCCCGATAGTCGCACGTGACGGGCTTGTCCCACGCGACGGTGTATTTCGCGAAATCCTCGGTGGTGAGGAGGCCGCCGCCTGCCGCGCTCGCCGCTGCGACGGCTTGGGCGGGCGCGCCATGGTAGAAGGCGTCGGTCCCGCCCTTGGCGATCGCGCGCAGCGTTTCGGCGAGATCCTTCTGCACCAGCCGCTCGCCCGCCTGATAGGGGCGGCCGTTGTTGAGGAAGATCGCGGCGACGTTCGGTTCCTTGGCGAAATCCTCGGTGTTGCTATGGAGGATGCCGACGTCGCCGGGCTGAAGGATATAGCCCTGCTCGGCGAGCCGGATCGCGGGCGCGATCACCTTGTCGAGCGGCATCGTGCCATAGCGCTTGAGTGCCTCGTCGAGCCCCATCACCGTGCCCGGCGTACCGACGCCCAGCCAGGTGCCGGTGCTGCGCCCCGAAACGACGTTGCCGTTCTCGTCCTGGAAGATCGTCGCGGTGGCGGCAAGCGGCGCCTTCTCGCGAAAATCGAGGAACAGGTCCTCGCCCGAGGCGAGATGGATCGTCATGAATCCGCCGCCGCCGATATTGCCGCAGCACGGATGCACCACCGCCTCGGCATAGCCGATCGCGACCGCGGCATCGATCGCATTGCCGCCCTGCTTGAGGATGTCGACGCCCACCTGCGTCGCGAAATGCTGCGCGGTGACGACCATCGCATGCGGCGCGGTGACGGGGGTGCTCGCGCGCCAATCGACCGCCGCGGCGCTCGACGTGTCGAGCGCCCGGTCGGAGATCGGCTGGGTGGGGGCCGTGATGGTTTGCGGAGCACAGGCCGCGAGCGCCAGCACCACGGGGGTGAGAAGGGTGCCGGCGCTCCGCATGCAATTTGCTCCGTGTCAGAAAGACGTCGGCTCTCTGCCTAGAGCAAGTTCCCGTCGATTCAACCTCACCACCCGAAGTTGAGCGACACGCGCGCCGACACCGCGGCGTGGCCGAGCTGCTCTTCGGCGCCCGCTTCCCCGGTGATGCTGAACCGCCCCGCGCCGCCGCCCGCACGGATGCGGCCGAGCCACCCGCTTGTCCGGTCGCCGGGCGCGAGCGTAAAGGGATCGCCATTCTCGAAACGCGCCGTGGTCGCGCCGATCGAGCCGCCCACGATCTCGCGCCGGCCGCCTTCGAGCTCGATCCGGAACCAGCCGTCGGCGGGGTCGAGATTGCCGAGATCATACCCCAGCGTGAGCAGGCCGGAGGCGGTCGCCTCGTCGCTGGTCCGCTCGTCGACGATCAGGTTGAAGGCGGGGCCGCCGCCCTGGTCGGTGTGTGCATCCTCGGTGAGCTTGTAATAGTCGAACTGTGCGGCGGGCCGCAGGTGGAGCCGCTTGCCGATCGCGATGTCGTACGAGGCGCGGGCGATGCCCGAGGCGAGCGTGCCGCCCCAATCCGCCGCGGCCACGCGGCTGAAGTCGGCGGTGTCGAAGCGGCGCTGGCCATCGAAATCGACCTTGGCAATGCCGCCGCGCAGCGCGAGCCCGAAGCCGCCCCAGCGCCCGCGCCAATGGCCGGCGATCTCGTATTGCTCGGTCGAGACCTCGTTGTCGGTCGAGCCGTCGTCGTCATGCCCCATCGCGGCGCCGATCGTGACGCCGAGGAAGCCCGCGCCGCCGAGCGCATGCTCGATCCCCGCGGTCGCGCCCCAGCCGCCGATGTCGTAGGCGGCGGTGTCGCCGAGGTCCTTCGACGTTCCCCAGGCGATCTGCTGAATCCAGAAATTCCAGCCGCCGCTGCTCGCCATCGGCTGGTAGTCGCCGAGGAAGCGGGCAGCAGCCCGCGATGCCTGCGTTACAGATTCGAACAGGCCGCCGGCATGATTGGGCAGGAAGCTGCGATAGCGGTCGCGGAAGGTGTTGCCGTCGTCGATCGCCAGGAAGGCGCCGGCGATTTCCTCGTCGGCGTCGAGCGCCGCGAAGACGGCGTCGTAGGCGCTCGCCTCCGAGCGGTTGAAGCCGAGCTCGGTCGCGTTCTTGCGATCGATGCTGAGCGTGACGGTGCCCGCATCGGCGTCGCTCGACAGGCTGCTCTTGAAGAGGAAGGGCAGCTCGGTGTCGGCGCTCACGACGGTGTCGCCGCCGGTCAGCGTGCCGGCGTCGACGATCACATGATCGCCCATCGACCCGGCGATGCTCGTAAGATGCACCCGCACGGTCGATCCTTCGGCGAAGGTTGCGGCGCCCGCGACCTGATAGATTGTGTTGGTGTCGTTCTCGCTATCGATCGTGACCCCCAGCACGCCCTTGGCGCCGACGTCGAGCGAGGCAAGCGCGATACTGCCGGTGTTGGTCGGATCGAGCGTGCCCGAGACGGTCGCTGCCACGCCCGCGCTGTTGGTGAGCTTTCCGGTGAACAGCGTCCCCTCGGCCATCGACAGGATGTCCGCACTGCCGCCGAAATCGACGTCGGCCCCAAGCTGCGAGGCGCCCGCGAGGCTCAGCGTGTCGGCGCCCGCGCCGAACGCGACGCTCCCCGACTGCCTGGCGTCGCCCGACAGCGCGAGCCGGTTCGCGCCCGCGCCGAAGGTCACCGTGCCCGCGACGCTGCCGTCGGCGATATCGAGCACGTCGTTGCCCGTGCCGAAGCGGATGTCGCCTTCGATCGAGGGCGTATCGCTTTCCTCGACGGCAAGCTGCTTGATCGTCGCACCACCGTTGTTGGCTGACAGGTCGATCGCGATCGCGTCGGCGGTTGTGTCCGAGGTCGAGGCCGAGATTGCGCCCGAATTCTCGATCAGGTCGAGCCCGCCCGCGCCGTCGCGGATCGCCGTTGCCACGCCCTTGCCGCTGGTCGAGGCCTTGATCGTGCCGCTGTTGACGAGGTGGGTGACGGCCGCGCCCGCGGCGATGTCGATCGCGCGCGCAATGTCGCCGGCGCCGCTACCCCCCTTGGCGCCGATGCCGCCGGTAACGGTGATGTCGGGGGCCGAAGTGCCGGCGCCGATGCGCAGCGCGGTGGCGCTCGCCTGGCCCTGCGCGGCGATCGTGCCGCCCACCGAGATGCCGCCCGCGAGATCGACCGCATGACCGCCGCTGCCGATCGACACCGCGACCGCGTCCACGTCGGCATAGACGCCGCTGCTGCCGATGCCGCCGTCGATGACGAGCCCGTGCCCGCCCTCGTCGCCCGCGACCGCGCCGAACGCGATGTCGCGCGTGGCCGAGCCGATCTCGAGCGCCGGCGCGGCGCCATAGGATGCGATCGCGGCGGTGCCTTCCTTGGCGTCGTCGATGCCGTCGCCGTCTTCGTCGTCCTCATCCTCGTCATTGTCCGCGGGCGGCGCGGCGAAGATCAGCCCGCCATCGATATTGCCGGCCACGCGCACGGCGGATCCGCCCTGGAGCAGGTCGTCGGCATCGAGCTTGTCGGTCGCGGACGGGAGGCTGGTCGAGCGGTAGCCGGTGGTCGAGACCGCACCCTGGAAGATCACGGCGCCGCCGATGTCGCCGTCCAGCGACACGCCGACGGCGTTCTCGCCCTGCACCTTGACGGTGCCGCCGATCGTGACGTTGCTCGATACGTCGCCGGCGCGGACGCCGACCGACTCGTCGCCAGTGACCTCAACGGTGCCGCTGGTGGTCAGCGATCCCGTGAGCGGCCCGCCCAGAACGATGCCGCCCGACTCGTTGCCTTCCACCGTGATCGTACCCGAATTGGCGATGCTGCCGGTAAAGGGCGCGCTGGTGCGGATGCCGAAGCGGTTGCTGCCCTTGGCGAATGGCCCGTCGATCTCGCCGTCGTCGTCAGCGTCCTTGGCGGTATAGTCCTCGTCGAGCACGATCTTGCCGCTGTTGACGATCGCGCCGCTGCCGCCCGCGGTCACGCCGATCCCGACCGCGCCGTTCGCCCCCGTCACCTGGATCGTGCCCGCATTCGCCACGTTGTTGTCGCTGTCGAGCGTGACCGCGGTGCCGCCCGTCGGCGCGACCGATCCCTTGTCCGTGATCTTGATGTCGTCGGGCGCGCCGTGATCGGCGGTCGAGGTCCTGATCGGCGTGGTGACCTTGGTTTCGATGGTGGTCTGCGCCGCGGCGGGGAGCGCGGCGAGCAAGGCGATCGAGGTCAGGCTGGTGGTACTCAAAAGACTACGCATGTCGCTCCCTTTGAACCTTTGGTTTCGGGGAGCGAGACGGATCGGCATCGCCGATCCCGTAACCACGCCTAAAATCCGATCTCGATGCCGAGCCGAACCGTGCGGGGCCTGAGCGGCGTGATCGCCTCCTCCTGATCGAGCAGGAAGGGACTGCCGAGCGCGAAGCGGTTGCCGCGCGTGTCGAACAGGTTGGTGACGCCCAGCGAGACCACGCGCCCCGCGCGGCCGACCCTGAGTTCGAGCCCCGTGTCGAGCAGGTCGCCCTGCGGCTGGTCGAGCCTTGGCCCAATGCCGAGCCGCGACTTGCCGAGATAGCGGCCATAGCCGCTCAGCCGGAGCAGCAGGTCGTTCGGAAGCTCGGTCGCATAGTCGAACCCGGCACGCGCGCTCACCCCGGCGATGTTGGGGAGCGAATCGGCGATCTGCTCGGCGGCGAGCGCCGGCGCGCGCCCGTCGAACGCGGGGGCGAAGGTGGCGAGCAGCACCGGCGCGGGCGCCGTCACCTTGCTGTCATTGAGATATAGGGACGCGTCGAGCCTGAGCGCGGGCACGGGCCGCCACGCCGCGCTGATTCCGGCCGAATGAATGCGCCCGTCGCCGATGTTCGCGGTGGTCGGGAATCCGACGCCGTCGATCAGATCGGCCTGGATGTCGCTCCAGCGCGTGGCGGCGAGCGAGACGGCGATGTCGAAGCGGTCGTCGGTCGCGCCGCCATAGCGCAGCCCGGCTTCCGCGGTGCCGACGCGGTCGCCCTGGAAGCGCTGGATGAAGTCGCTGTCGATCGAAAGCCCGCCCGGCCGGTATCCTTCCTCGTAGCGCGCGAACAGCGCGAGCCGGTCCGCGGGGCTGTAGAGGAAGGAAACCGACGGCAGCGCCCGCCACTCGCCCCGGCTCGCGCGCGCGGCGCCGTCGAAGCGGAACGCGAAGGAGGCGGGCACGTCCTCGGCGCTGCCCGAGAGCCACGAATAGGTGATCCGCCCGCCCGCGCTGATCGCGAGACCCTCGATCGGCGCGATCGTCGCCTCGCCGAACAGCGTGGCTTCGTCGGTTTGGTTGGCGACCCCGGGGGCGGGCGCGAGCATCGCCGCCACCCCCATCTCGCGCCGCAGCGTCGCGCTGTTATGGAGCAGGCTGACGCCGATCAGCCAGCCGCTCCCGTCCTCCGCGCGCCGCGACAACCGCGTTTCGGAGGAGACCATGCGGATCTTGCTCGTCTGATCGAAGGCGTGCGGCGTGTCCCCGGTCGTGGCGTCGAACCGCTCGGCGACATACTGGTCCGATACGCCGGTCGCCGAGACGAGCCGGATGTCGCCGATTCTCCCGCGGATCGCCAGCTCGCCGAGCAGGTACTCGTTGCGGAACGGCTGCGCGACCGCGCTCGCGCGGCTCAGGCCATCGCCTGCGCGATCGGCATATTGGGCATCGTCGCCATCGATGCTCTGGAAGGTGCCCGACAGGTCCACCGTCCAATCGGAGGACGCGGCGATCCGCACGGCGCCGCGCGCGCCGAAGGTGCGCACGCGATTGACGTCCTTTTCGTCGCGGAGGCGATCATCGATATAGCCGCCATCGATCCCGCCATAGACGAGCCCGCGGAACGCAGCGGTTCCGGTGGCGATCGGCACGTTGAGGATCGCGCCCGCGTCGCCGCCGGGGTCGCCATGCCCGGTCGCCTGCACGCCCGCCCAGCCGCCGCCGCCGATGCGGTCGAGATCGGGCGGCATCGGCACGACGCGGACGATCCCGCCGAGCGAGCCCGCGCCATAGAGCGTGCCCTGCGGGCCCTCGAGCACCTCGACCGAGGCGACGTCGTAGAGCCTCAGATCGGGATCGGGCGCGCTGTAGGTCAGCCGCGCATTGCCCCAATATTGGCCGACGGTGGACTGGGTGGGTCCGGTGAAGCTCGAATCGGCGATGCCGCGGATGAAAAGCTTGTTGCGGCCCGGCCCCAGATGCGTCGAGGTAAGGCTCGCGACGCGGTTGGCGATGCCCTGCGTACCGAGCCCCGCCTCGGCGGCCGAAAGGGCGCTGCCGTCGATCACTGTCGCCGTGCCCGCGAATTCGGAAAGCGGGGTCTCGCGTTTGCTCGCGGTGACGATGATGTCCTCGGGCGGAGGTGCCGGTGGGGGAGCAGGCGCGGGTCGTGGCGCTGCGGGGCGAGCGACCGGCGCGCGCTCGATCAGGAACGTGTCGGCCGCAACGCGCCGCGCGCGCGCGGGCGTGCCGGCAAGCAGCCGCTCGAGCGCCTCGGCGGCGCTCAGCCTGCCGTCGACCGGGCCGACGCGCAAGCCAGCGAGGCTGCGATCGCGCAGCCCGATGCTGGTGCTGGTCTGCTTGCCGATCGCGATGATCGCGCGGTCCAGCCGGGTTTCGTGGACCGAAATGCGCGCGCGCTGTCCGGCCTGCGCCGGTGCGGCGAGGGCGGCCACGAAGGCAAACGGAGCGATAAAGTGGCTAAGGCTGCGCACGGTTCGGGCTGGTCAGGGTCCAGCCGTCGCCCTTAGGCTGCGGCACGACCCCGAGCAACGGCGCGATCCGTGTCAGCGTCGCGCCCGCGCTCTCGTCGTCCAGTGCGATCGTGCCGGTGAAGCGCTGCTCGGCGATGGCGGGCGCGACCGCGATTCGGCGGCCGAGACTCCGCGACAGATCGGCGGCAACGCTGCGCAGCGGCGTGTTGGCATAGGCGAATGCGCCGTGGCGCCACCCGCCGATATCGCCGGTCGGCATCCGACCCAGCGTCACCGCATCGGGCTCGATCACCAGCGTCGCGCCGGCGTCGAGCGGCAGATTGTTCGTATCGGGGTTGTAGATCACCTTGCCCTCGGCGACCTGCACCCGCGTCGCCTGGCGGTCGCGGGTCACGTCGAACACCGTGCCGGCATCGACCAGCCGGTCCTCGCCGACCGTGACCACGAACGGGTCGTCGGCATTATGCCGGACGTTGAACAACGCCTCGCCGCGTTCGAGGCTCGCAAGCCGCGGCGCGGTCTTGTCCAGCACCAGGCGGGTGTCGCCGTTGAGCTCGATCGTCGATCCGTCGGCGAGCGCGATCGTCCGCCGGGCGCCCGGCGCGGTCTCGATCGTGTAGGGCGCGGCCGCCGGTCCGGTCATTTCGAGGCCGACCGTCACCGCGAGCGCCGCCGCGATCGCGCCGCCCGCGCCGATCCACAGCGCCCGTCGGCGGGTCGGCCGCGGCTCGATCACCGGCAGCGGTGCCGCGGGAATGTCGAACAGCGCATCGACGCGCTCGTTCTCGTCGCAGGCTGCGTCGAAAGCGGGGGCGTGCGCGGGATCGGCGGCGAGCCAGTCGGTAAAGGCATCCCACTCGTCGAACGCCGGGTCGGCGGCGCGAATCGCCCACAGGCGCGCCGTTTCGCGGAGCTCGTTCGAAGGTGCGCTCATGCCCATGACTCCGAAAGGACGGAGCAATACGTCTCATTCCGCATCGAACTGCTCCCGAAGCTCGGCCAGCGCGCGATACGCCTTCTGCAAATCCTTCTCGATGGTGCTCAGGCTTACCCCCAGCTCGCGCGCGATCTCGGCCTGGCCGATGCCCTCGAGCCGATAGCGGCGGAAGACGGCGTCGGCGCGCTCGCCGAGCCCTGCAAGCACGTCTTCGGCCTTGCGCAGCCGCTCGCGGTCGACGAGCACGCGCTCGCCGCTGGGCGACGGGGCGGGCGCGCCATCGCTCTCCTGCCAGTCCTGCTCGCGCCGCTCGCGCGCCTGGTTGGCGCGGTGGCGGTCGCGCATCAGATTCTCGGCGGCGCGGAAAAGGTAGGAGAGTGGCTGCGCGACGGGCTTGGCCGGCAGCCCCGCGATCTTCTGCCAAAGCTCGTGGAAGACGTCCTCGGCCTCGTCGCCCGCACCGCGCGCCGCGAGGAAGCGCACCAGCCGCGTGCGATTGTCGAGAAGGATGCGTTCGAGGCCGGTGGCCGGCGCTGCCGTCATCGCGTCAAACGCCTTCGTGGACAAGAAGCTGGAGGCCCGAGCCGGAATCGAACCGGCGTGCAAGGATTTGCAGTCCTCTGCGTAACCACTCCGCCATCGGGCCGGAACGAGCGCAGATGCGCGGAGCCCGGCGCCATGTCAACCGCCCGAACGAAAGCAGGCCGCGTGTTCACCATCCGCTGGCAAAATCCCCATGTATCCTTGGCGGGGCAGGGGGCGCACGATACAAGCCGCTCTGGTCAACAAGTGTATTGCATGGCTAAAACAGTTGTGCGACAGGAACAGGACGATGATCGAGCAAGCGACCCTGACACCCGATTTCGCCGGTATGCGCCAGGCCATGGTGGAGAGCCAGCTCCGCACCAATGCGGTCGACGATACGCGCGTGATCGCCGCGATGCTGCGCGTCCCGCGCGAAGCCTATCTGCCGGCCGAGGCGGCGCGGCTCGCCTATCGCGACACGCCGGTGCCGCTCGGCCGCAATCGCGAAGCGAACCTGCCGATGTCGACCGGGCGGCTGCTCACCGCCGCCGCCGTCGTACCGACCGATTCGGTGCTGCTGATCGGCGCGGCGGGTGGCTATGCCGCCGCCGTGCTCGGCGAGATCGCGGCACGGGTGATCGCGGTCGAATCCGATTCCGGCCTCGCCGAATCGGCGCGCGCCGCGCTCGCGGGCAACAGCAGGGTGACGCTCATCGAGGGGCCGCTCGAAGCGGGGGTGCCCGGGGAGGGACCCTATGACGTTCTGGTCGTCGATGGCGCGGTCGAGCATCTGCCCGACGCGCTCATCGCGCAGGTCAAGCCCGGCGGCAGGGTCGCCTCCGGCATCATCGATCGCGGCGTGACGCGGCTCGCGGCGGGGCGGCGCAGCGAGGGCGGCTTCGGCCTGCGCCCCTTCGCCGACGTCTATTGCGTGCCGTTGCCCGGCTTTTCGACTCCCAAAACATTCAAATTCTGACGGTGAGGATCGCCTTGACCCTTCGAATGACCCTTCTCGGCGGCGCGGCGCTCGCGTTGTTGGCGACGCCGGCATCGGCCGACACGCTGCGCGAAGCCCTGCTCAAGGCATATCAGACCAACCCGACGCTCAGCGCCGAGCGCGCCAATCTGCGTGCGATCGACGAGAACGTGCCGATCGCGCGCTCCTACGGGCTGCCGTCGGTGTCGCTCGACGGCGGTTATACCGAGACCCTGCGCTCGGCGACGAACCAGTTCATCTCGCTGCCGCGTTCCGTGAATGCGCGCGCGAGCGTGTCGCTGCCGGTGTTCAACGGCGGCGCTATCCGCAACTCGGTCGCGGCCGCCAAGACGCGCGTCGGCGCGGGGCGTGAGAACCTGCGCGGCACCGAGTCCGATCTCTTCTCCGCCGTCGTCGCGGCCTATATGAATGTAATCCGCGACGAGGCGATCGTCGCGCTCAACCAGCAGAACCTCCATGTTCTTGAGGTCAATCTCCAGGCGACGCAGGACCGGTTCCAGGTCGGCGACCTGACGCGCACCGACGTGGCGCAGTCGGAGGCGCGGCTCGCGCTCGCCCGCAGCGACCTCCAGACCGCCGAGGCGAACCTCATTACCAGCCGCGAGGATTACGTTCGTCTGGTCGGATCGCCTCCGGGCGATCTTGCGCCGCCGCCAGGACTTCCCGGCCTTCCGCCCAGTTCGGACTCCGCGGTCGACGTGGCGCTTGAGAATAACCCGGTGCTGCTCGCTGCGGTCAAGGAGAGCAAGGCGGCGGGCTTCGATGTCGGCGTCGCCAAGGGGCAGCGGCTTCCGTCGGTCAGCCTCGTCGGCGGTGGCGAGTATTTCAATTATCTCAATTCGGGCACGGGCGAAGGCGCGTCGGAGGTGCAGAATTCGGGCACCGGTGCGACGGCGGGCGTTTCGATCTCGATTCCGCTCTTCCAGGGCGGCCGCCCCGCCGCACAGGTGCGTCAGGCGCAGGCGCAGCACAGCCAGACAATCGAGCACGCGATCGATGTCGAGCGCACGGTCATCGCGAACACGCGCTCGGCCTACGCCGTGTGGCAATCGGCGCAACAGGTGATCGAATCGTCGGAGAAAGCGGTGAGCGCGAACAAGCTCTCGCTCGAAGGGGTTCGGGCCGAGAACAGCGTCGGCAACCGCACCATCCTCGACATCCTCAACGCCGAGCAGGAGCTCCTCAACGCGCAGGTGACGCTCGTCACCGCGCGGCGCGACGCCTATGTCGCGGGCTTCACGCTGCTCGCCGACATGGGCAAGGCCGAGGCGCGCGACCTCGGGCTCGACGGCGGCGTTCTCTACGATCCCGTCTCGAACTATGAGCGCGTCCACAATCGGATCTGGGATTGGGGCAGCGATCCCACGCCCGAGGCGGTCGCCACCAGCACCGCCGGTACGCCCGCGCAGGGCGCCGAGGTTCACGATGCGCTCGAGCCGCTGCTCGACACGCCGGTTGACAGCACGCCTGCGAATCCCGCAGGTGACACACTACCCGACCGCCCGTAGGCGGTCCCATGCGCGTGGGGTTGAGAATGGGGGACGTGAGCGCCGAGCCGTCGATGGAAGACATCCTGTCCTCCATCAAGCGCATCATCGCCGAAGAAGGCGACGTTTCCGCGTCTGCCAAGGCGCGCCGTGCCGCGCGCCCGGCGCCCGAGCCGAAAGCGCCGCCTCCCGCTGCCGCGGACGAGGAAAGCGACGAAATTCTGGAGTTGAGTGATCCGGTGCCGACCCCCAAGCCCGACGCAACGCTGACGTCGCAGGGCCGTCGCGAGCAGATCCTGTCCGAACAGGCGGCGCAGGCGAGCCGCGGCGCGCTCGAATCGCTCTCGCGCCTCGTCGTGAAGCCCGATGCCGCCGGCAGCGACACGCTCCAGGGGCTCGTCGAGGATATGCTCCGCCCGATGCTGCGCGACTGGCTCGACGCCAACCTGCCCGAACTCGTCGAGAAGATGGTGGCGCGAGAGATCACGCGGATCACCGGGCAGGAGTAATTCGCGCCCTCCGCGCGACGCGAGGCTTGGCGAAGCCCGCCCGCCGCCGCTAAGGACTCGTTCCATGAGCGAGCTTCCCAAGACCTTCGATCCCGGATCAATCGAGCAGCGCTGGTACGCGCATTGGGAGGAGCGGGGGCTCTTCCATCCCGAGCGCCCTCACGCCGAGCCGTGGACGATCGTCAATCCGCCGCCCAACGTCACGGGTTCGCTGCACATCGGCCACGCGCTCGACAACACGCTCCAGGACATCCTCGTCCGCCATGCGCGGCTACAGGGCAAGGACGCGCTGTGGGTGGTCGGCACCGATCATGCCGGCATCGCGACGCAGATGGTCGTCGAGCGGCAGATGGCGGCTTCGGGCGAGAGGCGCACCGATCTCACCCGCGAGCAATTCGTCGACCGCGTCTGGCAGTGGAAGGCGGAAAGCGGCGGCCAGATCACCCGCCAGCTCCGCCGTCTCGGCTGCTCGATGGATTGGGCCAACGAACGCTTCACGATGGATCCGGGCTTCTCGAAAGCCGTGCTCAAGGTCTTCGTCGATCTCTACAATGAAGGCCTGCTCTACCGCGACAAGCGGCTGGTGAACTGGGACCCGGGCCTCGGCACCGCGATCAGCGACTTAGAGGTCGAGACACGCGAGGTGCAAGGCAAGTTCTGGCACCTCAAATACCCGCTCGCGGACGGTTCGGGCGTCGTCCACGTCGCCACCACCCGCCCCGAGACGATGCTCGCCGACATGGCGGTCGCGGTCCACCCGACCGACGCGCGCTACGCAAATTTGATCGGCAAGAAGGTCCGCCTGCCGATCACCGGCCGCGAGATTCCGATCGTCGCCGACGAGCATGCCGATCCCGAGCTCGGGAGCGGCGCGGTCAAGATCACGCCGGGCCACGATTTCAACGATTTCGAGGTCGGCAAGCGCGCCGGGTTCAAGCCGGCCGAGATGCTCAACATGCTCGACGCCCAAGCCAAGGTGACGCAGACCGCCGACGGCCGCATCCCCGACGACCTGCTCGGCCTCGACCGCTTCGAAGCGCGCGACCGCGTGGTGGCGATGCTCGACATGGCGGGCCTGCTCGACCGCGTCGAGGACCGCGTCATCCAGACCCCCTATGGCGACCGATCGGGCGTGGTGATCGAGCCCTGGCTCACCGATCAATGGTATGTCGACGCCGAAACGCTGGCCAAGCCCGCGATCGAGGCGGTCCGCTCGGGCGCGATCGAGATCGTCCCCAAGACGTGGGAAAAGACCTTCTTCAACTGGATGGAAAACATTCAGCCCTGGTGCGTCTCGCGGCAACTCTGGTGGGGGCACCGGATTCCTGCTTGGTATGCCGAAGACGGCCGCGTCTTCGTCGCCGAAACCGAGGAGGACGCGCAGGCCCAGGCCGGCGAGGGTGTCTCCCTCCGCCGCGACGAGGACGTCCTCGACACCTGGTTCTCCTCCGCCCTCTGGCCCTTCGCGACGCTGGGCTGGCCCGACCGTTCTTCTCCCCTCCCGCAAGCGGGAGGGGCCGGGGGTGGGCTCCCGGCCAATACGAGCGATAGCGCCAATGGTGAGCGTGAGCCCACCCCCCAACCCCCTCCCGCAAGCGGGAGCGGGGGCGAGTGGCGTCGCCGCTACCCCAACGACGTCCTCATCTCGGGCTTCGACATTCTGTTCTTCTGGGATGCGCGGATGATGATGCAGGGTTTGCACTTCTTAGGCGATGTGCCCTTCAAGACCTTGTATCTCCATGGCCTCGTCCGGGCTGCGGACGGCGCCAAGATGTCCAAATCCAAGGGCAACACCGTCGATCCGCTCGGCCTGATCGATCGCTACGGCGCCGATGCGCTGCGCTTCTTCATGGCGGCGATGGAGAGCCAGGGCCGCGACATCAAGATGGATGAGAAACGAGTCGAGGGCTATCGCAACTTCGCGACCAAGCTCTGGAACGCCGCGCGCTTCTGCCAGGCGAACGGCATCGGCGCGAGCACCACGCTCGACGCTCCGCAAGCGACGCTGGCAGTCAACAAATGGATCATCGCCGAGACGATTCAGACGATCCAGGCTGTCGATCTCGCGCTCGCCGACCTCCGCTTCGACGGCGCCGCCAACGCAATCTACCACTTCGTCTGGAGCCGCTTCTGCGACTGGTATCTGGAGCTCATCAAGCCTGTTCTTTCCCCCCTCCCGCGCGCGGGAGGGGCCGGGGGAGGGCATGTTGACGAGTCCGCCGAACCTGCAAACACGCCCTCCCTTAACCCCTCCCGCGAGCGGGAGGGGGATGAGGAAGAAACCCGCGCCGTCGCCGGCTGGGTGCTCGACCAGATTCTGGTGCTGCTCCACCCCTTCATGCCCTTCATCACCGAGGAGCTGTGGCACGCCCTCGGCGCACGCGATCACGATCTGATCGTAGCGCACTGGCCCCAGGTCGATGCGCGGTCGATCGACGCCGATGCGGTGAAGGAGATCGATTGGCTGATCCACCTCGTCTCGGAGCTGCGCACTGCCCGCACCGAGCTCAACGTCCCTCCCGGCGCGCGCCTGCCGCTCCACGTCCGCGATGCTGCGCCCGAGACGCAAGCCCGGCTCACCCGGCAGGCAACTGCGCTCGGCCGCCTCGCGCGCGTTGATCTGGCCGATGTGGCCGCACCCGGCGCGGGGGCCGCGCAGGTCGTGGTGGATGAAGCAACCTTCGTCCTCCCCCTCGAAGGCGTGATCGATCTCGACGCCGAGCGCGCCCGCCTCGCCAAGGGCATCGCTTCGGCGGAGAAGGAGCGCGACAGCCTCGCCGCCCGCCTCGCCAACCCCAGCTTCGTCGAACGCGCCAAGCCCGAGGCCGTCGAAAAGGCCCGCGCGGATCATGCCGAAAAATCCGCCGAGGTCGGGCGCCTCCAAGCCGCCCTGGCGCGGCTGGGCTGACAATCTCCCTCCCGCTTTGCGGGAGGGGTTAGGGGAGGGCATGGCGAGGGCCGGCGTTTGTGACAAGCCCTCCCCCGACCCCTCCCGCAGGGCGGGAGGGGAGCGACACACCTGACTCGCCGCCGGAACAAGTCCGGCATGACGGGGGTAGAGCGAACCATGGCATCCAGATCAGGCCAACGCGATCTCACCTCCGGCCCGATCGGCGCCACGCTCCTCATCTTCGCGCTGCCGACGCTCGGGTCGAACGTCCTCCAGTCCTTGAACGGCTCGATCAACGCGATCTGGGTCGGCCGCTTCCTCGGCGAGAGCGCGCTCGCGGCGACGTCGAACGCCAACCTCATCATGTTTTTGACCTTCGGCGCGGTGTTCGGCTTCGGCATGGCCGCGACGATCCTCGTCGGCCAGAGCTTCGGCCGCCACGATCTCGAAGGCGCCCGCCGCGCCTTCGGCACCGCGATCGGGCTCGTGCTGGCCGGATCGATCGTGGTCGCCGCGCTCGGCTACGTCTTCGCCCCCGAAATCCTCACCCTCCTCGCCACCCCCGGAGACGCCTTCGCGCTCGCCTTGACCTACCTCCGCGTCATCTTCCTCGGCCTGCCTGCCTCGATGATGCTCATCCTGATGATGATGGCGCTGCGCGGCGCGGGCGATTCGATGACGCCGCTCTGGTTCATGGGGCTGAGCGTGCTGTTCGACAGCGGCCTCAATCCGCTCCTCATCGAAGGCGTCGGCCCGTTCCCGCGGATGGGGATCGGCGGCTCGGCGATGTCCACATTGATCGGCAACAGCGTCTCGGTGATCGGCCTCACCGCCTACATCCATGTCCGGGGCCTCCCGCTCCGTCTCAAGGGCGCCGAGCTGCGCTACCTGCTGCCCGATCCCGCGCTGATCCGGCTGATCCTCGCCAAGGGCGTGCCGATCGGCGCGCAGATGCTGGTGATGTCGACCGCCGCGCTGGCGATGATCGGGCTCGTCAACCGCCAGGGAGTCGAGACCGCCGCCGCCTATGGCGTCACGCAGCAGCTCTGGGCCTATGTCCAGATGCCCGCGATGGCGATCGGCGCGGCGGTGTCGGCGATGGCGGCGCAGAATATCGGGGCGGGGCGGTGGGATCGCGTCGGCCGCATCACCCGCCTCGGCATCGGCTACAACGTGCTGCTGACCGGCGCGATGGTGGTGCTGCTCACGATCTTCGACCGCGCCGTGCTCGCGCTGTTCCTTGGGTCGGACAGCCCCGCGCTCCCGATCGCGCGCCATATCCAGCTCGTCGCGACCTGGGGCTTCGTCCTGTTCGGCGTGACGATGATCCTGTTCGGCACGGTGCGCGCGAACGGCGCGGTGTGGGGGCCGCTCGCGATCCTGTTCGTCGCGATGTATCCGGTCCGCATCGGCTTCGCGACCGCGCTGATCGGCGATTGGGGCGCCGACGCGATCTGGTGGAGCTTCCCCCTGGGCTCGCTCGCCACGATGATCGGCGCGATCGCTTATTATCGCTGGGGCCCGTGGCGCAAGGGCGCGATGACGGTGCCGACCACCGCCGAATGCGAGGACGAGGCGCACTCGGTGGTGGAGCCGGCGGGGATGCTCAAGCCCGCCGGTTAGTCGCCGAGCGCGTAGGTCACCGCCAGGCGCACTGTCGTCTCGATCGGGCTGGGTTGCAGATCGACATCGATCGGTGGCGGAGGAGGGGGCGGCGGCGGCGGCGGCGGTGGAACGCGGCTTCCGGTAACGGTGATGTCTCTCGCGGGAGGCGCGACGTTGGAGTCGCGCACCGAAAGGATGCGCCCCAGCCGTTCGCCCGCGCCGGCGGCGATCGCCTGCGCCTGTGCCTTGGCGTCCGCCAGTGCGGCTGCCGTTGCGCGGCGCCGCGCACCGGCATCTTCGCCCAGGGTGTAGCTGGCGATCGATGCCCGTTCGGCGCCCAGGCGGCCGGCGAGACCCACCGCCGTGCCCGCATCCGCCACCGCCGTCATCCGTACGGCCGTCTGGAGCGTCGCAACATAGCCGGTGATCGCGCATTCACCGGTCGAGCGCGCCGATGTATTGCCGTAGCGGCTGATTCGGCAATCGCCGGCGCGTGAGGCATTGAGGCTGACCTCGTCGGTGTCGACGTCGATCTTGCCCGTTGTGAGCCGCGCCAGTCCATCGAGAATCGCCTTCTGCCGATCGACCAGCGCCTGGGTAGCGGCATCCGCCGTTTCGCCTTCGCCGCGCACAGCGAAGGCGACCGTCGCGATCTCCGGCGGCGTCTCGATGGTGCCGATCCCCTGGACGATGATCGTGCCGGGATCGTCGGGCGCGTCCTGTGCCGCCGCATTGCCGGCAAGCAACAGCGCACATCCGGCGATCGCCGGTGGCAAACGGTTCATGGCTCTCCCCTTTGATAAGATTGGAGAAAGAAACCCTATTTGGTCAGCCTTGTCCAGCCGGCACCATCACCTCGATCACCCCCGCCGCGATCCGCGCTGTCACCGGCGTGTGTGCGAGCACCTCGCCGTCGATCGAGATCGGCAGCGGCGGTTCGGTCGCGATCCGGATCGAGGTGCCGGTGAAATCGACCGTGTCGTCGTGCCGCGCGTCGAGCCGAAGCATGCTCGCCGCCCAATTCCTGAGCAGCCGCCGCTTGAAATGCCCCGTCACCGCCTGAACGACGATCTCGCCCGAATCGACCCGCGCCTCGTCGACCAGCTCGGTGCCGCCCTGATATTGCCCGTTCGAAATGCGCACCTCCAGCGCGCGCAGCCGTTTCGTCTCGACACCCTCGCCGACGATCAGCGTGAACGGTTGGAACTTCGCATATTGCAGCGCCGC
Organism: uncultured Sphingomonadaceae bacterium; assembly: GCA_946479505.1. Next base: position 73,493 of record CAMLGC010000003.1, read on the forward strand.
CCACCCGATATAGCCGACGCGCCCGAGCACCTTTTTCAGGCCATGCGGCACCGTCTCTGCGATTCGCGGGCTGATCCCGATCGCGGCGCAATTGGCGAAATAGTCGCCGTCGATCATGCCGAGATCGATGCGCTTGAGCCGCCCCGATCGGATCACCTCGACCGCACCCGGAATATCGAGCGGAATGCCCAGGCTGCGCGCGAAGCTGTTGGCGGTGCCGAGCGGCAGCACGGCAAGCGCGGTGCCGGTCCCCACCAGAGCATCGACGAGGCCGCTGATCGTGCCGTCGCCGCCGCCCAGGATCATCAGGTCGGGCTTTTTGGCCAGCGCCCGCTCGATCGTCGCGTCGAGCTGGTCGGGATCGCGCACCGCTTGCGCATCCACCTTGAAGGGCAGCGTCTCCGCCGCCCGGCATGCTTCCTCGAACGCATCGCGGCCCTTGCGCGATTGGGCGTTCACGATCATCGCCGCCGATCGGATGGTCATTGCGGTTCCACGCTGTCCTACACGAGCCCGGTTTGATACAGCGGACCCGATGCGACCGCACCCTCGTTTCGGCACGTCGGCCTATTTTAGAACTTCGAATTTTGGGTATGGAAAACCCGACGGGGGCGTGCCGCTGCATTCGCTGCGTTTGAAAGGTGCGGTCGGCTCGGGGGCGCTTGCCTCCTCCGCCTGCGCGGCGCACAGGATCACGCCATGAGCCATTATCCCGCCCTCCGTCTCCGCCGCACCCGCGCCTCCGCATGGAGCCGCCGCCTCCACGCCGAAACAATGCTCACCCCCGCCGATCTCGTCTGGCCGCTCTTCGTGGTCGAAGGGAAGGGCGTCGAGCAGCCGATCGCGAGCCTTCCCGGCGTGTCGCGCTGGTCGGTCGACAATATCGTCGCGCGCGCGAAAGAGGCGCGTGATCTCGGCATCCCGTGCCTCGCGCTCTTCCCCTACACCCAGCCCGATCGCCGCACCGATGACGGGCGGGAAGCGCTCAATCCCGACAACCTGATGTGCCAGGCGATCCGCGCGCTCAAGGATGCGGTGCCCGAGGTGGGCGTGCTCACCGACGTCGCGCTCGATCCGTACACCAGCCACGGCCATGACGGGCTGCTCGACGATGCAGGCTACGTCCGCAACGACGCGACCGCCGAGATGCTGGTGGGCCAGGCGCTCAACCAGGCCGCTGCGGGCGCCGACATCATCGCCCCGTCGGATATGATGGACGGCCGCGTGGGGCTCATCCGCGAGGCGCTCGAGGAAGAGGGCCACGTCAACGTCCAGATCATGTCCTACGCCGCCAAATATGCGAGCGGCTTCTACGGCCCGTTCCGCGACGCGGTCGGCAGTCGCGGGCTTCTGAAGGGCGACAAGAAGACCTACCAGATGGACCCGGCGAATTGGCAGGAGGCGCTGCGCGAGGTCGAGCTCGATCTCGACGAGGGCGCGGACAGCGTGATGGTCAAGCCCGGCCTTCCGTATCTCGACATCATCACGCGCGTGAAGGACGCCTTTGAAGTTCCTGTTTTCGCGTACCAGGTCTCGGGAGAATACGCGATGATCGAGGCCGCCGCAGCGTGCGGCGCGGGCGATCGCGACGCGTTGGTGCTCGAGACGCTGATGGCGTTCAAGCGCGCCGGCTGCGCGGGCGTGCTGACATACCATGCGGCACATGCCGCGCGGTTACTGAACGGCTGAGACATTCTTCTTCCCTTTCGGGGAAGCAAAAAAGGGGGAGCGAATGATCGAAACCGGGCGCCTCCTCCTGCGCCGCTGGACCGACGCCGATCGGCCGGTCTTCCATGCGCAATGCAGCGATCCCGAGGTGATGCGCTTCCTCGGTCCGCTCCAGTCCCGCGAGGAAACCGACGCCGGGCTCGATCGGCAGAACCTCTATCTCGAAAGCCACGGGTTTTGCTTCTGGGCGGTCGAGCGCCGCGCCGATGCCGCGCTGCTGGGCTTCTGCGGCCTCAAGCCCGGCGCGCCCGATACGCCGATCGCCGATGATGTCGAGATCGGCTGGCGCTTCGGCCGCGCCTATTGGGGGCAGGGCTATGCCCGCGAGGCGGCGCAGGCGAGCCTCGCCTGGGGCTGGGCCAACACCGATGCGCCGCGCATCGCCGCGATCACCGTCCTCGCCAACACGCGGAGCTGGGGCTTGATGGGCCGGCTCGGCATGGCCCGCGCCGCGGACGAGGATTTCGACCATCCGACCGTCGCCGAGGGAAGCCCGCTCAAGCGCCACATCGTCTATCGCATCGGCCGCCCGTGAGGCGCGGGTCAGCCCGGCGGCAGCCGATCGACGAAGTCGTCGATCCGCTCCGATTCGGCCTGCACCTGCGCCTGCGCCTCGGTGCGCAGCGCGTTGAGCGCGGGATAGGCCGGCTTGCCCGCGACGCCGCGCTCGATCGCGAGCCGGTCGAGGTCGCTCAGCGTCGCAAGGCTGGTCGCGCGGACGGTGTCGAGCGCGGCGAGCGCCACCTGCGCATCGAGCCACGCATCGCTCCCGATGCCTGCGCCCTCGGCCGCATCGACCAGCGGGCCGACCTTGGCGGCCGCCTCCCCAAAGTCCGCCGCCGCAGTGCCAAGCGTCTGCCTCGCCTCCTCGATCTCGGCGTCGAGCGCGGGATCGGGCACGATCTCCACCGGTTTCGCCTCGGGCTCCTCGAAGCCGACGTTCTCGATCGGCCGCGGCAGCAGGGAGGGCGCATTGATCGCAGGCGCGGCGCAGCCGGCGAGCAAAACGGGCGCAGCAAGCGCGCCGGCGGGAAGCCTTTTCATGTGCTTCGATCTATGGACCTCGAAAGGCGTGCGCAACGGGGTTGCGCAATCCGATCGCGGCCGCTATCTGGCCACTTCCCGCGCGCCCGTAGCTCAGCTGGATAGAGCATCAGACTACGAATCTGAGGGTCGGGCGTTCGAATCGCTCCGGGCGCGCCAATTTCCCACCAGCCGATCAGCGACTCGCCTGCGCCGTAAGCGCTGCGCGGTGATCGGGGAAATTCTGCGCCGATCGGTGCAGGAAATCATCAAGCTGCGGCAGATCGACCGCGTCGGCGGCGGGCCGCAGGCGGGCCGCGTCGGGGAAAAGGCCATAGCCCGCGAACAGGCACGTCCACGATGCGGGCGAGTAGATATCGGCGATTCCCTGTCGCTCGATCTCCTCGACCAGATCGCCGCCGGTGAACCAGCACGTCATCAGCGCCTTGAGCGAATCCGAAAGCCGGTCATGCCCCGCATTGTCGCGCCAATAATCGGTGTCGGTGCGCCGGTTGAGGCGATAGTGCGCGACGAGATAGTCGCGGATGCCCTCGATGCGGCGGGTGATGTCACCGTTGAAGGCGTCGCGATGCGCCGGCGTGAAGCCGCCGTCCTCGAACGCACGCATGAACCCCTCGACCGTCGCCTGGACGACATGGAGCGCGGTCGCTTCGAGCGGCTCGACGAACCCTTGCGAAAGGCCAACCGCGAGGCAATTTCCCGTCCAGCTCGTCTCGACGCGGCCGACCTTCATCTTCAGGTGCCGCGCGGGGGTGGGATCGTCGAGCAGCCCCAGATGCGTACGAAGCTCGGTTTCCGCTTCGTCAGCCGAGCAATAGCGCGACGAATAGACATACCCGTTGCCGTGGCGGTTCCTGAGCGGGATGCGCCAGGCCCAGCCGTTGGAAAGCGCGGTCGAGAGCGTTTGCGCGTCGGTGTCGTCGGGGGCGGGCGGGGTGGGGAGCACGACCGCGGCGTCGTTGAACAGGTTCTCGGCGAAGGGCACGAAGCGCACGCCCAGCGCCTGCTGCGCGATCACCGATCGGAAGCCGCTGCAATCGACGAACAGGTCGGCGGTGAGGTGCTCGCCGTCGCCGAGCGCGAGGTGTTCGACTTCGCCGGTTTCCGACACGGCGACATGCTCGACCTTCGCTCTTCGATGCGTGACGCCGCGCGCCACCGCATGGTCGCGCAGCACCTCGCCGACGAGGTGTGCGTCGAAATGATAGCCGTAGCTGGCGTCGAACGGGAAGGTCTCGGCAGGGAGCGGCGCGCGGCGCTCGGCGGCGAGGCGGGCGTTGAGGAAGAAGCGGTCGGGATGCACGTCCACGTCCGCGCCGCGGCGGCGGGCGAGCGCGTTATAGTGGAAGCGCGGCTCGGTGTGGACGTCGAGCGTGCTCGCGAACGGGTGAAAATAGCGCTCGGACCCCGGCGCCTCGGACCAGCCTTCGAAGCCGATCCCAGCTTTATAGGTCGCGTGGCATCGGGGCATCCACTCGGCCTCGTCGAGCCCGAGCAGCCGGAAGAAGGCGCGGAGCTGCGGGGTCGAGCCTTCGCCGACGCCGACGATCGGGATGTCGGGCGCCTCGACCAGCGTGACCGCCGCCCGCGGCCAGGCGCGCGCCATCAGGCAAGCCGTCATCCAGCCGGCGGTGCCCCCGCCGAGAATGACGACCCTGAGCCCCGCCGGGTCCACGGGGCGCGCTACTTGCCTTTGCCGGTGGGCACGAAGCGCACCGCCTCGCCGCCGCCCGGTGCGAGCGCGAGGGTGAGCGTATCGGCACTCGTCACATTCTGCTTCTCGATCTGGATCGAATGCCGCTTGTCGGTGCGGTAATCGGCGCTGGGGCCGTCCCGGTAGATTTCGGCGCGATAGGTGCGGTCCGGATCGAGGAAGTCGAGCGGCACGCTGAGCGTGCGCGCATTCTCGTCGGTGACGCTGCCGAGATACCAATCCTCGCCGCCGCGGTGCTTGCGCACGATCGTGGCATAGTCGCCGACCTCGCCGTTCAACACGCGCGTTTCGGACCAGTCGGTCGGCACGTCGCGGATGAACTGGAAGGCACTGGGGTATTTCGCGTAATTCTCGGGCGTGTCGGCCGCCATCACCACCGGTGAATAGAGCACGACATAGAGCGCGAGCTGCTTGGCGATCGTCGAGGGGATCGGGCTGTCGTCCGAACCCGTCAGGCTGAGCACGCCGGGCGTATAGTCCATCGGTCCCGACAGCATGCGCGTGAAGATCAGATTGGCGACATGCTCGGGCGGGTTTTTCCCCTGCCAGGCATTATATTCCATCCCCCGCGCGCCTTCGCGGGCGAGCCAGTTGGGATAGGTGCGGCGCAGGCCGGTGTCCTTGATCGGCTCGTGCGTGTCGATCGAAACGTGGTGCCTGGCCGCAGCCTCGAGCACGCGGATGTGGTGGTTCGACATCCACTGGCCGTCATGCCACTCGCGCAGCACGGTGCCGTCGGGAAGGACATGCTCGATCTGCCCCGCATCGGTGACGTAGCCGGTCTTGACCACTTCCTCATTATGCTCGTGCGCGAAGGCAAACGCGCGGTCGAGCTGGTCCTCGTAATGGCTGACGGCGCCGCCTGTCTCGTGGTGCCCGATCAGGTGGACGCCCTTCGAAGCGGCGTATTTGCTCAGATAATCGATGTCGAAATCGGGTGTCGGCGTCGCAAAGTCGAAATCGTTGCCGTGGCCCAGCCAGTCGCCGTTCCATCCCGGGTTCCAGCCCTCGACCAGCACGCCGCGGATGCCGTTCTTGGCGGCAAAATCGATATAGGTTTTCACATGCTCGGTGGTCGCGCCGTGCTTGGGGCCGGTCGCCCAGCTCCATTCGCCCTTGATCATGTTCCACCATACCCCGACGAACTTGCTGGGGTGGATCCAGCTCGAGACGTCGCCGAGCTTGTTGGGCTCGTTCAAGTTGAGCTCGATATGGCTCATATAGAGCCCGGCCGCGTCGTCGGCGATGATCATCGTGCGCCAGGGCGTTACGAACGGCGTGTCGCGCGTCACCTTCGCGGCGGTGGTGCCGGGCGCGAGCACAGCCTTCAATTTGGTGCCTTCAACGCGGCGGAGCCACATCGACGAATAATCGACGAGCGCAGCCTCATGAAAGGCGATGTGCGTGCCGTCCTCCAGCTTCACCGTCACGGGCGTGTGCGCCTGCGCGATGCTGCTGATCGGCGTCTTGTTGTAGAGATATTCGTAGCGGTTCCACTCGCCGCCGGGGATCCACCAGGCGGTGCCGTCCTGCGCGACCGCAAACTCGGTCAGCTCGTCGGCGATGTGCGCGGTTGTGAGGTTGGGCTGCTCGGGCAGCACATAGCGGAAGCCGACGCCGTCGTCGAAGATGCGGAAAACGATATCCATCTCGCGCTCGAGGTCCTTGGCCTCGCGAAAGCGGACGGTGAGCTGGGTATGATTGTCGCGAATCGTCGTCCACTGACCCCAGGGCTGCGTCCAGGTCGTGTCGCTCGCCGAGGTCTTGGCGTCGATCAGCTTGAAATAGCGCTCCATCTTGGGCGCGTCGGTGAAGAGGAATCCGAGCCGGCTGTCCGTGATGACGGGCTTGCCGTCGCGGCTCACCGCGTACATCGGCCGCCCGTCGCCATCGAGGCTGACGGTGACGACCACGTCGCCGTCGGGCGAGGCGGCCTTCGCCACCACGTCAGCGGCGGCGGGGCTCGCGAGCATCAGCGCGGCGAAAGCGGTCGCAAGGCGGGCGGGTGTGAACATCAATTACGCTCCTCGTCTGCGACGATCATCGCCGCATGGGGTGAAAGTCTGCCGTCGGCATGGCCGCCGGTCTCGATGAGCACGCGACCGCGCGGCGGCGCCCACTCTATAGGGTGCGCCGACATGTTGAAGGCGCAAAGCAGGCGTTCGCCGGGCGCCGTCCGCTCGAGCACGAGCAGCGCCTCGCCCGCCTCGATCACACGCAAGCCACCGCGGCGCAATGCTGCATGCGTGCTGCGCAGCATGAGCACCTGCCGCGTCCAGGCGAGCATCGATCCGGGATCACCCTCCTGCCGATCGATCGCGAGCGCGTCGTGATCGATGCCACATGGGAGCCACGGCTCCCCAACGCAGAAGCCGAGCGCGGACGCGCCGGCGTGCCACGGCATCGGTGTGCGCGCGCCGTCGCGTGAAAGCGTGAGCGGCCAGTTGTCGATCGCCTCGGGGTCGCGCAGATGTTCGAACGCGATCTCGACCTGGGTAAGTCCCAGCTCCTCGCCATAATAGAGGAAGATGTTGCCGCGCAGACAGCCAAGCAGCAGCATCTTCATTCGCCCGAACGCGGCGCGATGCTCGGGCGTAGCCCAACGCGAGAGCGCGCGCGGCGCGTCGTGATTCTCGAATGCCCAGCTCGGCCAGCCGACACCGGCGCCTTCGGGCCATTCGGCCATTGCGTCACGAACGAGCGCGGGCGTCAGGCGGTCGGCATAGAGGAAGTTGAAGCCATAGGCGCTGTCGAGCCGTCCGGCTTGGGTGAAGAGCCGCATTTCGCGATGCGCCTCGGCGCCGCCCACCTCGGCGACGGTGAAGCGCGCGCCATAGCTGTCGCACACCTGCCGCACGCGCGCGAGGAAATCGGCGATCTCGGGCTGGCTCTGGTTGTGGATGTGGCGCTGGAAATCGAAGGGGCGCGTCCGCATGCGGCCGTCGTCGGGTGCGGGCGGGTTGTCGCGCAGCGCGGGGTCGCACATCGCGAAGTTGATCGCATCGAGCCGGAAGCCGTCAACGCCTCGATCGAGCCAGAAGCGTGCGATATCGAGCAGCGCGTCCTGCACCGCCGGATTCCGGACATCGAGTTGCGGCTGGGCGGCGAGGAAGTTGTGGAGATAGTATTGTCCGCGCCGCGCATCCCAGCGCCAGGCTGCGCCGCCGAACACCGACGCCCAATTGTTGGGCGGGCTGCCGTCGGGCTTTGCGTCGGCCCAGACGTACCAATCGGCGTGAGGCCCGTCGAGGCCGGCGCGGCTGGAGCGGAACCAGGCGTGCTGATCGGAGGTGTGCGACCAGACCTGGTCGATGACGACCTTGAGGCCGAGCTCGTGTGCGCGCGTCACCAGGGCGTCGAAATCGGCGAGCGTGCCGAAGATCGGATCGACATCGCGGTAGTCGGCGACGTCGTAGCCGAAATCCTTCATCGGCGAGGTGAAGAAGGGCGACAGCCAGATCGCGTCGACGCCGAGCGACGCGACATAATCGAGGTGCCGCGTGATCCCGGGCAGGTCGCCGACGCCGTCGCCGTTCGAATCGGCGAAGCTGCGCGGGTAGATCTGGTAGATCGCGGCGCCGCGCCACCATTCGGCAGCATCGGCGGCGGTCGTCGGCGCGACCGCGGCGGAAACGTCGTTCATTGCATTACCTCGGCGGCGCAGACGGCATAGCCGAGTGGCGCGAGCGTCACGCGTGCGCTGCCCGGCGCGCTCGCGGCGACGGGGCAGCCGCTGCCTGCCAGAGCCTCGAAGCGGGTCGATCCCACTTCCACCTCGACATTGGCTACGATCGGTGCGGTCGAGGTGTTGAAGGCGAGCAGGATCTCGCGGCCCGTCTCCGGATCGAAGCGCGAGAGCGCGAGGAGGCCGGGCTTGTCGTCCGCAAATCGCAGCATCTGCCGCCCGCGCGTTAGCGCCGGGTGGGAGAGGCGGACGTGCGAAAGCGCCGCGATCTGCCGGAACAGCGGATGGCGTTCGTCGAAATTGTCGGCCGCGGTGGTGGCGTCGGTGCCGAGCAGGTCGTTGTCGTTGTAGCTCGCGACCTTGCTGGCGAACATATCCTCGCGAGCATCGCCGTCGCGGCCGTCGCCGATAAAGCCCTGCTCGTCGCCTGCATAGATGGTGGGTACGCCGCGCAGCGTCAGCAGCATCGCGTTGGCGAGCTCGACGCGCTTGAGCACCTCCGCGTTGCTCGCCTCGGGAAAGGCCTTGCGGACGGCGGTCGAGAAGCGGCCGTCATCGTGGTTGCCGGTAAAGGTCGGCAGCGTGACCGCGGTGTCGAAGCCGTGCTCGTAGAGCGAATCGCCCTTGAAGAGTGCCGCGAACGCATCGGTGCCGCCTGTGCCCGCGACCGTCTCGTCCACCGCCTGGCGGAACGCGAAATCGAGCACCGAAGGCAGCTTGTCGACGCGCGTATGCTCGGCCAGCCGCGCGACGTCCGGCGCGGCGACCTCGCCGAAGATGTGGAAGTGCGAAATGCCTTTAGCGCGCGCATGTTCGAGCATCGCGGGGACGAAGGCCTGCCACAATTCGGGGTTTACGTGCCGCGCCGTATCGATGCGGAAGCCATCGACGCCGAACCGGTCGATCCACGAGGCATAGATATCGATCATCCCCGAAACGACGCGCGGATTCTCCGTCATCACATCGTCGAGGCCGACGAAATCCCCCATCGTCGAGCTTTCGCCCGCAAACGTCGAATTGCCGCGATTGTGATAATAGATCGGATCGTTGAGCCAGGCGGGCACCTTCACGCTGCGCTCGGCCTCGGACACGAAGGGCGAGTAGGCGTAATCGGGGCGCGTCAGCTTGGCGAAGTTCGCCGCGGTCTGCACCTCGTCGCCCGCAAAACCCGCATTGATCGGTGCGCCGCCCACGCCGCCGCGGCGCTGATAGGGATAATCGGCGATGCTGCGGTACGCACACCCGCCGCATTCGCGATATTGGATCACGTCGGCGGTGTGGTTGACGACGATGTCCATATAGACCTTGATCCCGCGCGCATGCGCAGCATCGACGAAGCGGCGGAAATCCGCCTCGGTCCCGAAATGCGGATCGACGGTGGTGAAATCGGTGATCCAATAGCCGTGGTACGCGGCCGATTCGTGCCCCTTCGGTCCCTGTACGGGCTTGTTCTTGAAGACCGGCCCCACCCAGACGGCGGTGATGCCCAAGTCTTGAAGATAGGGGAGCTTTGCGGTGAGCCCTTTCAGGTCGCCGCCGTGATAAAAGCCGCTGTCAGTCGGGTCATACCCGGTCGCCAGCCGATCGCCCGAAAGGCCGCCGCGATCGTTCGATCGATCGCCATTGGCGAACCGGTCGGGCAGGACGAAATAGATCACCTCGTCCTGCGGCAGGCGCTCGCGATAGGCGCTCGTTTCATCGGCCGCCGCGGCACCCGGCGGGGCTGCGGTGGCGAGCAGCAGCCCGCACGCCAGGATTGCTCGAATCGACACCTCGCGCCTCCCCTTGTTGCGGGCCATCCCGGCGCTCGGGCACCCGCAAGTCGCAGTCTTGGAAGGATGGGCGCGCAAAACCAAGCCTCCGGCATACGTATTCAAGCGCTCGCTTTCCTCGCGCGGCTCGGGGAGCTAGGCTGGCCCATCACGCAGCAGAAGGGGAGGCGAACGCCCGCGATGTCCGCGGAGAAGCCCACATCATTCGATATCGCGGCGCTCGCGGGCGTCTCGCAGCCCACCGTGTCGCGCGCGCTGCGCGGCGATCGCACGGTCAGCGAGGCAACCCGCATGCGCGTCGAGGCCGTCGCACGCCAGCTCAACTATACGGTGGACAAAAACGCCTCGTCGTTGCGCCGCGGACAGAGCAACACGCTGGCGTTGCTCTTCTTCGAGGATCCGTCGCCCGATGGTTCGGCGATCAATCCCTTCTTTCTCTCGATGCTCGAATCGATCCTGCGCACCTGCGCGGCGCTGCGCTATGATCTGCTCACCTCGTTCCAGCAGCTCTCGTCCGATTGGCACATGGACTATGAGGACAGCCGCAAGGCCGATGGCATCATCCTCTTGGGCTATGGCGATTACGAGCTCTATCGCGCGCGGCTCGAGCAGCTCGTCCGACAAGGCACGCATTTCGTGCGCTGGGGGGCGGTCGATGCCGAATCGCTCGGCACGACGATCGGCTGCGATAATGTCGCGGGCGGGCGCGATGCTGCGCAGCATCTGATCGAACGCGGCCGCCGCCGGATTGCGTTCCTGGGCGATGCGTCGGGCCATTATCCCGAGTTGCGCGATCGCTATCGCGGATTGTACGAGGTGCTTGAGGAGCGGGGGCTAGCGGCAGATCCGACGCTCCAGGTCGATGCGCTGACGATCGAGGATTCGGGCTATGAAGCGGCGCGGCGCCTGCTCGATCGCGACATCGGCTTCGACGCGATCTTCGCCGCGTCGGATATGATTGCGCTCGGTGCGCTGCGCGCGCTCGCCGAAGCAGGGCTGCGCGTGCCCGAGGACGTCGCCGTCGTCGGCTTCGACGATATTCCCGCCGCCGGCCTGAGCCATCCCCCGCTGACAACGATCGCGCAGGATTATCGCCGCGCGGGCGAGATGCTGGTCGACACGCTCATCCGCCAGATCGCGCGTAAGCCCACCGACACGATGCTGCTTGCGCCGACGCTGGTCGTCCGCGGATCGAGCTGAGGCTAGTGCCGCAGCCCTGCCGCGGCGCGCGCCTTGACTTCGACCTCGGCCATCGTGCCGCCGGTCACCCAGCTTCCGCCGACGCACAGCACCGGATCGAACGCCAGCCAGTCGGGCGCGGTCGCTTCGCTGATCCCGCCGGTGGGGCAGAAGCGGCACTGGTAGAAGGGCGCGGCGAGGCTCTTGAGCGCCTTCAATCCGCCCGAGGTCTCGGCCGGGAAGAACTTGAAATGCGTGAGCCCGAGATCGAGCCCGCGCATGATGTCGCCGGCGTTGGCGACGCCGGGAAGGTAGGGCACGCGGCTCTCGACGATCGGGCGGCCGAGCGTCTCGGTGAGGCCCGGCGAGACGATGAACTCGGCGCCCGCGTCCATCACCCGGCGGAACTGGTCGGCGTTGACCACCGTTCCCGCGCCGACGATCGCGCCCTCCACCTTCTTCATCTCGCCGATCGCCTCGAGCGCGCACGCCGTGCGCATCGTCACCTCGAGCACCTTGAGCCCGCCTGCGACGAGCGCTTCGGCCAGCGGCCGCGCGGTCCCGGCGTCGTCGATCACGAGCACGGGGATGACCGGGCTCGTGCGCATGATCGTCTCGATGTCGCTCACAAACTATGCTCCTGCGCGAAGGCAGCCGCGGCGCCGAGCAGGCCGGGCTGGGGATGGGTAATCAGCTTGACGGGAATCGAATTCATCAGCCCCTGGAAGCGGCCCTTGGCGGCAAAGCGCTGGCCGAAGCCCGATTCGAGCAGCTTGTCCTTGAGGCGCAAACCAAGCCCGCCCGCGATGACGACACCCTTGGGGCCGTGCGCCAGCGCGAGGTCGCCCGCGACGGCGCCGAGCGCCAGGCAGAACCGGTCGAGCGCGGCGACGGCGAGATCGTCCTTGCCCTCTAGCGCCATGTTCCACAGCGTCTTGTCGTCGTGCCGCTCGACCGCCTTGTGCTCCATCCCCGCGAGCGTCTCGTAGATCGGAACGATGCCCGGTCCCGAGCAGATGCGCTCGGCGGATACGCGCGTGTAGGTCTGGCGCAGCCGCTTGACGATCGCATCCTCGATCCCGTCGAGCGGCGCGAAGTCCATGTGCCCGCCCTCGGTCTCGATGATGTGGTAGCGGTCCTTCGCGCGGAACACCTGCGCGACGCCGAGCCCCGTGCCCGGCCCGCACACGGTGATTGAGCCGCGCCTGGGCAGCGGCTCGTTCGGCCCGCAGAGATGGACGAACTCGTCGTCGGGAAGCTGGGCGACGGCGTGGCCCACCGCGCCGAAATCGTTGATGAGCACCCACTCGTCCACCTCGAGCCGCTCGTTGATGAGCGGCGGGCGGATGATCCACGGATTGTTGGTGAGCTTGATGAGCTCGTCGTTGA